>NZ_JAWJYQ010000024.1:0-138942 GCF_032971465.1 Pseudomonas sp. LSJ-87 | reverse complement strand
GGCAAGGCCGAGGAAGTGCATGGCCGGTTGTTCCAGGAAGCCAACATGGGCGTAACCCAGGCGAGCAGCGCGGCACAGCTTGCACTGGTGGATATCTCGGTGGCAGCGGGGACGTTGGAAACCGATGCGCGCAGGTTGTTGCAGGGGATGAAGATCACGACGCAGCAGGCGGCCCGATTGGTTAGAACCGGTTTTTCCGGGTTGCGCGGGGTCGCTGGCAGCTGGGAGGTTCTGCTGGCGATAGGCGGGTTGTATCTGCAGCAGGACAGCCTTGGCAGGAATCAGGAAAAGGCGGAAGCGGAGATTGGGCCGAAGGCGTATGAGGCCAAGTTGGCGTTGCAAGGATCGTACTTGGGAGTGTTGGGAGGGCATATCGAACTGGTTGGGCTCATGTTGCGGGCAAGTGCCTATAAGGGTATGCCATGGGCCAAAGGTGCTACTGCCACAGGCGAGACCTTGATAAAGATCGGTGCTGTAATAGGCGCTGTCGTCGGGTTTGTTGAGGCAGCACAGGCAGTTTCTGCTGCTAAACGTGCATCGGCAGCAGGAGATGGTGCAGCAGCGATACGATACTGGTTGGCTGCAGGTTTTTACGGGGCCAGCGCCATTGCCGTCGCTGGAACAGCATTAAGTTCCACTGTATGGGGACCCGTAGGCCTCGCTGTAGTGCTGGCGTTGACTGCCTATACGCTTAGCAAAAGCGCTGAAGAGAATGAGTCATCCGCTCTGGAACGGTGGGCCCGACGGTGCTGTTTTGGAAAGGCAGATGAGACGCCAGTCATTCACTGGAGAAGCCCGGAATACGCAGACATCGCATTTGCGGAGCTCAACGCCGCCACGCTAGGTGTACAGGCAGAATTCCACTTCGAAGCGAATCTGGTAAGCGACCCGGCCACTCCAAGGATCGGAGGGTTGACCGGTCTTGAACGGAAACAAAAAATAAAATTCAAGATAATCCTACCTCAGTACAAAGACGGAATGTCGGCATATCGGTGGTGCCTGACAGTCCATCGTCGAGGTGATGGCCAGTTCCCGGACTACACGGGAGGAGAGACGCTGGTCGTGGATGAGTTTCATGCACGTCGCTCAACTGGCTCTTCCAAGTCGGCCAGCTTCCCTGGCTTTTCTCCGCCTAGGCTGCCCGACTATAAAAGCGACTTTAATATTGATAAAAAGTACTCTTCTTTTTCGGAGGGTAATGACCGGTCCCAATTGGCTATCTCAGGCCTTATAGAACTCATGCCGACAATTGGAGCGCACTCCATTGTCGCAGCAACATTGCTGGTAATGTACTGGCCGGACCGAGAAATTGAAAGTGCGTATATTGAGGTATGTAACCGGAGGGCAAATGACGACGCATGAGCCAAGAGTGCTAATGAGACGTGCGCCAGCCTGGCGCTACGATCTACCGAGCGCCCACGAAGCACCCACATCTCTCTTGAGTTTGAACGATATTAATCCGCCACCAAACCATGCTGATGATGTATACATGGAGTTGCCTCGATCTACAGTCCGTCTACGAGGTGTATTGGCCTTGCTTGGCATTCCGACGCTGCTGTTCTTGTTTTTTGTAGCTGTACAAGTGTATTGGGGCCTCATTGATTACAGTCAGGCCTTCGATTGGATTATGAAGCTAATCTTGATACTCGGGCCTCTAATCTGCATATGGGTCGTCTTTTCATTTGTCCGGCTAGACTTGGCACTTCCACGAGACGAACCAATACGTTTTAATCGCTTGCGTCGAAAGATCTATGTTTATCAATTCAGATGCAACTACCTCTTCCTGTTCAGCCGCAAACACTGGGGCGTCAAACCGGTCGCCTACAACTGGGACGACGTAACCGCCGAAGTCTACCGAGTCTACGCCCCCGGCCACGGTGGGCTGATCGAAAACGTCATGCTGTCGGTTCGCAACCCGGACACCGACGAAGTCATCGACCGCGTGTTATTCACCCACGACCTCTACCACGGCGAAGCCTACTGGGCCATCGCCCGGCTATTCATGCAGCAAGGCCCCGAAGCCCTGCCGAAGTTCGTGCACCCACCCCGTGACTGGAACGACGACGATGGCCTGAGCCACATGCATTGCCTGGCACCCAAGGTTCATTGGCCGGAGGACATGGACCGTGAATCTCGTACCGGGCCATCAGAAGGAGAAGCCCAATGAACCCTGTCGTACTGGTAGGCCATCGACATGTCTGCCCGCTGCATGGCATCAACCAGGTAGAAAGCGGCAGTGCCACGTACACCTTCAATGGCAGGGCGGTTGCCAGGGTGGGGGATCGGACCACGTGCGGCGCCGTGATCGAGAGTGGGGCTGAGCATTTCCTGGTCGAGGGCGCGGCCGTGGCGCGTAAAGGTGACCGGACGGATCACGGTGGTGTGCTGGAGGAGGGTGATGCAGGGTGGATGCTGGATTGATCAAATACCTCTTGTACAAGATCGGGCCCACAGATCTCTGTGCGGCTTTGGCATTGAACACCAGCGCAGCCGGATGGGTTTGCTATCTCGGTGTTGACACCGAGTGCGCCGCGCCACCATTATCCAGCCATATCCAAGCAACGGGCTTGCCGGCATGTCCATTTCCAACCACGCCATTTTCGCTTCGGGCTTCATCGCCCAGGCAGACGCGTGCGTTGCCGTTGCCAAGAAATCCAAGAAACAGCCGCTCATCTGACCGAGGCGCGCTGTCTCGTCAGGTGGGCTGACGAGACAGAAGGCGCCAGGTATCCCTGCCAGACCACTTCGACTCTTCGCCCTGCTGACGCTGACTTTCGGTCAACATCAGGAGTTTTTGCATGTCGAATTTCCGTGGTATCTGGATCGCCCTCGTCACGCCAATGCGCGCCAATGAAATCGACTTCGCCGCCCTGGAAAAGCTGGTGAAGAAGCTGCTCGAAGAGGGTGTGGCCGGTTTTGTGGTATGCGGTACCACGGGCGAGGCAGCGGCGCTGTCCAAGGCCGAGCAACTGGCCGTGCTGGACGCTGTGCTGGCCTGGGTGGAGCCGGGCAGGGTGGTGATGGGCCTGTCGGGCTACAACCTGCGCGAGCTGTTGGCCTTCCAGGCTGAAATCCAGCGGCGTGACATTGGCGGGCTGCTGGTCCCTGCACCGTGCTACATCCGGCCTTCGCAGGCCGGCATCGAGGCGTTCTTCAGCACCGTGGCGGATGCCGCCAGCCTGCCGGTGATCGTCTACGACATCCCCTACCGCACCGGGGTACGCATCGAGCGTGAAACCCTGCGCCGCATCGTGCGCCACCCGCGCATCGCGGCGGTGAAGGACTGCGGCGGTGACAGCGAGACCACCATGGCCCTGATCCAGGACGGCCACGCCCAGGTGCTGGCCGGTGAGGACATGCAGATCTTCAACAACCTGTGCCTGGGTGGCGCAGGGGCCATTTCGGCTTCGGCGCATGTACGCGCCGACTTGTACGTGCGCATGCTGCAGCAGGTCGACCATGGCGACTGGGTAGCCGCGCGCGGCACGTTCTACCAGTTGCTGCCGTGGATGAAGATGGCCTTTGCCGAGCCCAACCCGGCTGTGGTCAAGGCGGCCTTGCAGCTGCAGGGGTTGATGAGCGACGAACTGCGAGAGCCCATGCAGCCGTGCACCGAGATGACCCGGGGCAAGCTGCAAGGCGTGCTGGATTCGCTCGGTGCTTGAGATAGCACGGCACATAACTCATTGAATCAGCAGAGCCCCTGTGGGAGCGGCTTTAGCCGCGAACACCGGCGCAGCCGGTGCCATGCAGCGCGTTGGATTCTTCGCGGCTAAAGCCGCTCCCACAGGGTACGCGGATCGCTTGCTTCTGAATCTGTGAAAGCGGCCTGGCCTCGCCAATCAGGATGTCTTCGAAAAACGCCCCGACCGGCTCGGTAGGGTGGCACAACTGGATCTCCAGCACCCACACCACTTCGCTCGGGACGATTTCCACCTCGGCCAGTTTGTCCTGCCCATACAGCACATGCGGGAAGTCGGCGATGCGATGCCCGGCCAGGTTGCGCTCCAGCTGCCAGCCTTTTGCCTGGGCACTGCGCTCGGCGAAGTCGTACAGTTCGCGCCCGGTCAGGCCACGGCCCCAGGCCTGGCGGGTTTCGTCGAACACTTCATGCAGTGCCTTGACGCAGGCGTGGTGCAGTTCGTGCTGGCCGAACACGAAGGTGTCGCCATAGTCGCCCTCATAGCCATCCCATACCGGGCCGACATCGACCACGACGATATCCGTGTTACGTAATACACGTTGCAGATCAATGCCTTGGCGCGGCGTGCGCACGGTGTCGTCGCCAAAGCGGATGTAGGTCGGGTGCCAGGTGTGCGATGCGCCCATCGCCTGCAAGGTTTGCGCGGCCATCTCCAGCGCCTGGGCGGTGGTCATGCCGACTTTCAGCTGGCTGGCGATCGCTGTCACGGCCCGTACCGACTGCTCGCGGGCAGCGAGCATGCCATCCAGCGAGTAGCGCGGGCCGACTTTTTCCAGTTCCGGGTGCAATGGGTTGGCTGTTGAAGCCGCGGGCGCCAGTGCGCCGCTGGCAACGAAAGCCTCCGCGACAAAACGATGGGGCTGCAGGCCTGCTGCGAGGCACTGCTCGCGAACCTGGCTGATCATCGTGACATTGCCGCAGGCATAGACCTGGGTGTCGGCCCAGCGATGGGCCTGGGCCAGCGCCACCTGCTGCACGCGCGCCTGGTCCGCCAGCACCGGGTGCCAGCGAAAGTGAGCGTGTGCACGGCTGGCCTGGTCGAGAAACTCACGGTCATAGAAGTCGGCATCCGATCTGCCGCCCCAGTACAACGTGACCTCGGCATCACCTGCCAGGGCGGTCAGCAGCAATGGCTTGATGCCGGCGTAACCTGTGCCAGTGGCGAACAGCACCAGGGGCCGCTGGTCCTCGTGCTGCCAGGTGCAGGCACCCACCGGCCCTTCAAGTTTCAAGCTGTCACCTGCTTGCAGGGTTGGCAGCAGGCGTTCGGTAAACAGGCCGCCGCTTACCTTGCGGATGTGAAACACCAGTTGCCCCTGGTCCTGGGCGGGCAGGTTGGCGATGGAAAAACAGCGGCTATCGCCGTTGTCGAGCCGAAAGCGTACGTACTGGCCAGCCCGTACCGCCAACGGCTGTGCAGGCTGCAGCACCAGTTCGATGATATCGGCGCTCAGTTCGCGTTTGCCATGAACCTGCGCGTGGATTTCCAGCGTCTGGGTTTCCAGGGACCAGCCGGGGATTTCCAGGCGCATGTCGCTGCAGGCGTGGCTCTGGCACAGCAACATTTCGTCGGCGGCGAGGGGGTAGCAGGGCGCGGGCATGTCTGCCGTCCGCTGCTTGTGCCGATACTGCCCCGACACCACCTTGACCTTGCACGACCCGCAGGCGCCGCGGCGGCAGGAGAAGGGCACCGGCAGGCCGCTGGCGAGCATGGCATCGAGCAGCAGCTCCTGGCTGGCGTCGAAGGTTTTGCCCGAGGGCGACAATTCAATGACGTGGCGGTTCTGCATGGGCACCTCGGGGCAAGTGGAGGTTCGATTGTTGCTATAGTCCAGGACCAGTAGAACCTCCAGTTTCGGTTAATTCACATGGTCCAGCTTCGCAAATGGCAGCCGCTGCTCAAGCTCGACGGGGCGCAGCCGCAGGCTTCGTACAGGCAGATCGTCGAGGGCCTGGTAGCCGCGATCTCCGAGGGCCGTCTGCGCCCCGGTACGCCGTTGCCCGGCACGCGGGAAATGGCGCAACTGCTGAACGTCAATCGCAAGACGGTGATCCTCGCCTATGAGGAAGCCGAGACCAAGGGCTGGCTGGAAAGCGTGCAGCGCCGTGGCACCTTCGTCAGTCGGCAGCTGGCGGCTGGCACCCTGGCCGAGCCCGACGCAGCGCAGCCCTTTGCCCTGGTGCTACAGGAGGAGCCTGCCGTTGCCTACTTCGCGGCCAACGAACAGGCTGCCGCGCAGCAGGACCGACCGGGTGCGTTGTTCTTCGACAACGGTGCCTGTGACCACCGCCTGCTGCCGCAGACCGTTCTGCACCGTTATTACCGTAACGCCTTGCGCAACAGCTTTGCCGCCAACACCGTGCGCCATGGCAGTGCGTGCAGCAGCCACTCCCTGCGCAGCGCCTTGGCCGACATGCTGCGGCACAATCGCAGCCTGAACGTTGGCGCCGAGCATATCTGCCTGACCCAGGGCGTGCAGATGTCGCTGTACCTGGTGGGCAGCGTGCTGCTCAAGCCCGGTGACGTTGTGCTGGTCGAACGCCTGAGCTATCCGCCCGCGTGGGAGATCTTCCGCCAGCTGGGCGCCCGGCTGGTCACCGTGGACCTGGATGACGAGGGCTGCCGGGTCGAGCAGATCGATGCACTGTGCCGGTTGCACCAGGTGCGCATGCTGTACATCACTCCCCATCACCAGTTCCCGACCACGGTCAGCCTGCCTGCCGGGCGCCGACAGCAGCTGCTGGAGCTGGCGCGGCAGCATGACTTTTGCGTGGTCGAGGAAGACTACGACCATGAGTACCACTTCGCCGGGCGGCCTTACCTGCCGCTGGCGAGCGACCGTCAGCAGCGGCACGTGATCTACATTGGCTCATTGTCCAAGTCCCTGGGCAGTACGTTCCGTTGCAGTTTCATCGTGGCGCCGGCGGAGGTGGCTGCGGCGCTCGAACGCAGGGCGACGCTGACCCTGGGGCAGGGCGATGCGGTGATGCAGCAGATGCTGGCGGACTTGATCAATGATGGCGAGCTGAAGAAGCACTTGCGTCGGGTTGCCCGGGAGTATCGCCGGCGTCGAGAGACCCTGTTGGCTTGCTTGCACGATGCCTTTGGCGAGCAGGTAACCGTGCGCGAGCCGGAAGGTGGGCTGGCACTGTGGGTGAGGTTTGCTGACGGGATCGATGTGGATCAGTTGGTTGGCAAGGCGTTGGAGTTGGACCTGGTGGTACGCAGTGGCCGGCAGTTTTCGCCGTCTGGTCATGCGGAAAATGCCCTGCGCCTCGGTTTCGCCTCGCTGGACATGGATGAAATCCGGCTGGCTACACAACGTTTGGCGCAAGCGGCGAAGGCGATTGCAACATCGGTCCAGCGCAATCCCTGTGGGCGATCACCCAGCCCTTTGGGCTGCGCTGTCGAGTAGAGAACTGAATTCGCAAGCGGTCCGCGTACCCTGTGGGAGCGGCTTTAGCCGCGAAGAATCCAACGCGGTGCATGGCACCGGCTGCGCCGGTGTTCGCGGCTAAAGCCGCTCCCACAGGGTCCCTGCTAATGCAATGAGTTAGGGGTAGTTCCATGAGGGCTGACTTGCCGGTGCCCTAGATCGCGTCGCCTGCTTCGCGGGCGCAGTCGCTTCCACAGGTATGGCGCTGGTTTCGGCTACCCTCGGTTCCTGTGGGAGCGGGCATGCCCGCGAACACCGGCAACGCCGGTGCCATCCACCGCGTTACCTGATCAGGCTTGAGCGGGCTATTTGCGCTGCCATACTTCGCCTTGTTCGCTGACCACCCAGGGCCTGTCCGCGGCATTGATAAGCACTCCACCCACCCAGCGCTGCGCAGGGTTGTGGTCAAGCCAATGCGCCTGCCCCGCGAGCACCTGCTCGGCAAGTGCGGTCAGCCGCAACGGCCGTTGCGCCCAAGACTCGCCCGGGCCTTCCAGCAGCAGCGGGTGCGGTGCATGGATCAGGGGCTGCAGCAAAACATGGAACATCATGTCGCCCAGGTAAGGCAGCGGTTCATCCTGCATCATCAACTGGGCAAACACACGTCCGGCCGGCAGTTCGCCGCGTGACGCCAGAACGCGCAACAACAGGCGCTCGGTGAGGCTCAAGCCGTCGTTCGCCCCCGGTAGTTCCTGAAGTTGCCGCGCAAGGGCCCGGCTCAGCAACGGCAAGGCCGCATGCTGGATGCCCGCCAGGACAGCCCAGGCCCTTGGGTCAGGCGCGGTATAGGCTGCCCATGCCTGGCGGGCCAGAGCCAGCACGTCCTCACCCAGCGCGCGACGTTGTGGCCATAGCCAGGCGAGCAGGTCCGGGGCCAGCTGGCCGATACCGATGAAGCGCTCGACGCCAGGTACCTGGGTGATTTCGATCAGCTCCAGGCGGCGAGGCAGGCTGGGCAGGCTGGCGAGTACGCGGATCAGGAACAGCTGGTCGTAAGCGTCACCCTCGCACCACAGCACGATCTTGCTGTCGCTGTTCAACCCGGCCAGGGCGGTGCGCTGTGCCGCTTGTCGTTGCTCAACGTCCTGAATGCTCAGGTTGAACGCCTGCTGTATGTAAGCGGCCCGAGCCTGCCAATACTGCTCCTCGGGCAGTGCGCAGACGGGCCCCATGACCATGGGGTCCTCGAACATCTGGAAGGCACCGGCAAAACCGGCCGTGCGCAAGCTGTGGGCGATGTCGTTGCCGCAGCGCCAATGCTGCACGGCTGCCTCGTCATCGGCGGTGAAGCCAGGGTGGCGTGCCGCGAAAGCGACAGCATCGGCATGGGCCTTGAGCTTGGGCCAACTGGCAAAACCGGCCTCGCGGGCCACCAGCCATTGGGTATCGGCAAGCCGGTAGTCAGGGCCAGGCAGGCCGAGCGCGCGTAGCTGCTCGCGGGTGTCGTCGGCCTCGTGGTTTTTCAGGGCGGCGAGCAAGCGTTTGGCGCGTTTGCGCAAGGCGGGCAGGTCGAGCAGGCCGTGGTGGCGGGATGCATTGATGGCGGGCATGCCAACTCCTTTGGGGCTCGGTCCGCCGACAAGCCGGGAGCTGGTATGGGAATGTGATGACGCATGACTCGGGAAACCCCTTGGCGCGGACCGCAGGCGCAGCCAGCGCCCTGGCGCCGACTTTACCGGGTAATGCGCGTGGGTGCAAAGCAGGTCGATGGTGGCCTGACGCGCAGTCTGATCGCCGTCAGTGTGCAGCCGTCGGCAGCATGCCCGAGCCCTGGGCCTTGTGCGCGGCTTCTATCAGCTGCAGGTTGCGGCTGCGCAGTGCGTGATTGTTGCCAACACGCAGGTTGGAGCGAAGCGCCAGGGTTTCGGCCTGTTCATACTGCCCTTGCTGAAGGCGCAGAACGCCAAGGTAGTGCAGCGTTGCCGGGTTGTTCGGCTGAATGTGCAGCGCACGCTCCAGGGTGGCTGCCGCCTGGTCCAGTTGGCCGTCGGCATATTGTTGCGAGGCGGTTTCGATCAGCACCGTCGTGGCATTGTTGCTGCGTGCGGGCGCGTAGCGTTCGCCGGCCAGTGCGCCCTGTGCCGTGATTGCGCTGAACAACAGGAGCAGGGCTGACAGAACAGGTGTGCTGGGCATCGGCGGTAGACTCGACAGGGCTTGGGCAAGCCCCTGGCTGGAGGGCGAGGGGATGCTATCGACCGAATTGGAGCGTTGAAGTTCCCGCCTGGGCGATTTGTTGCCTGTTGCCCGGTCTTTGCCTCGACAACATCTGTTCGGTTACCGCCCATAACCGCACTCCGGCGCCTCAAGCCTGAGGCAGTACCTCCGATAGCAGCACACCCACCGTCGAATCATCGACCAGAAGTGGTGCCAACAAGGAGTACTGCCCGCATGCTTGCCAACCTGAAGATCCGCACCGGAATGTTATGGGTGCTGTCGCTGTTCAGCGTGACCCTGCTGTTTTCCACCGTCAGTGCCTGGCGGGCGGCGGTAGGCAGCGACCAGCAGATCACCGAACTGGACCAGACCGCGCACCAGTCGGACCGGTTGAACAATGCGTTGCTGATGGCGATTCGCGCCAGTGCCAATGTGTCCTCGGGCTTCATCGAGCAGCTGGGTGGTCATGAGGAAAGCGCCAACAAGCGCATGGCGCTGTCGGTCGAGCTGAACGACAAGAGCCAGAAGCTGGTGGACGAGTTTGTCGAAAACGCCCGCGAGCCTGCGTTGCACGCACTGGCAACCGCGCTGCAGGCCACCTATGGCGAGTATGCCAAGGCGGTCGCCGGGCAGCGTGAGGCAACCCGTCAACGTTCGCTCGAGCAGTATTTCAAGGTCAACACCGACGCCGGCAACGCCATGGGCCGGCTGCAGGCGCTGCGCCAGCAACTGGTCGGCGCATTGAGTGAGCGCGGTCAGCAGATCATGCTGGAATCCGACCGGCGCCTGGCGCGTGCGCAAATGCTGAGCCTGGGGCTGCTGGGCGTGACGCTGTTGTTGGCGGCGCTGTGCTGGGCCTTTGTTGCCCAGCGCGTGCTGCACCCGCTGCGCGAAGCTGGTCGGCACTTTCAGCGCATTGCCGGTGGCGACCTGAGCGTGCCGGTGCAGGGGCAGGGCGGTAACGAGATCGGCCAGCTGTTCCATGAACTTGAACGCATGCAGCAGAGCCAGCGCGACACCCTGGGGCAGATCAGCAGTTGTGCCAGGCAACTGGACGCAGCCGCCACGGCGCTGAATACCGTCACCGAGGAAAGTGCCAACAACCTGCGCCAGCAGGGCCAGGAGCTGGAGCAGGCCGCCACCGCCGTCACCGAAATGACCACGGCCGTGGAGGAGGTTGCGCGTAATGCCATCACCACCTCGCAGACGACCAGCGAATCCAACCAGCTGGCAGCGCAAAGCCGCCGGCAAGTCAGCGACAACATCGATGGCACCGAGGCCATGACTCGGGAGATCCAGGCCAGCAGCGCGCATCTGCAGCAACTGGTCGGGCAGGTACGGGACATCGGCAAGGTGCTGGAAGTGATTCGCTCGGTGTCCGAGCAAACCAACCTGCTGGCGCTCAATGCCGCCATCGAGGCCGCCCGTGCGGGCGAGGCCGGGCGCGGCTTTGCGGTGGTGGCGGATGAGGTGCGTACGCTGGCGTACCGCACGCAACAGTCGACCCAGGAAATCGAGCAGATGATCGGGCGCGTGCAGGCGGGTACCGAAGCGGCCGTGGCCTCGATGCAGGCCAGTACCAGTCGCGCCCAGTCGACGCTGGACGTGACCCTGGCTTCGGGGCAGGTGCTGGAGGGTATCTACAGTGCGATCGGCGAGATCAACGAGCGTAACCTGGTGATTGCCAGCGCAGCCGAAGAGCAGGCCCAGGTGGCGCGAGAGGTGGACCGCAACCTGCTGAACATTCGCGACCTGTCGACATCCTCGGCAGCGGGGGCGCAGCAGACCAGCGAGGCGAGCAAGGCGTTGTCAGGGTTGGTGGGGGAGATGACGGCGTTGGTGGGGCGGTTCAGGGTTTGAGGCCTGGCGGGCACCAGGCTGTGGGAGCGGGCGCGCCCGCGAACACCGGCGTAGCCGGTGCCATCCACCGCATCGCCTGCTTCGCGGGTAAACCCGCTCCCACAGGGACCCCACCAGCCGAAGGAATGTGCTGTACCTGTGGGAGCGGGCGAGCCCGCGAACACCGGCGTAGCCGGTGCCATCCACCGCGTCGCCTGCTTCGCGGGCGAGCCCGCGAACACCGGCGCAGCCGGTGTCATTCACCGCGTCGCCTGCTTCGCGGGCATGCCCGCTCCCACAGGGACCTCACCAGCTGAAGAAATGCGCCATACCTGTGGGAGCGGGTTTACCCGCGAACACCGGCGTAGCCGGTGCCATCAACCGCGTCGCCCGGTTCGAGGGCACGCCATGTGCGCTTTCAGTTATCGATCATGCTTCGAAGAGGAGCGCCCGGCCTTGTTGTGTTCCTTGGAATGGGCAATGCCGGACCGGGTTGTGCCACGGCCGTTGTCATCATTGCGCAGGCTTCCATAGTGATTGCCGCTCTCGCCATGGTTGCGGGTGGCCTTGCCGGCATGATCACTCTCGTAGCCGGCGCCATTACCGTTGAACCCACCTTTGCCGCCGCCATTACCTTTGGCATATGCGGAACCAATCGGCGAGATATCGGCAGGCAACAATGCAGTTGCGCCGAGCGCCAGGGCACAGGTAAAGACGGCTACCAGGGTTTTTTTCATGTTTGTTCGCCTCCAGAAGGCGCAGGGGGGAGCTTGAGTGCGGATACGACATAAGGTTGCCTTTTAAGTTCCGCAGTGCGCAGCCGTTCGATGAAGCGGCTGCCAGGCCCTTTCAGTACCAGGCAGCCTCAAGCTTCATGACTGTTCAGATCTCGACCTGAGTGCCAAGCTCGATCACCCGGTTCAGCGGCAGCTTGAAGTACTTCAGGTTGCTGTTGGCATTCTTCAGCAGGAAGGCAAACAGGTGCTCCCGCCAGCGGGCCATGCCCATCTGCCTGCCTGCAATGACCGTCTCCCGGCTGAGGAAATAAGTGGTGCGCATGGGGCCGAACTCAAGGTCCGCACGTTGGCAGCGGCTTAGCGCCAACGGCACGTCGGGTTCCTCCATGAAGCCGAAATGCAGGCTCACGCGGAAGAAACCGTCACCAAACGCCTCGACCTCAAAGCGCTTGCCAACGCTGACCCGTGGCTCGTCCTCGAACACGACGGTCAACAGCACCACCTGTTCATGCAGTACCTGGTTATGCAGCAGGTTGTGCAGCAAGGCGTGAGGCACCGCCTCGGGCCTGGCGGACAGGAATACGGCAGTACCGCCCACGCGGTGAGGCGGCTGGGCCTTGAGGCTGGTAATGAACAGGTCCAGCGGCAGCGAGCTTTCGTCCAGCCGCTCGACGATCATCCGTCGCCCGCGCTTCCAGGTAGTCATCAGGGTGAACAGTGCAAGGCCGGCAATCACCGGAAATGCACCGCCCTGGAGGATCTTCGGCGCATTGGCGGCGAAATACAGGCTGTCGACCAGCAGGAACGCCAGCAGCATCGGCACCGCCAGCCAGCGTGGTGCCTTCCACAGCAACAGCACCACTGCCGAAGCCAGCAGCGTGGTGATCAGCATGGTCCCGGTCACGGCTACGCCGTAGGCTGCCGCAAGCGCCCCGGACGACTCGAAGCCGACCACCAGCAGCACCACGCCAACCATCAACGCCCAGTTCACCATGCCGATGTAGATCTGCCCCTGTTCCTCGCTGGAGGTGTGCTGGATGAACATACGCGGTACGTAACCCAGCTGGATGGCTTGGCGCGTCAACGAGAATGCACCGGAGATCACGGCCTGGGACGCGATGATGGTGGCCAGCGTGGCCAGCCCGACCATGGGCAGCAGGGCCCATTCGGGCGCCAGCAGGTAAAACGGGTTGCGCACTGCCTGCGGGTCGCCGAGGATCAGCGCGCCCTGGCCGAAGTAGTTCAGCACCAGGCCGGGCAGCACCAGCAGGAACCAGGCCCGGGCAATGGGTTTGCGGCCGAAGTGCCCCATGTCGGCGTAGAGTGCTTCGGCGCC
Source organism: Pseudomonas sp. LSJ-87 (assembly GCF_032971465.1). NCBI lineage: Bacteria > Pseudomonadati > Pseudomonadota > Gammaproteobacteria > Pseudomonadales > Pseudomonadaceae > Pseudomonas > Pseudomonas sp. LSJ-87. The sequence goes on along the minus strand of NZ_JAWJYQ010000024.1, from coordinate 125,733 downwards.
GGTCAGCGCCAGCACCACCGCGCCCAGAATCGCCACCCCCATGCCCGGGTGCAGCACGAAGAACTTCACCGCCCAGAGCGGGTTGAGTGCCTGCAGCACCTCCGGGCGCTGGACGATGCCGTGCAAGCCCAGCGCACCCAGTACGACGAACCACAGCACCATGATCGGCCCGAAGAGGATGCCGATGCGCGCGGTGCCGTGCTTCTGGATCAGGAACAGCGCCACCAGCACCACCACCGACAGCGGCACGACCCAATGTTCGATACCGTCGAAGGCCAGTTGCAGGCCCTCGACGGCCGATAGCACGGAAATCGCCGGGGTGATCATGCTGTCGCCGTAGAACAGCGCGGCGCCGAACAGGCCGAGCAGCACCAGTATCCTGCCCAGGCGCTGGTAGGGCGCCGCCGCCCGATGCGCCAAGGCGGTCAGGGCCATGATGCCACCTTCGCCCTGGTTGTCGGCACGCAGGATGAACAGTACGTACTTGAGCGACACCACCCAGAGCAACGACCAGAACACCAGTGACAGCACACCCAGTACGCCGGCGGTGTTGGCCTGCACGCCGTAGTGCCCGGCGAACACTTCCTTGAGGGTGTACAGCGGGCTGGTGCCTATGTCGCCATACACCACGCCGACAGCGGCGACGAGCATGCCGATGGGGTTGGACTTGCCGGGAACGGATTGATTTGCGATGACGGTGGACTGGCTCACGAAGGGCTTCTCTGGACTGGCGGGTAGAAATGCATGCCATCCCTGAGCATCGCGCGCCCAGTATTCCTTCTGTCTGTCGGCTCAGCCGTAAAAAGAGCGTAAAAAATCAGCCAGCGCCCCACTACCTGTCAGTCAGGCAATTCGGGGCCGCTTTGCGGCCCATCGCCGGCAAGCCAGCTCCCACAGGTACAGCGCAGACTTCAAGAGTTACGCGGTCCCTGTAGGAGGCCGGCGATGGCTGCTCAGCCAGGTTGCGCCGCCAGGCTGTTGCTGACGTTACGCCCCAGCACCAGCACCGTAGCGAAACCGCAGCCCACCAGGGCCGTGGCCAGGCTCAGCAGCACCGAGCTGCCCAGCTGGTCGACGATCCGACCGCCGAAGAACGAGCCCAGCGCAATGATCACCTGGAACATGGCGACGAACAGCGGCATGCCGCGTTCGACATCCTTGGGCGCGACGACGAACATCCAGATACTGGCGCAGGCCGGGAACGCGCCGAAGGCGAAGCCCCACAACCCGATCAGCATCGCTGCACCGGTCATGCCGGTGGCGAAGTGAGGGAACAGGGCAGTGCTGGTGCCGATCATCAACGCTACCAGCAGCAGGGTGTGACGTACGCTGCGGTTGGCGGCGAAACCGGCGAAGATATTGCCGAATACCCCGGCCACGCCATAAAGCAGCAGCAACGAGCCAATGGTCGGCCCATCGAAGCCGGAGCTTTGTTTGAAGAAGGGCGCGACATAGGTGTACGCGGCAAAGTGCGCCAGGCCGATCAGCAACACGGCAATCAGGCCAACCCGCGCCTGTGGGTTGATGAACAGGGCCGGCAGGTCGCTGATGCGAATGGCCTTGTCCGGGTTGAGCCGCGGTAGCAACAGGATCTGCGCCAACAGCACCGGTACGCCCAGTAGCGCGGTTACCAGAAAGGTCATGCGCCAGCCCATCAGGCCGCTCAACCAGGTGCCTACCGGCACGCCCAGCACGGTGGCCAGGGTTACGCCGACCATGATGATCGAGGTGGCCTGGGCTACGCCGACGCCCTTCGGCGCCAGGCGGCCGCTGAGGGCAATGGCCGTCGCCCAGAAGCCGCCGATACTCACGCCCAGCAGCACGCGGCCGAACAGCAGCAGGTTGAAGTCACTGGCGTAGGCCACCACCGCGTTGGCGATGATCATGATCAGCGTCAGGCCGATCAGCAGGTAGCGACGGTCCAGGGCGCCAATGCCCACCGACAGTAGCGGGGCGGCGAGGGCGGCCATGATGCCGGGCAGGGTAACCATCAGGCCGGCGTGGCCTGCACTGATGCCGAGGTCGCTGGCGACATCGTTGAGTACACCCACCGGCAGAAATTCGCTGGTCACCAGGGCGAAGGCGCCGACGGCGACCGAAAGGATTGCCAGCCACTGCTGGCTGACGCTTTGTTGATCATGTTCGGGGAGGCCGCTAGGGGCCTGGCTGGCACTTGGCATGGTATTGGATTCCAAGAGAGGGATGTCGCCTGAAGCAGGCGCAAGGAGCGGGGGAAATTTGCCGGGGATTATAGGGGGCGGTTTCGCTTGGCCAACATGCGGGTCGCTCGATAGTAATCATCAGCGCAATCGATGAAACGCCTTGCGCAGAGCGCCCGCTGTTGGAGGGGAGTAATGCTGCAGGTTCCGCAAGCAAGCTTTCAGCGGCGCTGGCCAACCAGCGCAGCGCCTGCGCAGGCCAGGGCAATCGCTGCAATGCCCAGCCACTGGAGCAGCGTCAGCACCTCATTGAGGATCAGCCAGCCGGCTATGGCCCCGGCGGCGGGTGAAGCGCTGAGCAGCACGCCAAAGATGCTCGGTGGCAGGTGCCGCATCGCATACATGTCGAGCAGGAAGGGCACGGTGCTGGAGAGCAGGGCGACGCCCAGGCCTACCGTGAGCACCCAGGGCGCCAGCAGGTCGGTACCTGCCTGGTCAACGCCTAATGGTACGCCCAGCAGCGCTGCGAACAACATCCCGGTGGCGACCGCCTGCTTGCCGTGAACCGCCACTTTGCTGCCGAGCATCACATACAGCCCCCAGGCCAGTGCAGCGGCGAGCGAGTACAACACCCCGCGCGGGTCCAGGCCATGGCTATCCGTACCCCAGGGCAGCAAGGTGAGGCCGGCGACCGACAAGGCGATCCAGAGCAGGTCGATTCGGCGTCGGGAAGACAACAAGGCAGCCCCCAGAGGGCCGATCACCTCGATGGACACCGCGATACCAACCGGGATGTAGAGAAATGCCCGATAGATCAGCAGATTCATCAGCCCCATCATCACGCCGTAGCCCAGCAGGTGAAGCATGTTCGCCTGCTGCCAGATGCGCCAGGGCCGCAGCACGGCCAGCAGGATCACGGCTGACAGGCCTAGGCGCAGCGCGGCCACGCCCTCGGGGCCGACCAGTGGGAACAGGGTCTTGGCCAAGGCAGCACCGGTCTGCACAGACACCAGGGCGGCGATGGCAGCGCCGACAGGAGCGAATGCTCCAACACTTTTCGAGTCCACGCTCGTCTCCAGCGACATACGAGACGCAATTTTAGGGCTCGGCGTTCGAAGGAATTGCTGTGAAAATAGCCCCCTGATGAGCGAACTGCTTTCTTTGGAACCCGAAAATGAGTGACTCCACCAGCCGCCCGCTTGACGGCTTCGATCATGCGATTCTGCGGTTGCTTCAGCGCGACAACAAAACCTCCCAGCGAGCGATTGCCGAGGAAATCGGCCTGTCCACGCCTGCTGTACAGCGGCGTATCGCCCAGATGGAGGCAAGCGAGGTGATCGTCGCCAACACTGCGGTGATCGCCCCGGAGAGTGTCGGCCAGATGATTACCGCCATTGTCGAATCGCGCTTGCGGGACGACCGATCCCTGGTGATGGACCGCGCCAAGCGGTACTTCGCCAATGTCGAGGAGATACAGCAGTGTTACTTCGTCAACGGCGGGGTTTCGTTCATCATCGTCATGCTTGCCCGTGATGTGGCGCATTTCGAAAAGCTGGTCAGGCTGCATTTTGCGGATAACGAGGACATCCTGACCTACCGAACGCTGATTGTTCTGGACAAGGTCAAGGTCGGGTTGTCTGTTCCGGTCTGACCCGCGAAGCAGGCGCCGCGGTGGATGGCGCGGGCTTCGGTGGAGGACACGCAAGCGTCCTCCACATCACCTGCATCCTATGGCGACACCAGCACATCGCATTGGGATTCGTTAAGCACATGCTTGGTGACGCTGCCTATCAGCAGTTCTTCAAGTGCGCTTTCCCCTTGCTTGCCAACCACGATCAGGTCGCATTCCAGCTCCTGTTCCTGCTCGGCAATCCGCCAGCCAGGGTCGCCATGCACCACGATCTGCCGAGCATCTGCCACTCCGGCGGTTTCGCTCAAGGCCGCGAGCTGCTTCACCGCATCCTTGCGGATGACATTGCGGTAGTGTGCAAGCGTGTCATGGTCGATGTGGGCGAAGCGCATGCTGCCTTCGAACGGCGCCTCGTACACATGCAACAGAATGATCTCGGCCTGTGGGGCAATGGCTTTTGCCAGTTCGATGGAACGCAGTGACGAAGGCGAAAAATCAACTGCAACCAGCAAGGTCCGGTACGCATCGCGTGGCGCCTGCTTGACCACCAGCAAAGGGCAGGGCATGCGGTTCAGCAGCTTCTGCACAGTGGAGCCCAGCAGCAGGCGCCGCGCCACGCTCTGGCCCTTCGCCCCGCACACCAGCAGGTCGCTGCGTTTATCCTGCACCACACGGGTGATCTCCGTGGTCACCGAGCCGTGCGCGACCTGCACGCCAGCGGCGATGTCATGGCGCTGGAACAGCATTGCAGCCAGTGCGCGAATTTTTTCGCCTGCGGTATCCAGCACGCGCTTCAGCAGGTCGTCACCCGGTGCCACCAGCTGCTTCAGGCGCTCGAAGGGGGCCGGGTTGGCAACGTACAGCAGGTCCAGCGATGCCTGTTGCTCCTTGCTCAGGTACGCAGCGCGTTCTGCCGCGTTGCGGGCAGAAGTGGACAGGTCGGTGGCTACCAGTATGTGGTTCAGCGGGCTCATGTGGGGCTCCTTGTCCAAAGCCGCGCACGGTGATCGATGGCGATGGCCTTGAGCACAATGCGCATGGCGGTTTTCGATTCGTTCCTTGCTGACAGCCATCGTCGCGCGAACCGGGGCCGGCGGCTTGATATGCGTCAATGGAGTGAAGGACCGAGCTCGAACTGACCACTGCTGCGCACCACCTCAACGCCAGCGGGCTGCCTATGAATTAGCCAGGGCGGCGCACATTACAACCCCGCGCTGGCGCGCACCATCGCATAGGCCTGGCGCACCAGCGGGTTGACGGTGTTGGCCCGCACCCACAGGTGGTAGGTCACGTCGGGCAGTGTTGGCAGGCCATCGCTTTGCCCCAGCACGCGCATGTCGGGGCCGACCATTTCCTGGCTGCGTGCGGTAATGCCCAGGCCCGCGCGCACCGCCGCCTTGACGCCAATCAGGTTGGATGCCAGATAGGCCTGGCGCCAGGCGATGCCGGCTTGCTCCAGCGCCTCCAGCGCCAGCTTGCGGTACAGGCTGGGTTCGTCCACCAGCACAAGCGGCAGGGGTTCCCCCGGCAGGTGCTGATAGTGCGACGCGCATATCCACCACACCGGCGAGGTGCGCAGCGCAAAGCCTTCCAGGCCCGGCGCGGTGCGGGTCGAGATGACCATGTCGACCTTGCCGCGCTGCAGGTCTTCCATCAGGAACGGGCTGCGGCCAACGTCGATCTCCAGGCGCAGGTTGGGCGCCGAGCGGGCGATGTGGCTGAGCAGTGGCGGCAGGATGGTGTCGGCGATGTCGTGGGGCGAGCCGATCCGCAGCACGCCGCTGGGGCCGTCCTGGCGCAGGCCGGCGAGGGCCTCGTCGTTGAGCGTGAGCATCTGCCGGGCATGGCGCAGCAGCTGGCGGCCGGCATCGGTCAGGGACTTGTGGCGACCTTGCTTGCGCAACAGCGGCACGCCCACCTGCTGCTCCAGGCGCTGCATGTGCTGGGTCACCGAAGCCTGGGTGCGGCCCAGGTTACGGCCGGCCTCGGCGAAGCTTGAGTGGTCGGCGATGGCGACAAAGGTGCGGAGCAGGTCGAGGTCGAGGGCGCTCATGGGGTCGGCCGGGTAGGGAGGTGGGGCGGGGCGCAGTGCTTTCCCGCTGTTTTACATTACTGATGATCGGTTAAAGATAATGAATCTTTATCTGTTGGTCGATTGGATATCACCGCTCGATAGGAATTCTCCAGCAATTACGGTGCTTATGCCCGTTTTGCAAGTTTTCTGGATGCGCTGCGTTATAACGATAGGCAATATTTGAATTTCCCCTCGCCCCTGCAACTTCCTAGGATGCGCCCTCACTGGCCGGGTGTTCCGGCTGCCGGGATGAGGAGCCCCACCATGTCGCTGTCCACCTATGCCCGTCGCGGGCTGTTCGCATCGTTGCTGGCCACCGCTACCCTGGCCACCAGCGGCCTGGCCCAGGCCGATGCCACCCTGGACAAGATCCAGCAGCGGCACAAGCTGGCCGTGGGTGTGGTGCTTTCCGGTGGCCCGTTCGGTGCCATCGACCCGGCCACCCGCGAGCCGATCGGTTTCAGCGTCGACCTGGCCCGTGACCTGGCACGCCAGCTGGGCGTGGCGGTCGATCTGGTCGCCGTGCAACCGGCCAACCGCGTGCAGTTCCTGCAGCAGGGCAAGGTCGACCTGCTGATCGCCAACATGGAATGGACCCCCGAGCGTGACAAGCTGTTGGGCCACGTGCCCACGCCGTTCTACCGTGTCGGCGGCACCGCAGCATTGGCCAAGGACAGCCCGATCAAGACCTGGGCCGACCTCAAGGGCCAGCCGGTGTGCACCAGCCAGGGCAGCAGCTACACCCAGGCGCTGGTGGAACTGGGCGCCGACCTCAAGGCTTTCAAGACCTCCGCCGAATCGCTGCTGGCCCTGCGTGGCAACAACTGCGTGGCCGCGGTGCACGATGCCACGCTGATCAACCCGCTGCTGGCCAAGGGCGGCGAGTGGGGCGCCTACCGCGCCCTGGCTCCCGAGCTCAATCCGGCGCCATCGGTGATCTGGACGCGCCTGGGCGAGACCGACACCCAGCAGCGCCTGGACCCATTCGTCAAGCAATGGCACCGCAGCGGCTGGCTGATCGAACGTGAGCAGGCCAACCACATCACCCCGGCCTCGCCTGCGCTGGTGGAGCTGCGCGCCAAGCTGCAGGGCGAAGGCGCCTGATGAGCGAGGCTCTGCACTGGCTGGTCGGGCAGCTCGCCCGAGTTGGCCTGAACTACAACTTCCTGTTCGACGGCTACGCCAGCGGCAAGCTGCTGGAAGGTGCGCTGACCACGCTCTGGCTGTGCCTGTTCAGCATCGCCGGCAGCCTGCTGGTCGGCGTGCTGCTGGCGGCGGCGCTCACCGCCAGGAGCCGCTGGCTGGCCTGGCCGGCGCGGGCCTTCATCGAGGTCACGCGCAACACGCCGACGCTGGTGCAGCTGTACTGCGCGTTCCTGGTGCTGAACATGCTCATCAGCCAGAGCCTGGGCAATGCCAACCCGATGACACCCTTTGCCTGGGTGGTGCTGGTGATTGCCCTGCACAAGGGCGCCTTCCATGCCGAGGCTTTGCGCGCCGGCATCGAGGCGGTGCCGACGGTGACCCTGGAGGCGGCCAGCTCGTTGGCCTTCAGCCGCCGCCAGCAACTGCTGCAGGTGCAACTACCGTTGGCCGTGCGTTTCGCCTTGCCGGCGCTGGTCAACAACCTGATCGACCTGGTGAAGATGACTGCCGTGGCCTCGGCGATTGCCGTCAACGATATTACCTACGCCTCGATCATGATCTGGACCCAGGGCGACAACGTCATCGAACTGATGATCCTGATCCTGGCTTTCTTCGGCCTGCTCAGCTTCGCCGTCAACTGTGCCGGTCGCGCCCTGGAAGCGCGCCTGAGGATGCCTGGCTATGGCCACTGAGAACCTCGCCGCGCTGTGGCATTGGTCACCGACCCTGGGCGCAGGCCTGTTGCAGAACATCCAGATCAGCGTCGGCGCCATTGCCCTGGGCACGCTGCTGGGCCTGTTGCTGGGCATCCTGTTGCTGTCGCCGGTAGCGCCGCTGCGCGGCATCGCGCGCCTGTGGGTGCAGGTGTTTCGCAATGCGCCGTGGCTGGTACTGATCTACTTCACCTCGTACGTGTTCCCTTTCGATATCCAGGTTGCCGGCACCTGGCTGGCCTTCCCCGACTGGCTGAAGGTCACCATCGGCCTGGCGCTGCCGGCCAGTGCCAATGTTGCCGAAATCTTCCGTGGTGCAGTCGCCTCGATCCCGGCCACCCAGTGGGAGGCTGCGCGCTCGTTGGCCTTCAGCCGCGCGCAGATCTTCCGGTCGATCATCCTGCCGCAGTGCCTGCGACGCATGCTGCCGCCGTGGATGAACCTGTATGCGGTGGTGACCATGGGCACCGCCCTGGCTTCGCTGGTGGGCGTGCACGACCTGATCGACAGCGCGCAGATTGCCGCCAATACCGTCAACCGCAGCGGCTTCACCGTGCTGGTGTACTTCAGCGTGCTGGCGCTGTTCTTCGCCTACTGTTACCCGATTGCCCGCCTGACCCAACGCCTGGAGCGTCGCTATGCCTTCTGAACCCTTGATCCAGCTGCGTGACGTGCACCTGGCCTTCGCCGACAACCCGGTGCTGCGCGGTATCGACCTCGATGTGCAGGCCGGCCAGGCGGTGTCGATCATTGGCCCGTCGGGTTCGGGGAAGTCGACCATCCTGCGCTGCATGACCGGCCTGTTGCGGCCGCAGCAGGGCAGCATCCGTATCGGCGGTACCCAGGTCGAGCGCTTGCGGGGCGAGGCCGAGCTGATTGCGCTGCGCAAGCAGGTGGGCTTCGTTTTCCAGCAGTACAACCTGTTTCCGCACCTGAGCGTGCTGGACAACCTGCTGATCGCCCCGACCAAGGTACTCGGTCGCCAGCGTGGCGAAGCCCGCGATCTGGCCCTGGCGCTGCTCGAAAAGGTACGCCTGGGCCACAAGGCCGCGGCGTTTCCGGGCGAACTGTCGGGTGGGCAGCAGCAGCGTGTGGCCATCGCTCGCGCCCTGGCGATGCGGCCCAGGTTGATCCTGTTCGACGAAGTGACCTCGGCGCTGGACCCGGAGATGGTCGGCGAAGTGCTGGCGGTGATCCGCGAGCTGACCGAGGAGGGCATGACCTGTGTGTTGGTTACCCATGAAATGCGCTTTGCCGAAGAGATCAGCGACCGGGTGTATTTCACCGAGCATGGCCGCATCGTCGAGCACGGCAGCGCCGAACAGCTGTTCCGCGCCCCGCAGCACGAACGTACCCGCGCTTTCCTGCAGCATGCGCTGGGCGAGGGCGGGCAACGTCCGAGCCGCCCGGCGCCCGATGTATTCAGCAACCTGGGGCGCTACAGCCTCAGCGTTTGATTTCCGCTAGCGAAGAAGAGAGACCGAGCATGTCCCGTGATTCCGTGATCCAGCCGTTCCTGGCGCAAGTGCGCGCCATCCATGCGCGGGGCGTCGATCGCGCCGCGCTGCAGCAGATCGTCGTTTTGCTCGAAGGGCTGGCCGAGTGCCGCGAGCTGTTCAACTTCGAGCGCTTTCCGGCGCCGGATGCTGCGAGTGGCGAAACCCAGTTCCGCTATCGCCTGAACGACGACGGCGAGTCGCCGACCTTGTATGTCAACTCGCTGCTGCCGGGCAAGGCGACCTTGCCGCACAACCACGAGACCTGGGCAATCATCGTTGCTGTCGAGGGGCAGGAACTGAACCGGGTGTACCGCCGCGAGGATGACGGCAGCGACCCGGCCCGTGCCCGCCTGGCGCTGGAGCGCGAGATCGTGGTGCAACCGGGGACCTCGGTGGCCTTCCTGGGCGAGGACCTGCATGGCATTCGCGTCGAAGGCGATAAGCCGACCTTGCACTTCCACCTTTATGGCCGGCCGCTGGAGTCGCTGGAAAACCGCTATGGGGTCAAGGACGACGGCAGCGTTGTGAACTACAACAAGTCACAGATGGCGCCTTCGATCGAGGCTTATGGCCTTTGATGCGTGTGGCCTGTGCCGGCCCTTTTGCGGGTGAACCCGCTCCCACAAGTAATGCACGGCTTGTAAGTACGGCGCGGTCCCTGTGGGAGCGGGTTCACCCGCGAAGAGGCCGGCACAGGCACCGCATTTTCCCAACCTGATCGACCAAGGACTGCGTCCCATGATCCCCAGCATCACCCCCGCGCACCTGCATGACTGGCTATTCGACGGCCAGGAGATCGCCCTGTTCGACCTGCGCGAACATGGCCAGTACGGCGAAGCTCACCTGTTCTACGCCGTCAACCTGCCGTACAGCCGGCTGGAAATCGAGGCCCCGCGCCTGGCGCCCAACCCGGCGGTGCGGCTGGTGGTCTACGATGCAACCGGCGGCGAGCTGGCGCAGCGCGGCGCCCGGCGGCTGCAGGCCCTGGGCTACACGGCGGTACACTGGCTGGAAGGCGGCAGCCTGGGGTGGCAGGCCGCAGGTTTCGAACTGTTCGCTGGCGTGCACCTGCCATCGAAGGCCTTTGGCGAGCTGGTCGAGCACGCGTGCCACACCCCGCGCATCAGCGCCCTGCAACTGGCCGAATGGCAGCGTCAGGGCAAGCCGCTGGTGCTGCTCGACGGCCGGCCGCTGGACGAGTTCGCCAGGATGAACATCCCCGGCGCCACCTGTTGCCCCAACGGTGAGCTGGGCTACCGCCTGGAAGACCTGGTGCAAGACCCGCACACACCGGTAGTGATCAACTGCGCAGGCCGCACGCGCAGCATCATCGGCGCGCAAACGCTGATCAACCTCGGCATCGACAACCCCGTCTATGCCCTGGAAAACGGCACCCAGGGTTGGTACCTGGCGGACCTGCCTCTGGAGCACGGCGGGCAGCGCGGCTATCCGCCCCACAGTGGCCAGGCGCTGGCACAGCAACGGACGCGAAGCTCGGCCTTGGCGCGCAAGGCGGGTGTGCAGTGGGTGGCGGCAAAGCAGGTGCTGGAATGGCAGCAAGAGGCACAGCGCACGCTGTTCCTGTGCGACGTGCGCACCCCGGAGGAATTTGCCGCCGGCAGCCTGCCCGGTGCGCAGCATTGCCCGGGAGGCCAACTGGTGCAGGGCACCGACCTGTACATCGGTGTGCGCAAGGCGCGCGTGGTGCTGTTCGACGACGACGGTGTGCGCGCGCCGGTGGTGGCCAGCTGGCTGCGGCAGATGGGGCATGATGCCTATGTGCTCGAAGGCGGCCTGGGCAGTGGCCTGGCAATACCGGGCAAACCCGGTCTGGCTGTGACCCTGACCGAGGCCTGCGCCGAAGAACTTGACGGCGCCTTGCTGCTGGACCTGCGTTCGAGTACGGCCTACCGCAGGCGCCACCTGCGCGGCGCGCAGTGGGCGATCCGCCCGCAACTGGCCGAGCAGGTGCGCACGCAGCCGCGGCGCCTGGTATTCATTGCCGATGACCCTTGCGTCGCCGAGCTGGCGGCCAGCGAATTGCCCGCTGCACAACGCCAGGCGGCGCGCTTGTTCCCTCGGGCGTTGCAGGCCGAGTGGCCCCAGGTCGAGGATGATGCTTCGCTGGCAGACGCTGCCTGTATCGATTTCCTCTTCTTCGTCCACGACCGCCACGCCGGAAACAAGGAGGCCGCACGCCGTTACCTGGCCTGGGAAACCGGGCTGATCGCGCAGATGAGCGCCGCCGAAGTCGCCAGTTTTGCGCCATTGACCCACGCCGACCCGATCACCACGCGGTTGGTGCATGCCGGTCGTGGCGAGCCGGGCCAGGGTGCACATGGCGTCAACCCGCCGGTCAGCCGCCTGAGCACGGTGCTGTTCGACAGCGTCGCCGACCAGCGCGAGGCACGCAGCCGTCGCGACCAGCAACGGGTGCTCAGCTATGGCGCCCGCGGCAACCCAACGGCCTTTGCCCTGGAAGACCTGGTCAGCGAACTGGAAGGCGGCCACCGCACCAAGCTGTTCGCCACCGGGCTGCAGGCCATCACCCAGACGTTTCTCGCCTACCTGCGCCCCGGCGACCATGTGCTGCTCAGCGATGGCGTGTATGGGCCAGTGCGGCGCCTGGCGCGCGAATTGCTGCAGCCGTTCGGCGTGCAGGTCAGCTATTTGGCCGCGGACGGGCAGGGCCTTGAGACAGCGCTGCGCCCGAACACGCGCATGGTCTACAGCGAAAGCCCGAGTTCGTTGCTGTACGAACTCAACGACTTGCCGGCCATGGCTGCTCTATGCAAGCCGCGCGGGATCCTGCTGGCGGTCGACAACACCTGGGGTTCGGGCTATCTGCACCAGCCGCTGGCGCTGGGTGCGGACATTTCAGTGATGGCCCTGACCAAATACCTGGGCGGGCACAGCGACGTGATGCTGGGCAGCGTCTGCACCACCCGCGAGGCCTTCGCCGCGTTGTCGCGCAGCAGCGATACCTGTGGTTGCACGGTCAGCCCGGACGATGCCTGGCTGGTACTGCGCGGTGCGCGCAGCCTGGCCAGCCGCATGGCGGTGCACGAGCGCCAGGGCCTGGAAATCGCCCACTGGCTGCAGGCACGAGAGGACGTGGCGCGGGTGTACCACCCGGCGCTGCCGGAGCACCCGGGCCACGCCCTGTGGCGCCGCGACTTCAAGGGCAGCAATGGCCTGCTCAGCATCGAGCTGGCCGACAGCAGCCTGAGCCGGGCGGAAACCTTCATTGATCGCTTGCGCCTGTTCGGCATCGGCGCGTCCTGGGGTGGTTACGAGAGCCTGGTGACCTTGGCCGAGCTGGGCGAGCGTAACTTCGCCACACCCGTGCGTGGGGCCCTGGTGCGCCTGCACGTGGGCCTGGAGGCGGTCAGTTCGCTGCAGCGCGACCTGGACCAGGCGCTACGCTGATCAGCTGTCGGTATGGTGTGCGCCGTGCGGCAGAAGCAGTTCGGCGAGCGTGTCCATGGCCGGTGTCGCCTGGCTGCCTTTGCGGGTGACCAGCTCGTACGGGTCGCTGACCGAGCCCATGGTCAGGGGCAGAATGCGCACCTGTTGGTTCATCGCGCATTGCCGGGCCACGTCGATCGATACCAGTGCCACGAAGTCGGGGCGGTTCTGCAGCAGCGACAAGGTCGCCAGGATCGAGGTGGTTTCCACCAGGTGCAACGGGAAGCGCAGCCCGGCATCGTGGAATTCGCGCTCCAGCTGTACCCGCATCGGCATGTTGGCCCGGTATACGATCCAGCGGCTCTCGGCCAGGTCGGCAAGGTTCAGGTTTTGCGCGTGCTTGAGCGGGTGGTCGATATTGGCGATGACCGCCAGCGTCTCGTCCTGGACAAACCTGCTGGCAAACAGCTGAGGGCTATTGCTCACGCTGGTGCGGCACAAAGCGACGTCCAGGCGACCGCTCTCGATCCGTGCCAGCAGCGACTGGCTGGTGTCTTCGATGACCTCGAACGACATCTGCGGCTGGATGCTGGCCAGCTGCGACACCGCCCTCATCAGCAATGGCACCGCGCCCATGATTGCCCCCACCGCCAGCCGGCCGCCGACCCCGCGCAGGATGGCATCCAGGTCATGCCGCAGGTTTGAAATGTCCGTTTGCACCACGCGCGCGTAGCGGATGGCGCAGTGCCCGGCAGCCGTGGGCTCCAGCCCGCGATTGGTGCGGTTGAACAGCACCGTGCCGAAGGTGGTTTCGATTTCCTGCAACGCCTTGCTCGCTCCGGGCTGGGTAAGCCCGACGCTGCTTGCCGCGCCGAGCAGCGAGCGGTGCTCGTCCAGTTCGATGAGCAGGCGCAGGTGGCGGGCGTGGAGCCTGGACATGATCGAGTTGAGTGACGGGGTCATCTGGTATGCGTCCGGGTTATACCGATATGGATTGTTCTCAATACCATGGCCAGGCGCGCATTCCTATACTGGCGCTGCACGGTGTCGCATCCAGTGCGGCGGAACCGCCCATAACAATAGCGCCAGGAGGCTGTGAAGGCCCTATGTCCCTGATCAACTACATCACCCAGATCCAGTTCGATATCGGCGCCATTGCGCGCCTGCCTGCCGAGTGCGAGCGCATTGGTATAACCAGGCCTTTGATCGTGACGGACCGTGGCGTGCGTGCTGCCGGTATCGTCGATGTGGCCTTGAGCACCTTCAGTGACAGCAGCGCGCAATTGCCGATCTATGACAGCACGCCGCCCAACCCGAACGAGAACGCCGTGCGTGAAGCGGTTGCCATGTTCCAGGAGTGTGGCTGTAACGGCATCATTGCCATTGGCGGGGGCTCGGCGATCGACCTGGCCAAAGGTGTGGCCGTGTGTGCCAGGCACGACGGCCCATTGAAAAGCTTTGCGGTGATCGAAGGCGGCTTGGCCCGCATTACGGCGGCAACCGCACCGGTAATCGCCGTGCCGACCACGGCGGGCACCGGCAGCGAGGTAGGGCGGGGCGCCATCCTGATTCTCGACGACGGGCGCAAGGTGGGCGTGATCTCACCCCATGTGGTGCCCAAGGCTGCCATCTGCGACCCGGCGCTGACCCTTGGCCTGCCGGCGCAACTCACCGCCGCCACCGGCATGGACGCCATTGCCCACTGCCTGGAAACCTTCATGGCGCCTGCGTTCAACCCGCCCGCTGACGGCATTGCCCTGGATGGGCTGTGGCGCGCCTGGCGCTTCATCGAAACCGCCACCCGCGAGCCCGGCAACCTGGATAGCCGCGTCAACATGATGAGCGCCTCGCTGCAAGGCGCCCTGGCATTCCAGAAGGGCCTGGGCTGCGTACACAGCCTCAGCCACGCACTGGGCGGCATCAACCCACGGCTGCACCACGGCACCCTCAACGCGATCTTCCTGCCCGCCGTCATCACCTTCAACCGCAAGGCCGAGACGGTGCTGAACGAACACAAGATGCAACGCATCGCCCAGGCGATGGGGCTGGCCGACGAAGGCCAGATCGAAGACGCGATCCGCCACATGACTCGTGCGCTGGGCCTGCCGACCGGGCTGCGCGAGCTGGGCGTCAGCGAGGAGCTGTTCCCGCGCATCATCCAGGGTGCGCTGGCCGATCACAGCCACCGCACCAACCCGCGTGAAGCGTCTGCCGAGGACTACCAGTGGCTGCTTGAGGCATCCATGTAGCTCACTGATCCGCTGTTCAACCAAATAACAACAAAAGTGAACGCCCATGACTACCAAATATGCGCAAGCCGAGCTTGGTCGCGAGCCTGAAGCGATCGCGAGCTCGAACCCGTTCAGGAAGTACCAGGTCATCACCGTCAGCCTGCTGCTGGTGATTGGCATCATCAACTACGTCGACCGCAGCGCGCTGTCGATCGCCAACACCTCGATCCAGCGGGACATGATGATCACGCCCTCACAGATGGGCATTCTGTTGTCGGCATTTTCCCTGGCATATGCCTTTTCCCAGTTGCCGCTGGGCATGATCATCGACCGCCTGGGCAGCAAGATTTCGCTGGGGGCTGCACTGCTGGGCTGGTCGGTGGCGCAGACGGCCTCCGGCCTGATCAACAGTTTTTCCGCGTTCATCGGGCTGAGGGTAGTGCTGGGGATCGGCGAGGCGCCGATGTTCCCGTCGGCGGCCAAGGCGCTGGCGGAGTGGTTCGAGGCCGAGAAACGCGGCACGCCGACCGGCATCGTGCTGTCATCGACCTGCATCGGGCCGTGCATTGCGCCGCCGTTGCTGACGCTGCTGATGGTCAACTGGGGCTGGCGAGGCATGTTCATAGTCACCGGAGTGTTCGGCATCCTGGTCGCCGCTTGCTGGTTCGCCTTCTATAAAAGCAAGGAACGTTACCTGGCCGAGTTGCCTGCCGAGGAGCGTGAACGCCTGCTGGCGGCCCAGGCGCAGAAGCAGACGGTGGCAACGGTCAGGCCGAGCATGAAGGCACAACTGGCGGCATGGGCCGAGTTGTTCCGGCACAAGAGCACCTGGGGCGCTGTGCTGGGCTTCATGGGGGTGATCTACATGCTGTGGCTGCATCTGACCTGGTTGCCGGGCTACTTCGAGCGTGAGCACGGGCTGAGCTTGTACAAGACAGCCTGGGTGGTGTCACTGGCCTACGTTTTCGGCGCCCTGGGCACCATTGTGGCGGGCCGGGTGTGCGACCGCCTGGTGAAGAACGGCGCCAGCGTGCTGGGTAGCCGCAAGCGGGTAGTGGTGAGCGCGTTGTTCGCGGCGGCGGCTTTCACCGTGCCGCTATCGTTCGGCAGCGGCTTCATGCTCAGCGTGGCCCTGCTGTGCTGCGCGTTGTTCAGCGTGAACATGGCCAGCTCCACCGCCTGGATGATCGCCAACACCGTCGTGGATAGCCGGCGCGTGGCCTCGTTTGGCTCCATCCAGAATTTCGGCGGTTACCTTGCGGGTTCGGTGGCACCGATCGTGACGGGGTTCAGCATTCAGCAGACCGGGTCGTTTGCCTCGGCGTTCCTGATCAGTGCGGCAGTCGCGGCGGTGGCGGCGATGGCCTACGTATTGCTGCTGAAGCAGCCGGTGTCTGCTGACAGGTAATCCTGTAGGAGCGGCCTTGTGTCGCGATGGGCCGCAACGCGGCCCCGGGGTTTCAGCGCAAATGCACGCATTGCCGGGGCCGCTTTGCGGCCCATCGCGACACAAGGCCGCTCCTACACGGGATTGCGTCAGGCAGGGTCATAACGGTTTGTGATGCCAGACATCATGACAATATATTTATCCTTATCAATGCCACGCTCTAGCATCTGTTGCCCGCCATCGCCCATCAATCAAGAGGTCTTATGAACAATTCGCTCTTCATTCCCCAGCGTACCGCGGCATTGTTGCTGCAGCACTGGCTTAGCGGTGAGCTGCTGGCGGAACTGCCCGCCAGCCTCAAACCCGAGACGTTGAAACAGGGCTATGACAGCCAGGACGAGTTGTTTGCGGCCGCCGCAGGCCAGCGCGCCGGGTGGAAGCTGGGTGTCGGCAGCCCCGCAGCCATGCGTGCAGCCAATTTGTCCCGGCCCTTGATTGGCCAGTTGGAGGCGGGGCGTTGTCATGCTGGTGGTGTGCATATCCGGTTGCCGGCAGTTACACCGGTAACCATCGAATGCGAGGTCGCCTTCGTACTGGATCGCGATATTCCACCCCAGGTTGGGCGGGTGCCAGCCAGCGAAGATATTCGCGCAACCTGCGTCACCTTCGAAGTGGTGCGCTCGCGCTTCGTCGATCGCAAGATTGTTGGGTGGCCAAGCTTCGTGGCGGACAACGTTGGGTTTGAAGCGCTGGTGATTGGCAACAGCCTGGCAGCAGGCATCGATGTGCCGTTGCTGGCTGACCTGGCCGAAACCACCGAGGTATACGTAGACGGCCAGTTGCGGGCGCGGGGCTTGTCTGGCGATGCGGCGACCGACCCGTTGGCATCGCTGGCCCACCTTTATGCGCATGCCGCCGAACGTGGCCAGACCCTGAAAGCAGGCGATGTGGTGACTACAGGGGCCATGTGCCAGCCATTCGACCTGAACGAAACAGGGCATCAGGTTAGCGCCAGGTATCTTGGCCAGGAGCTGTTGTTTACGCTGTAGCGATGCCCCAGCCTTTTCGCGGGTAACCCCGGCGTTGCGATTGTTTGTATGAGTCACCTTGATGCTTTCCCTTAGCGGTACTAATACTAAGAGACTGCCGGGAGGGGGATGAACATGCAGACGCGCTTTGTTGTGGTTCCCGCTGTGCCGCTCAAGAAAGAGATTTACCCGCGTAGTCTTGGCTTTCCCGCGACGTTAGGGGAGGGTTATGACCTTTATGACACACGAGAAAAGCTGCGCCTGACCTTCAACTACCCGACACGCGCCGAGGCGGAATTCGTATGCGCGTCCCGCAACAGTTGCCGGGATGCCGACGCGGCGGATATCGCCGGGATTGGTTGATGCAGTTGAAGCTTCGCGGAACTTGAGTGCGATGCGGTCCAGGTGGGCGCAATTGACTTGCTCAATTTTTTGAGACGTGCGCGGTCCCTGTGGGAGCGGGTTCACCCGCGAACACCGGCGTAGCCGGTGCCATGCACCGCGTTGCATTCTTCGCGGGCACGCCCGCTCCCACAGGGATCGCGCCTGGCCCAGGGTTGGCGCCATTCCAGTAGAGGCCATGGCCTTGCCCAAGGATCGTGAAGCCTGCACGGGTCGGTGTGGGAGCGGGTTCACCCGCGAACACCGGCGTAGCCGGTGCCACGCACCGCATTGCATTCTTCGCGGGCACGCCCGCTCCCACAGGGATCGCGCCTGGCCCAGGGTTGGCGCCATTCCAGTAGAGGCCATGGCCTTGCCCAAGGATCGTGAAGCCTGCACGGGTCGGTGTGGGAGCGGGTTCACCCGCGAACACCGGCGTAGCCGGTGCCACGCACCGCATTGCATTCTTCGCGGGCACGCCCGCTCCCACAGGGATCGCGCCTGGCCCAGGGTTGGCGCCATTCCAGTAGAGGCCATGGCCTTGCCCAAGGATCGTGAAGCCTGCACGGGTCGGTGTGGGAGCGGGTTCACCCGCGAACACCGGCGTAGCCGGTGCCACGCACCGCATTGCATTCTTCGCGGGCACGCCCGCTCCCACAGGGATCGCGCCTGGCCCAGGGTTGGCGCCATTCCAGTAGAGGCCATGGCCTTGCCCAAGGATCGCGAAAGCCTGCACGGGCCGGTGTGGGAGCGGGTTCACCCGCGAACACCGGCGTAGCCGGTGCCATGCACCGCGTTGCATTCGCCGGGCCGGGGGCTTGTGTCATGCGTGTTTGAGCGCTTCCACCAATTGCGCCTTGGTCATGGTGGAGCGCCCCTTGATGTCTTTGCTGCGCGCTTCCTTCATCAGGCTCTGCTTGCTCTGGGTTTCCAGGGAACTGCCCGATGTGCGGGAATGACCCTGGCGTGACTTCGCCGCCCGTTTGGCCGAGTCCGAGCGGGCAGTTTTCTTCTCGCTGGAAGAGGTAGCCTTGCCCGAGCCGCCTTTCTTCTCGCCACCACCGGACTGTTTGTTGACGGTGGCCCAGGCGCGCGCTTCGGCCTGGTCTTCCGGCACGCCTTTGTGCTCGTAGCTTTCCTCGATATGTTCGGCCTTGCGCTTCTGCTTGTCGGTGTACTTGTCCTTGTCGCCGCGTGGCATGGCATTCACTCCCGTCTGGTTTGCATGAGCGGTTGAATGCCGCGGCAACGCCCGAGTGCCCGGTAATCGACCAGCGGTGCCAGGAAACCTGTCGCCCACTCGAAACAGTCATTCAACCGACACATCGAGGCCTTAGGGTTGAGACAGGAACCCGTCCAGGGCTCTGCTCACTGATGTTGCCGTGATGGCGCCGCCAGACGGCTCTACCGTGCGGCTTGCCATTCATTGGTCACAAAGCTGTAACATTGCTGCTGCAAAGTGTGCCGGCCATCACACGGAGCGCTTTTCGATGATACGCCTGATGAAGTCTGCTGCACTCGCCGTTGCCGTTTCTCTTTGCGCCACTTCGGCATCCTTCGCCGCAGAGAACGTCCGCCTGACCGGTTCCGGCGCCAGCTTCCCGGCACCGATCTACCTGACCTGGTTCAAGGCCTTCAGCAAGGAAACCGACGGTGTCACCGTTGACTACCAGTCCAAGGGGAGCGGGGCGGGTGTTCAGGACTTTCTGAACAAGACCGTCGACTTCGCCGCCAGCGACTCGGCAATGAAAGCCGAAGAAATCGCCAAGGTCGGCGAGGGCGTGCAGTTGCTGCCAATGACCGCCGGTGAAATCGTCCTGGCTTACAACCTGCCAGGCAACCCTAAAGGGCTGAAGCTGCCACGCGATGTGTACTCCAACATCTTCCTCGGCAAGATCACCCAGTGGAACGACCCGCAGATCGTCGCGGCCAACCCTGAGCTGAAACTGCCAGCTACCCCGATCACCGTGGTCGTGCGTGCCGACTCCAGTGGTACCACTGCGGTATTCACCAAGCACCTGTCGGCCATCAACGCTGACTTCAAGCAAGCGCTGGGTGAAGGCAACACCGTCAACTGGCCGGCCAGCGACAAGTTCATCAAGTCGCCGAAGAACGACGGCGTAACCGCCACCGTCCGCCAGACCCCAGGCGCCATCGGCTACATCGAATACGGCTTCGCCAAGTTGGCCAAGGTCGACTTCGCCCAGCTGCAGAACAAGGCCGGCCAATATGTCGTGCCGAACGCCGAGAGCGGTGCCGAGGCGCTGGCTGCGGTGCAGATGCCGGAGAACCTGGTGGCCTGGCTGCCTGACCCGGACGGTGCCAAGTCCTACCCGATCACCTCCTACACCTGGATGATCTTCCGCAAGGACAACGGTAACCCGGCCAAGGCCAAGGCCATGCGCGAAATGGTCGAATACAGCCTGACCGAAGGCCAGAAGATCGCCGACTCGATGGGCTACATCCCGCTGCCAGCGTCGGTTGTCGATCAGGTACGCAAAGCGTCCGCCAACATCCAGTAACACGCCCAGGCGCTCCCGGTGTGGTCTGGCGGCCATGCCGGGTGTGTTTGCCCTCTGTCCCGGAACTTGCCAATGAACACTCCTTTTGCCATCCCGGCTAACCCCGACTCCGCGTGCCAGCCACCGTCTGCGAAAGACTTCCTGGTTGATCGCACCTTCCGTGCGCTTGCACGCATCGGTGTGGTGCTGGTGCTGGCGCTGGTCTTCGCGCTGGTCTACGAAGTGGGCCGCAAGGCACTGCCAGGCATCGAGAAGCACGGCTTTGACGTGCTGTTCGGCAGTGTCTGGGACGTCAACCAAGGCAAGTACGGTATTCTGCCAGCGATCTGGGGCACCCTCTACAGCGCCCTGATCGCCCTGTTGATCGCCGGTTTCTTCGGCGTCAGCATGGCCATTTTCCTGACCCAGGACTTCCTCCCGGCCCGGCTGGCGGCGGTGTTCCGCACCATCGTCGAGCTGCTCGCTGCCATCCCCAGCGTCGTCTACGGCCTGTGGGGGATCTATGTGGTCATCCCGGCCATTCGCCCGCTGACCACCTGGCTGAACAGCGAACTGGGCTGGATTCCCTTTTTCGGTACTTCCCTCAGCGGCCCAGGGCTGCTGCCTGCCGCGCTGGTACTGGCGATCATGATTCTGCCGACCATCGCCGCCGTTTCGCAGGACGCCCTGACCAGCGTGCCGATGAAGACCAAGCAGGCCGCCTACGGCCTGGGCGCCACCCACTGGGAGGCCATCCTCAAGGTAATGGTGCCATCGGCAGCCACCGGCATCTTCGGTTCGCTGGTGCTCGGCCTGGGCCGTGCGCTGGGTGAAACCATGGCGCTGGCCATGCTGGTGGGCAATGCCAACAACATTTCCCTGTCCTTGTTCGCCCCGGCCAACACGCTGGCGGCCTTGCTGGCGCTGAACTTCCCGGAGGCCGGCCCGAACGAGATCGAGGTGCTGATGTACGCCGCACTGGTATTGATGTTCATCACCCTGGCGGTGAACGTGCTCGGCTCGATGATCATGCTCTACGCCCAGCGGGGTAACAAATGATGACCAACCTCACCACCCCTGCAAACGCGTTGCCCAGCCTGCAGCGCAAGCTGGAAGGCCGTTCCCTGCGCAGCCTGGTGTTGACCACGCTGGCATGGTTCGCGGCACTGGTGGCCAGCGTGCCGCTGATTTCCGTGCTGTACATGCTGATCACCCGCGGTGGCGCACGCCTCAACCTGGAGGTGTTCACCGAGCTGCCACCCACCGGCTTCGAGATGGGCGGGGGCTTTGGCAACGCCATGGCCGGTACTTTCGTCATGGTCGGCATTGCTGCCGCCATCGCCGTACCGGTCGGTATCCTGGCCGCGGTGTTCCTGGCCGAACTCGGCCCGGACAGCAAGCTGGCCAACGCCGCGCGCTTCGCCGCCAAGATGCTCACCGGCCTGCCGTCGATCCTGGCCGGCGTGTTCGCCTACGCCCTGGTGGTGATGACCACCGGCACCTACTCCGCCCCGGCAGGTGGTGTGGCCCTGGCAGTACTGATGCTGCCCATCGTCGTGCTGACCGCTGAAGAGTCGATGAAGATGGTGCCCAAGATCATGAAGGATGCCGCCTACGGCATGGGCTGCACCCGTGCCCAGGTGATCTGGAAAATCGTCCTGCCCACCGGCCTGCCGGCCATCCTGACCGGCGTCATGCTGGCCGTGGCCCGTGCCGCCGGCGAGACCGCGCCGCTGCTGTTCACCGCGCTGTTCAGCAACTACTGGATCCTGCATGACGGCGACCTGGCAGTCATGAACCCGACGGCCTCGCTGGCCGTACTGATCTACAACTTCTCCGGCATGCCATTCGACAACCAGCTCGAGCTCGCCTGGGCGGCCTCGCTGGTACTGGTGATGATCGTGCTGGTAATCAACATTCTGAGCCGAGTATTCGGCAAGCCCAAGTATTGAGAAAGGGAGCATCCGACCTTGAACGTATCCACTGCGCCAAAAGCCGCTCCCGTGGTCAGCGAAGCCCCCATCGTCATGGACTGCAAGCTGGACAAGATCTTCTACGGCAATTTCATGGCCGTTCGCGACAGCCATGTGCCGATCCGCAAGAACGAGATCACCGGTTTCATCGGGCCGTCCGGCTGCGGCAAGAGTACCGTGCTGCGTAGCCTCAACCGCATGAACGACCTGGTGAAGGGCTTCCGTTTCGAAGGCCATGTGCACTTCCTGGGCCAGGATGTCTACGGCAAGGGCGTCGACCCTGTGGTGGTGCGCCGCTACATCGGCATGGTGTTCCAGCAGCCCAACCCGTTCTCGATGAGCATCTTCGACAACGTCGCCTTCGGCCTGCGCCTGAACCGCTACAAGGGCGACATCGGCGACCGCGTCAAGCACGCACTGCAGGGTGCCGCGCTGTGGGACGAGGTGAAGGACAAGCTCAAGGTCAGCGGCCTGGCCCTGTCCGGCGGCCAGCAACAGCGTCTGTGCATCGCCCGCGCCATCGCCACCGAGCCGGAAGTGCTGCTGCTGGACGAACCCTGCTCGGCACTCGACCCGATTGCCACCCGCCGGGTGGAGGAGCTGATGGTCGAGTTGAAGAAGGACTACACCATCGCCCTGGTGACCCACAACATGCAGCAGGCGATTCGTGTGGCCGACACCACCGCGTTCTTCTCGGTCGACATCTCCAAGGGCACCCGCACCGGCTACCTGGTCGAAATGGGCCCGACCACGCAGATTTTCCAGAACCCGCGTGAGCAGCTGACCGCCGACTACATCAGCGGCAAGTTCAGCTGAGGCCGTACCTGCCAAGGTGGCCGGGTGTTGCAGTCAGGAAGGCTGCAACACCCGGCCGCATTACCTTCCGCCAAGTGTTACCAGGGATTTCCAATGCCAGCGACGCGTCGTCTTGATCTGTCAGCGGTAGAGCGCGCACTGCGTGAGGTGCAGGCCCGCTTTGCCGAACTCAGCCAGCATTTCACCGAACCGCGGGACCCATTCACCGACGAGGTGCTGCTGAATGTGGTTGAAGGCTATGCCCTGATTGACGACTATGTCGCCCGGGGTGTCGACCTTTTCGACCTTCAGCAGCTGAACCTGATGCTGGAGATCAATGCCACCGTGCTGTGCGGCAGCGACCCGGCACGCAGGCTGGAATTTGCCCCGCACCTGGCGGCGACCGAGGCGCACTTTTTCAATAATGTGGAGGGCGGCATCAAGGACCTCTACAACTGGTATTGCTCGTATGGCAGCGACTCGATCTGGAAGCGTGCGGCGGGTGTCTACGTTCGAATTCTGAGCAAGCCGCAGCTGTTCATCGAAGGCAACAACCGCACAGGGTCGCTCATTGTCAGCTACTTGCTGATGCGCGCGGGGCTACCACCATTCGTGCTGTCGCTGGACAACGCCGAGGGTTACTTCAACCCGTCGTCGGTCATACGCAACTCCGCCAAGCATGGGGTCAAGGCTTTGTACGAACTACCCAAGATCAAGAAAAAGTATGCAGCTTTCCTTGAAGCGCACGCGCCCGAGCCCGGCAAGTTCTTCCTCGGCGGCACATCCATGCCTGCGCGTGAGAGGTGCCGCTGATGCAAAGCCCTTCTCTGTTCCAGCGCGGGCGGCAAGCCATCGAGCGCACGTTCAATCGCCCGCAGGTACGCATTTCGTTCGATATCGACGACACGCTCGCCTGCCAGGCCGACCACGCCGCCGCCGAGCACAGCAAGCTGCCGGCGTTCGTCCACCGCTGGTTGGGTGAACCCCTGCGCAGTGGCACGCGCTCGCTGATCCGCGACCTGCGCCGCCAGGGTTGCAGCATCTGGATCTACACCTCGTCGGGGCGCACGCCGTCCTACATCCGCCGTTGGTTGATGCTCTACGGTATCCGCGTCGATGGCGTGGTCAACAGTGACCGGCACCAGCATATCCTGGCCGTGAACGGGCTTGAGAATGCGCCCTCGAAGTTGCCGTCGGCCTTCGATATCGACCTGCATGTCGATGATTCCGAGGGCGTGCGGCTGGAAGGCGTCGACCACGGTTTTCGCGTGGTGGTGGTGTGCCCCAAGGATGAGAACTGGGCGCAGAAGGTGATGGATGCGGCGGTCGATGTCCAGGCACAGCTGGCCTGGCAGCAACCGCACCGCTATGAAATGCCGGTACGGCAGCGTTCGCAGGCCCTCGCTTCCTGAGGGCTTCAAGGTACTTTTCTGGTTACGCCTCTTCGCTACTTGTTGCCCCCCACCTCCATTCGCGGCTTCCCATTTTCAGCTTCGGCTTGACTCGTGAAATTTTTCATGTAATTTTTCATGAAAAATAACTCTAAAAATTTCACGGCAGTCTCAAACGATGAAGATGCACGAAGAGGTTGAAGCCCTCGCGATCCTTATTCACGACCTGCGCAAATTCAAGAACCTGACCCTGGGCGAACTGGCCGAGCGCATCAACCGCTCGGTCGGCTTCCTGTCCCAGGTCGAGCGCGGTGTTTCGCGCCCTACCGTGGCCGACCTCACCGCCATCAGTGAAGCGCTCGGCGTATCCACCGCGTACTTCTACAACCTGAGCAAGCCGCGCAGCGTCAGCTGGGTCACGCGTCCTCACGAGCGGCGCACGCTGTACCTCGAGTCGGGCATTACCGATGTGCTGGCTTCGCCCACCATCGGCGGCGCGTTCTCCATGCTCGACAGCCATCTCGAGCCAGGCGCCAGCAGTGGCGAGCTGTACCTGACTGACCGTTCCGAGCAGGGCTGTTTCGTGCTCGAAGGCGAACTCACGGTCTGGCTGGACCACGGCGACGCCGTGACCCTGCAGGCCAACGACTGCTTCCAGCTGCACCCCCACGCGCAGTTCCGTTACGCCAACCTGACGGAAAAAGCCACCCGCGTGCTCTGGGTCTTCAACTGAATTCGTTCACCTCACAAGGACAAGAAGATGAGTGTCGTCTTTCCGGATCTGCTGACTGAAGTGCGCTCGTTCCGAGCGCAGCACCCAGAAATACGTTATGTCGACCTGATTGCGCTGGATATTCCCGGGCACTTCTACGGCAAGCGCTACCCCATGGACATGCTGGAAAAAGTCGCAGCCGGCGCGCCGCTGAAGTTGCCGCAGAACTGCGTGCTGCTGGGCACCCAGGGTGGCCTCTACCCGATCGGTGACTACTGCTTCGCCGACGGCGACCCGGATGCCGCCCGCCGCCTGGTGCCGGGTACCCTCAAGCCGGTGCGCTGGGAAAAGGAACCGATCGCGCAGATGCTCATCACCTCCGACGGCACTGCCAAGCCCATCGAGTTCGAGCCCCGTGAAGTGCTGGCCCGGGTGATCCAGCGCCTGGCCAGGCGCGGCATTCGCCCGGTGGTGGCCTTCGAGCTGGAGTTCTACCTGTTCGACCGCAAGCTCGACAACGGCCTGCCACAGTACCCACGCGACAAGGCGACCGACGACCACGACGACCAGCCGAACATGCACATCGAGCGGCTGTCGCGTTTCGCACCGGTGCTGCACGAGATGGTCGATGGCGCCAACGAGCAGGGCGTGCCGGCGAACGTCATCACCGCGGAGCTGGGCCCAGGCCAGTTCGAGATCAACTTCTCGCACAGCGACGATGCCATGAGCGCGGCGGACTGGTCGGCGCTGTTCTGCCGCAGTACCCGCGGGATCGCGATGAAGCACGGCTACCGAGCCAGCTTCATGAGCAAGCCGTACCTCGACGCGCCGGGCAGCGGCATGCATGTGCATGTCAGCCTGTACGACAACGCCGGCAACAACATCCTGGCCGGCGATGACCAGCGCAAGCTGCGCCATGCGGTGGCAGGGTGCCTGGAGCTGCTGCCGCACTGCATGCCGATCTTCGCCCCCAACCACAATGCCTACCGCCGTTACGGCGCCATGGTCAACGCGGCGAGCAAGGCCAGCTGGGGTTTCGAAGATCGCGATGCGTGTATTCGCATCCCCGAGTCCGACCCGCGCAACCTGCGCATCGAACACCGCCTCGCCGGTGCCGACGCCAACCCGTACCTGGTGCTGGCGGCCATCCTGACCGGGATGGAGCATGGCCTGGAACGTGGCGTCGAGCCCATTGCCCCGCTGAACGACAACCGCCAGAGCGGCATCGAGTTCCCCAAGGATGCCTTCAGTGCCCTGGCGGCCATGCGTCACCACCCGGAGGTGAACGAGGGCCTGGGCAGTGAGTTCGTGATGGTCTACTGCGAAAACAAATACCAGGAGCAACTGGACTTCATGCGCCACATCGATGCCCGCGAATACCGCTGGTTCCTGTAGGTGCCGAGGTTGGGGCAGCGCCGCTGCACCCTACCTTTCTACCGTTTCAATACAACGCGCAATATGGATTTGCCGGAGGAAGATATGCCACGTGTGCCCGTTATCGGCATTACCGCATGCACCAGCATGATCGAGCTGCATGCAACCCAGACCATCAGCGAGAAGTACGCGCGCGCGGCGGCCAAGGCAGCGTGCGGGCTGCCCATCGTGATACCCAGCCTCGCAGACCTGATGGACAGCGCCGATATTCTCGACGTGGTGGATGGGCTGATCTTCACCGGTTCGCCGTCCAACATCGAACCGTTGCACTACAACGGCCCGGCCAGTGCAGCGGGCACCCATCACGACCCGCTGCGTGATGCCACCACCTTGCCGCTGATGCGTGCGGCCATCGCCGCCGGTGTGCCGGTGCTTGGCATCTGCCGTGGCTTCCAGGAAATGAACGTGGCGCTGGGCGGCACCCTGCACCAGAAGGTGCATGAGACCGGCATGTTCATGGACCACCGCGAAAGCAAGGGTGAGCCCATCGAAAAGCAATACGGCCCGCGTCACGCCCTGCACATAGAGCCCGGCGGCATGCTCGACCGCATGGGCTTACCGGCGGTTATCGATGTCAATTCCATCCACGGCCAGGGCATCGATGTACTGGCCCCCGGGCTGAGGGTGGAGGCGCTGGCACCCGATGGCCTGGTGGAAGCGATTTCGGTCGAGAACAGCAAGGGTTTTGCCCTGGCCGTGCAATGGCACCCCGAGTACCAGGTCATGGACAACCCGCATTACCTGACCATCTTCCAGTCCTTTGGCAAGGCCTGCCGGCATCGCTCGGTATTGCGCCAGATGCTGTTGAAGTCCGCCTGACAGCGATCTTTCCCAATTACAAAAAAGTACCTGCGTGGCACGGCTGCGCAACGTGATGGAGTGAAGTCAATGAGTGAGCAGAATTCCCAGACCCTCGCCTGGCAAGCCATGAGCCGCGACCACCACCTGGCCCCGTTCAGCGATGTTCGGCAACTGGCCGAGAAAGGCCCGCGCATCATCACCTCGGCCAAGGGCGTATACCTCTGGGACAGCGAAGGCCACAAGATTCTCGATGGCATGGCGGGCCTGTGGTGCGTGGCGGTGGGCTATGGGCGCGATGAGCTGGCCGACGTCGCCAGCCAGCAGATGAAGCAGCTGCCGTACTACAACCTGTTCTTCCAGACCGCGCACCCGCCCGCGCTGGAACTGGCCAAGGCGATCACCGATGTGGCCCCGCAAGGCATGACCCATGTGTTCTTCACCGGCTCCGGCTCTGAAGGCAACGACACCGTGCTGCGCATGGTCCGCCATTACTGGGCGCTCAAGGGCCAGAAGAGCAAGAAGGTCATCATCGGCCGCATCAACGGTTACCACGGCTCCACCGTGGCCGGCGCGGGCCTGGGCGGCATGAGCGGCATGCACCAGCAGGGCGGGCTGATCCCGGATATCGTGCATATCCCGCAGCCGTACTGGTATGGCGAAGGCGGCGACATGACCGAGGCCGACTTCGGCGTGTGGGCGGCCGAACAGCTGGAGAAGAAGATCCTCGAAGTTGGCGTGGACAACGTTGCCGCCTTCATCGCCGAACCGATCCAGGGCGCTGGCGGGGTGATCATTCCACCGCAGACCTACTGGCCGAAGGTGAAGGAGATTCTGGCCAGGTACGACATCCTCTTCGTCGCTGACGAAGTGATCTGCGGCTTCGGCCGTACAGGCGAGTGGTTCGGTAGCGACTACTACGACCTCAAGCCTGACCTGATGACCATCGCCAAGGGCCTTACCTCCGGCTATATCCCCATGGGCGGCGTGATCGTGCGAGATGAAGTGGCCAAAGTCATCAGCGAAGGCGGCGACTTCAACCACGGCTTCACTTATTCCGGCCACCCGGTGGCGGCTGCGGTGGGCCTGGAGAACCTGCGGATACTGCGTGATGAAAAGATCATCGAGCAGGTGCACGACAAAACCGCTCCGTACTTGCAACAGCGCCTGCGCGAGCTGGCCGACCACCCGCTGGTAGGCGAGGTACGCGGCCTGGGCATGCTCGGTGCGATCGAACTGGTGAAGGACAAGGCCACCCGCGCGCGTCATGAAGGCAAAGGTGTCGGCATGATCTGTCGCCAGCACTGCTTCGACAACGGGCTGATCATGCGTGCCGTGGGCGACACCATGATCATCGCGCCGCCGCTGGTGATCAGCATCGAGGAGATCGACGAACTGGTGGAGAAGGCCCGCAAGTGCCTGGACTTGACGTACGAGGCTGTTCGGTAAGGGGGGCTGCTGTGCAGCCCATCGCCGGCAAGCCAGCTCCCACAGGTACTGCGCATGACTTGAAGTCGATGCGGTCGAGGTGGGAGCTGGCTTGCCGGCGATGGGCCGCAAGGCGGCCCCGAATTAAACTGCCGGTTCCCGCAATTCCTTGAAGAATCTTGCTTTGTGAAATGAATCATGTACTTTTCAGGGCATCAATTTTTCCCATCCGAAAGTCGCGATTCAACCATGAAAGTGCACGAAGAGATCGAAGGCCTGGCCGTACTGATTCGCGACCTGCGCAAGTTCAAGGGCCTGACACTGGGCGAACTGGCGCAGCGCATCGGCCGTTCGGTGGGCTTTCTGTCCCAGGTCGAACGGGGTGTATCCCGCCCAACCGTGGCCGACCTCACGGCTATCAGCGAAGAGCTCGGCGTCTCCACGGCCTATTTCTACAAGCTGGACCAGCCGCGCGAACTCGAGTGGGTCACCCGCCCTCACGAGCGTCGTACCCTTCACCTGGCCGGTGGCATCACCGATGTGCTGGCATCCCCCACGATAACGGGCGCGTTCTCCATGCTCGACAGCCACCTGGAGCCTGGGGCCAGCAGTGGCGAGGAGTACCTGGACGACAGCTCGGAGCAGGGCTGCTTCGTGCTCGAAGGCGAACTGACCGTCTGGCTGGATGGCGGCGAGCCGGTAACGCTGCGCGCCAGTGACAGTTTTCAGCTGCAACCCCACGCAAGTTTTCGTTACGCCAACCTCACCGACAAGCCCACCCGCGTGCTCTGGGTGTTCAGCTGACAAGAGAAGCCAAGCCATGCTGGCTTTGGCGTCACCAGGCAATCGGTGTGCCGTCCCACGCCCAGAATGTACCGCTCTGGTCGGGGCCGTGTCGGCTCACCAGCGCTAGGATGCATGTCGCTGCAAATGCCGGCGAGAACAGTTTTCCCGGCGGTACATTGCCCTGAAAGGGTTGGGAAAGGCGGGTGTCGGTGGTCCCGGGATGCAGCAATAGTACCGTGGAAGCAGGGTTCAGTCGCTTGAGTTCGATGCTCGCAGTGTGCAGAAGCTGGTTGAGCGCGGCCTTGCTGGCGCGATAGCTATACCATCCGCCAAGATGGTTGTCGCTGATCGACCCGACCCGCGCCGACAGTGCCACATAGGTCATCGGTTGCTGTCGCAACAAGGGAAGCAAGTGCCTGAGCAGCAGGACAGGGGCGAAACAGTTGGTCGTGAAGCTGGCCAGCAGCCCAGCCATGTCCACCTGTGTCAGCGCTTTTTCGGCCCGTGCGGGTGCCTCTTGCAGCACGCCAAGCGTGCACAGTACAAGGTTCAGCTGGTCGCAGCAGGCGCCCACCCGTGCCGCCAGTGTTTGCAGTGCCACTTCGGAACACGCGTCGCAGTCGATGCGAACCAACTGTCTTGGGTGCTCGGCGAACAAAGCATCCAGCGAAGGGCTGCTGGTGGCATGTCGCGAGACGGCAAACACCCGCCCGATGTCGGCGCGCCCCAGCAACTGCGTGCACAGTGCAAGGCCAATTCCCTGGCTGGCTCCGCAGACCAGTACGTTGGCGGGAGATTGAAGGTCATTGATAAGGTTCACTGAACTGCCTCCTTTTCCTGGCATCACCGTATGTCCGCCTGTTCACCACTTACGCCGACATGTCGCTACGGGGTAGACACTAAAAATTGTACAATATGGCTAAAACCTGTACATAATTACCAATGTTGTACAGGTATTTTGGAGTGCTCGAGGTTACCATGGGGCGCACTGCTCGTTGGACCTGGCTTTGCCTGCTACTGACAGGCCTGTCCGAGGCGGCGGACTGGCGAGCGGAGCTGCCGGCAGCGCAACGGCTGGGCTCCGGTGAGTTCACCTGGTTCGGCCTGCGTCTTTACACCGCACAGCTATGGGCAGCAGGTCCGGTTCAGGACTGGAACCGGCCTTTTGCCCTTGAACTCGCCTATCACCGGACGCTGTCCAGAGACATGCTCGTGAAGGCCAGCCTCGAGGAAATGTACCGCCTGGATCCTGATAGCCTGACGCCGCAGCGGCGCGCGGCGTGGTCCCAGGCCATGCAGCAGGCGTTCGTGGATGTACGCCCTGGGATGCGCATCACCGGCTTGTACATGCCGGGGCAGGGCTGCCGTTTCTACGTCGATGGCAAACTCAGCCGGGCGATCGCCGACCCGGCCTTTGCCCGGGCGTTCTTCGCCATCTGGCTCGATCCACGGGCCAGGGATCAACAACTGCGTCAGCGTCTGCTGGAGGGTGTGCCATGAATCTGCGTAGCGGTAACGTTTACCAGCCTGGGGTAACCTGAACGATGCGCCTGGGCCTGGTATTGGGTGACCAGCTGTCGTTCGACCTGGCAAGCCTGAAAGCCCTCGATCCTGCCCGCGATGCTGTGCTGATGGCGGAAGTGGAAGGGGAGGCCAGGTACGTGCCGCATCATCCGCTGAAGATCGTCCTGATCTTCAGCGCCATGCGGCACTTCGCACTGGCACTGCGCGAGCGCGGTTGGCAGGTGCATTATGTGAAACTTGATGATGACGGCAACAGCGGAACCATCGTTGGCGAGTTGCGGCGCTGGCAGCAAGCCCTGAGAGCCACGCATATTCACCTGACCGAGTGCGGAGAGTGGCGCCTGGAGCAGGCGTTGCGCGATGCCTCACTGCCGCTTGTGTGGCATCGCGACACGCGATTTCTCTGTTCTCGCGAAGCCTTCGCGCGCTGGGCCCGGGAACGCGGCCAACTGCGTATGGAGTACTTCTACCGTGGCATGCGCAAGCGTACCGGTCTGCTGCTGGAGCCTGACGGCAGCCCGGCAGGTGGAACCTGGAATCTCGATGGCGACAATCGCAAGGCCTTGCCCCGCCAGCTGCGTGGCCCCTTCGCCGCGCATTTCGAGCAGGACGAGATCACGGCAGCGGTAATAGCCCTGGTACGCCAACGCTTCAGCGACCACTACGGAGCCATCGACGGTTTCGACTACCCGGTGACTCATGCCGAGGCAAGGCAGCTCTGGCAACACTTTCTGGATTTCGGCCTGGCAGCTTTCGGTGACTACCAGGATGCGATGGCCGAGGGCGAGCCGTACCTGTTCCATGCGCGCATCAGTGCGGCGCTGAACATCGGGCTTCTGGACGTACGTTGCCTGTGCGAGGAGGTCGACAAGGCCTGGCGCGAGGGGCGAGTACCGCTCAATGCAGCAGAGGGCTTCATCCGCCAGTTGATCGGCTGGCGCGAGTATGTGCGCGGCATCTACTGGCTGCGCATGCCGGAGTATGCGGCGCTCAACTACCTGGGCAACGAGCGAGCGTTGCCGGAATTCTACTGGACCGGGCGCACCCGCATGCGCTGCATGGAGCAGGCCATCGGCCAGACCCTTCGCCTGGGCTACGCTCACCATATCCAGCGGCTTATGGTCACCGGCAACTTCGCCTTGCTGGCCGGTATCGCCCCAGCCGCGATTTGTGAGTGGTACCTGGCGGTCTACATGGATGCCTTCGACTGGGTCGAGCTGCCCAACACGCTTGGTATGGTGATGTACGCCGACGGCGGCTACCTGGGGTCCAAGCCTTACTGCGCCAGTGGTCGTTATATCCAGCGCATGTCCGACCATTGCAAGGCGTGCAGTTACAGGGTTGACCACGTGACCGAGGTGGATGGCTGCCCGTTCAATGCCTTGTATTGGCATTTTCTGATTCGCCATCGCTCGGAACTTTCGGCTAACCCGCGTCTGGCGCTGGTCTATCGAAGCCTGGATGGCATGGCGGCTGACCGTCGCGATGCCGTGTGGCAGCGTGGCCAGTCACTGCTGGCACAACTCGATGCGGCGCAGCCGATATGAAAAAGGGTCTTTTGCCCAGCAAGATCTGCGTGGTGTGTGGGCGGCCGTTCAACTGGCGCAAGCGCTGGGCGCGTTGCTGGGCGCAGGTGCGCTACTGCTCCGAACGATGCCGCAGGTCAGCACCGCACCGCGAGGCGCGCGAGCAAGGGCAGGGTAGCGGCCCATATCGGCACCAGTAACAGGCCGGTTTCCAGCGTGCCCATGGGCAAGTCGACATTTGCCAACCTCGCCCCGCTCAGATAGGCCAGAGGGCCGCCAACTGCACCCACCAGCGCACCGAGCCGCCAGTGCCTGCCGGCCCATGCCAGGCTGTGGCGCATGCCGCTGGCCAGCACCAGCCACAGCAGCGCAAGCCACAGCGGCAGTGGCCAAGTGTCGAAACCGAACACGCCCAGCGCGCCCAGCACGCTGTCCAGGACACATCCCACCGGCGTTACGCGCAACAGCGCCTTGACCTCTGCGTGGACGTCCGGGCACAGGCTCAGGTGCACGGCCAGGCCAGGAATCACAAGCAACGACAGGAAGGTTTTTTCGGCCCCCAATACGCATAGCCACCAGCCAGCCTGTAGCCACAAGGCATTGGCAAGCAGCCAGCGACGGCTCATCAGGCACTGCCAGGCAAGGGCGCGCGCCGTGCCTGGGGCGCTGCCCAGAGCAGATGCGCGACACCGATGGCGCGCTCCTCAAAACCGCCTTGGCAGTAACACAGGTAGAACTCCCACAGGCGCTGGAACATGTCGTCGTAGCCCAGGTCCGTCAACTCAGCGCGTGCCTGGCGCAGGTTTTCTCGCCAGTGCCGCAGGGTGCGGGCATAGTCCTGACCGAAATCTTCCATGTGCAAGAGGTTGAGTGCGGTGTGCCGGCTGGCAGTTTCCAGCATCACGCTCAACGAAGGCAGGGCGCCACCGGGGAAGATGTAGCGCTGGATGAAATCGACCGACCGCCGCGCCTTTGCATAGCGCTGATCGCGGATGGTGATCGCCTGCAACAGCATCAGCCCGTCGGGCTTGAGTAGCGAGGCGCACTGGCGGAAATACACCGGCAGGTAACGGTGGCCGACAGCCTCGATCATCTCGATCGAGACCAGTTTGTCGAAGGTGCCTTGAAGATCGCGGTAGTCTTCGCGAAGCACTTTCACGCGCTGCTCCAGCCCCAGGGCCTGAACACGTTGCAGGGTATGGCTGTACTGCGCCTCGGAAAGCGTGGTGGTGGTGACCTTGCAGCCATATCGGGTGGCGGCGTGGATTGCCAGGCTGCCCCACCCGCAGCCGATCTCCAGCAGATGGTCGGCAGGGCACAGTTCCAGCTTCTGGCAGATGCGCTCCAGCTTGTGCAACTGAGCTTGTTCCAGCGTCTGTTCAGGGTGTTCGAACCGGGCTGCCGAATACATCATGGTGGGGTCCAGCAGCCGCTCGAACAGGGCATTGCCCAGGTCGTAGTGCGCCAGGATATTGCGGCGGGCACCGCGCCTGCTGTTGCGGTTGAGTTTGTGCTGCAACCGCAGGGCAGGGCGGCCGAAGCGGGCCAGACCACCCTCGAGGGTGTCAAGTACCTCAAGGTTTGCGACAAACAGGCGAGTCACCAGCGCCAGGTCGGGACTTCGCCAATAGCCGTGGATGTAGGCTTCGCCAGCACCGATCGAACCATTGCCGGCTATCAGGCTCCAGGTGATGTCATCAAGGATTTCCACCTCGGCCTGCAGCGGGCTGTCGGCGTCACCGAAGCTCCATTGCTGCCCGTGGCTGAGCAGGCGCAAATGGCCATGGCGCAGCCTGCCCAGGCTGGCGAGCACGGCGTTTCGTGCCAGGCCACCGAACAACGGCCCGAGGCCGGCGAACTTGCTAACGCTCAGGGTGGGGTTCGACATCATCAGGGTCCTCGCAGGAATGGCCGAGCGCCAGGTCACTCTGGCTGGGCGTGTGGTCATGGATGGGCGTGCGTTTGAACAACAGGCGCAGTGCCTGCCAGTAGATGGCCGCGACGGTGCGCAGGCTCATCCAGGGGAAGGCCAGTACGTATCGGTGCACGGCGGCTTTATCCAGCGGCTGGCGCTGCAGGGCCAGGTCGGCCTCGAACACCTTGCTATCGGCTTGCCAGTTCTCCATGTGGATGCGCACATGCTCTGCGTCCAGGGCAAAGTGCAAGCGATAGTCCATGTGCAGTGGCATGAAAGGCGACACATGAAAGGCCTTGGTGACAGTGAAGGGCCTGGCAAGGTTTTCGCTGACCGGCAGCACGTAATGGAAGCGTTCGCGCCATGGCGTGTTTCGCACCTCCAGCAGGATTGCCGTCAGTCGTCCGTCGCGGTCATGGCAGAAATAGAAACTGACCGGGTTGAACGACAGCCCCCAGCAACGCAATTGCGTGAGCAGGTGCACCGGCCCCTCAGGCATCTCTCCCGTCGCGTTGTGCACCAGCGAACGTGCAGCCTGGGCTAGCGTCTCGCCGCGGCGGGTCCGAGCTGGCAGGTAATCTACCGGGTGCCAGCTGAGCGGCGCCAGACGCCAGCGCCACAGCCAACGTGACAGGCCTGTCAGCAAGGCTTGCTCGTCCAGGTCCAGGTAGAACATGCCGATCCTGTAGCGGAAGGCGTGGGGGCGCGGCGCCAGGCGCCGGTGGCTGACCCAGCCCACGCAAAGGCTGCTGTTCACAGGTGCTCTCCGAAATGCGCGGCCACCTTCAACGCACTGACCACGCCATCCTCGTGAAAGCCGTTGCCCCAGTAGGCGCCGCAGAAGTAGCTGTGGCGCTGGCCCTGCAGCTGTTCCTGGCGCGCCTGCGCGGCGCACGCCGCAAGGCTGTATTGCGGATGGTCGTACTGGAAGCGGGCAATGATCTGCGCCGGATCCACCAGCGCGGTCTGGTTGAGGCTCACGCAGAACGTCGTCGGTGCCTGGATGCCTTGCAGAATGCTCATGTTGTAAGTCAGCGCGGCAGGCGCCTGCTGTGGCCCGCCGAGCCGGTAGTTCCAGCTGGCCCAGGCGCGTTTGCGGCGGGGTAGCAGACGGGTATCGGTGTGCAGCACCACATCATTGCTGGCATAGCCGATGGCGCCGAGCACTTCCCGCTCCTGCACGCTCGGCGCTTCCAGCAGCGCCAGGGCCTGGTCGCTGTGGCAGGCAAACACCACATTGTCGTAACGTTCGGTACCGGCAGCGCTCATCAGGGTGACGCCACCTTCGTCGCGGCTGACCCGGTAAACCTTGCAGTCGAGGCGGATGCGCCCGGCAAACGGTCGGCACAGCGGACCGACATAGCTGCGCGAGCCCCCTTCGATCACGCGCCACTGTGGGCGTTGGTTGACCGACAACAAGCCGTGGTTGCGACAGAACCGCACGAAGAACGCAAGTGGGAAGCCGAGCATGTCCGCGCGGGACATCGACCATATCGCCGAGCCCATCGGTACGATGTAATGATCGATGAAACGCTGCCCATACCGCTGCATCTGGAGGTAGGCGCCCAGGGTAGCGTTGGCATCGATACGCTGGTTATCCAGGTCGGCGAGCGCCTGACGGTTGAAACGCAGAATGTCCCTTAGCATCCCCCAGAACCTCGGGGACACCAGGTTGCGGCGTTGGGCAAACAAGGTATTCAGGTCGTGCCCGTTGTATTCCAGGCCGGTGGCCGGATCATGCACGGAGAAACTCATTTCGGTCGGCCGCGAGGCGACTTTCAGGTGCTCGAGCAAGCGTATGAAGTGCGGATAGGTCCAGTCATTGAATACGATGAAGCCGGTATCTATTGCATGGCGTTCACCCTGCCAGATCACGTCGAGGGTATGCGTGTGGCCCCCGATCCATTGCTCGGCTTCGAAAACCGTAACCTCATGCCTGCGTGACAGCAGATGAGCGCAGGATAGCCCTGCGATGCCGCTGCCGATTATTGCTATACGCATGGATCATCATTCCTGTTCATGACGGGCAAGGTGTTGCCCTAGCGCCAGGCGCAGGCGTGCGGGCAGTGCGCCGAGCAGTCGCAATACCAGGGTGAAAAGCAGGGGGAAGTTGATTTCCAGCGGGCGCTCGGGGAGGCGTCTGGCGATATGGCTGGCTGCACGCTGTGCCGACCATAGCTGGGGCATGGGGAAATCGTTGCGACGGGTCAATGGCGTATCTACAAAGCCAGGGCTGACGAGGGTGACGGCGATGCCCTCGCGGGCCAGGTCGATGCGCTGCGATTCCACCAGGTAGCGCACGGCTGCCTTGGACGCGCCATAGGCACCGGCGCGGGGCAGGGCCAGCCAGGTCACCGAACTGCCCATAACTACCAGGTGAGGGTGCTGACCGGCGCGAAGCAAGGGCAGGGCCGCTGCCAGGCAGTAGCTGACGGCAAGGAAATTGGTACGGACCACGCGCTCGACAAGGGCTGGGTCGAAATGGCCCGGTTCCAGGTACTCGCAGGTGCCTGCATTGAGGATCGCCTGGTCCAGCGCTCCCCAGGCCTGCTCGATACGGGTTGCGATCCCGGATACCTGTACAGGGTCGTCGAGGTCGCCGATGGCCAGCAGCACCTGCCCGGGAAAGTGTTCAGCCAACGGCGCGAGACGATCCGCATTGCGTCCGCCCAAGGCAACCTGGTGGCCTTGCTCCAGCAGGCATTGTGCAAGTGCGGCACCGATACCGCTGCTTGCGCCTGTCAGCCAGCAGCGGCTCATGCGACCCTGCCTTTGAGCCATCGAATCGCACGGCCCATTACCGGAACGTGTTCGTAGAGCAGTGCTGCTGCGTCGAAATAATCCTGGTGAAAATGGACCCGTTCATGCCATTGCAGGTAACTGCATCCCTGCAAGGTGATCTGCTCACCAGCGGCCAGGCGTGGATGGCGGAACTGCAGGGTCCAGCGCAGGTAACCTTGCCCGGGCGTCACTTCGTCGACGCTGGAAAAGGCATAGCGGATATCGTGAGCGTTGGCGTACAACTGCGCGAAATAGGCCCGCAGAGCCCGCAGCCCCTGAATCTGATGCAACGGATCGCGAAAGGTGACATCGTCGCTGTACAGCTTTTCAAGGGTGCCGAGGTTGCCCCCGTCGAGGCGGGTGAAATGCTCGGCGAATTGCTGCAGATACGCTGACATGCTGGGCTCCAGGAAATCCTGTACAGAAATGGCTTGCTGTACAGGTATAGCTGAAGTCTAAGCGTAAATCTATACAAGTCAACGGCCTTGTATAGGTTTTGGTCAGCGCTCCGCCTGGCCCAGTTGCCGGCGCAATTCAGCTACCTCGGCCTCCAGCTCGCGTAGCTTTTCCTCGGCGAAAACCTGCGCTGTAACGTCGCGCTGGATGCCGATGTAGTACGTCAACTGGTCCGCTTCGTTGTGCACGGGCGTGATGGACAACTCGTTCCAGAACAGGCTCCCGTCCTTGCGGTAATTGCGCAGCACCTGGCAGCATGGGAGGCCTCCACGGATTGCCTCGCGGATGCTGTCGAGGCCCGCCTGGTCATGATCTTCGCCCTGCAGAAAACGGCAGTCCTGATACAGGATTTCCTCGGCGCGATAACCGGTCAGGCGCTCGAAGGCGGGGTTGACGTAGATGAGGATGCTGTCGTCGCCTTCTTGCTCTGCGACGACGATGCCATCGTTGGAATGCTCGACCATCAGTTGCAGGAGTTTCGCGTTGATCATGGGGCCCACCTACAGGCATTTGTATGCGAAGTGCGCAGCCTGGCCTGCGTGCAGAAGGCCTCGGCGCCGTTTGTTGCATGATGAACCAACGAGGCTCGCCGCAGAAGGTGCATATGGGTTTAGAATGTGCCACCCCCCAGATAAACCCTCATCATGACTGACGCCACCCCAGCCGATTTGTTACCCATGCGCGATGTGGTCAGCCTGACCGGCATCAATCCGGTGACCTTGCGGGCCTGGGAGCGGCGCCATGGGTTGATAAGCCCGCAGCGCACCGAGGGCGGCCATCGGCTGTACACGGCCCGGGATGTCCAGCGCATACGCGACATCTTGCACTGGACCGGCAATGGCGTGCCCATCAGCAAGGTAGGCGACATCCTCGCAGGTCAGCCAGATGCGCCGGTGCAGCAGCACTCGGGCTTCGACGACTGGCGCGTCGCCGTGGAGCGCGCCACCCAGGCATTCGATACACAAGCGTTGGAAGCCATCCACGGGCAGTTGTTCACCATCCTGCCCAAGGCCAGCGTGCTGCGCCAGGTGCTGATGCCGGTCTGGCATGGCCTGGCTTCAGGCATTGCGCCGGGCCAGCGTAGCCAATGGCTGTTTCTGGACATGTTCCTGCGCGCCCGCCTGCTGCTGCGTCTGCAGATGAACCAGGCCGATGCGCCGCGCGTGCTGCTGGCAGGCACCGAGGGGCAAGCCGAACTGCAGGTATTGTGTACCGGGCTGTTGTTGAGCGGCGAACAGCAACGCATCGAAGTTCTCGGGTGCGGGCAGCCGCTGGAAGAAATCCCCATGCTATGTGCGGCGATGCAGCCTGCGGCACTGGTGATCAAGGTTCAGGTGCCGGTGGACCCTGCCTTGGCCAGGCGCCTGCGTTCGCTGCAAATGCAGATCGCTTGTCCGCTGGCCTTGATTGGCGAGGGGCTGGCCGATTCGCCACCCGCCTGGCAAGGCCTGCCGTTGTGTCTGCTGGACGAGCAACGGGCTGATGCCTCAAGCACGCTAGGCGCGTTGCTCAGTGGTGCCCTGGACCTTTGACCGGGGCTCGCTCCAGTCTGCCGTATTGATCCTCGCCTGCTCCTGTGGGTTACGCCAGAAGTCTTGCCTCTGGGCGTAACCCGGTCCTGGGCCGGAATCATCACGCCCCGCGCGCGGGCCCAAAGCACCTGGCAGCCCCCTCCAAGGCAGCGTTTCTGGCTGTTTGCCAGCTTCTGATAATCGCCTCCGACATCCCGTCCCCGTTTCGGAGCGCGCCATGTACAACAATAAGAATCTGTCCCCACGCTTGCTGGCGGCTGTTACCGTCAGCCTGTCGACCCTTTGCCTGAGCAGCCTCGCCCAGGCCGAGATCATGCTGTACGACAAGGACCAGACGACGTTTTCCACCGACGGCTATATCAACGCCTTCTACGTCAACAGCGATGTCGACCGGCAGGGCGAGCAGTTCGATCGCCGCCAGTCACGGGTGAAGATGGGCTTTCTGCCCAACTACCTGGGCTTCAACATGGGCAAGCAGGTGGATGACCTGAAGCTCGGCGCGCGTGCCTCGTTCTGGGTGACCATCAACGACAGCGAAACCAACGGCACCGACACCGCCATCGACGTGCGCCAGTTCTACGGCACCGTGGCCAACCCCGAGTGGGGCGAGGTGCTGATCGGCAAGGACTTCGGGCTGTTCGCCCGTTCCAATATCCTGCTCGACGAACTGCTGGCCGGTTATGGCCAGGTCAGTGACACCCTGGGGCTGGTGGACGGCGGCGGGGTATCGTTCGGCAACATCGGTAGCGGCTACCCGTACCCGTTCCCCACCTCGCAGATCACCTACCGCACGCCAGTGATGGACGGCCTGCGGGTGGCGGTGGGCATCATGGACCCGGTGGACACCAACGACAGCAGCCCGACCGGCAAGGCCTACCAGGAAAACCCGCGTACCGAAAGCGAGATCACCTACCAGTTCGACCTGGGTGGGGCGCAGATCTACAGCTGGGTCAACGGCAGCTACCAGACCTCCGACAACACCGACCCGGCGGTGCAGTCGGTCACCTCCAAAGGTGTCGGCTACGGTGTGCAGGCGAAGATGGGGGGGCTGTCGCTGACCGGCTCGGGGTTCCAGGCCAAGGGCATCAACCCGTTCTTCACCAACAACGCTGGCGAGCCGACCTTGCGCAATGTCGACAGCGATGGCTACCTGCTGCAGGGCTCCTACAAGGTCGGCAAGAACCGGGTGGCGCTGTCCTATGGCAAGACCAAGGACGATGGCAACGGCGCGGTGGGCAGTGGTGCGGATTACGAGACCCGTGGCGTGGCGCTGTTCCATGACGTCAACGACAACCTCAAGCTGGTTGCCGAGTACAACCAGTTTTCCATCGACGGCCATGAAACCAGTGGCCAGAACGAAGACACCGATACCTTTGCGGTGGGGGCGGTGCTCACCTGGTAGCCCTCGGCCTCGGCTCAAGATTGCTGGGGCTGCTGCGCAGCCCTTTCGCGACGCAAGGCCGCTCCCACATGGGCTTGCGCGGTCGATGTGGGAGCGGCCTTGCGTCGCGAAAGGGCCGCGCAGCGGCCCCGGCAATCTTCAGGAAAAGCTATTACAACCATGGAACCGCCCACCCGCTACCCAAGTAGCATTCGTCCTCGATGATCGCCTTCGTACACTCATCACTCAGCCACCCCGCGCCGGAGACCACGATGCAGCAGGCTCACAACGACGGTGTGGTCAGCGCCATGTCCCAGGCAACCGACGCCCGGCAGGCAGCCCAGGAGCTGGCGGCGCAGTTGCTGCACCCGCACCTGGGCTTCGTGCTGTTCTTCTGCTCCGCCGAATACGACCTGCAAGCCTTGGGCGAAGCCTTGGAGCAGGGTTTTGGCGGCATCCGCCTGGTCGGTTGCACCAGCGCCGGCGAAATCACCCCGCTGGGCTACGGCCGCAATTGCATAACGGCAGTCGGGTTCGATCATCGGCACTTTTCCATCGCCACCGAACTGATCGATGAAATGGAGCGCTTCAGCCTGATCGACGCCCAGCAGATGGTCGAGCGCCTGGTCGGCACCTGCCGCAGCAACACCCTGGCGCCGATCAAGGGCCACAGCTTTGCCCTGACCCTGCTCGACGGCCTGTCCAGCCGCGAGGAAATGGTGCTCGCCGCCCTCAGTGCGGCCCTCGGCGATATCCCGCATTTCGGCGGTTCGGCCGGCGACGACAACTACCTGACCCGCACCCACGTGTATTTCGGCGGCGCGTTCCACCACGGCGCCGCGGTGGTGGTGCTGGTCAATACCTGGCTCGACTTCGAAGTGTTCACCACCCACCACATCCTGCCGCGCCAGGAAAAGCTGGTGGTCACCGGTGCCGACAGTGCACAGCGCCGGGTCTTCGAACTGAATGCCGAGCCTGCTGCCGAGGAATACGCCCGGCACATCGGCGTGCCGGTGGCCGAGCTCGATCATCAAGTGTTCGCCGCCCATCCGCTGGGCGTGCGCATCCATGACCAGTATTACGTGCGGGCGATCCAGCAAGTGCACCCGGACCTGAGTCTGAGTTTCTACTGCGCGGTGGAGAACGGCATCGTGCTCACCGCCATGACCCCGGGCCCGCTGTTGCCGAACCTGCACCAGCTGTTCGACGGCTTGCAGCAGCGCCTCGGCCCGCTGCTGCTGACCATCGGTTGCGATTGCTTCCTGCGGCGGCTGGAGCTCGAAGCCCGGCACGGCCTGGAGCCGATCGGCGCGTTCCTGCGCGAGCAGCGGGTGATCGGCTTCAACACCTACGGAGAACAGTTCAATGGCATGCACATCAACCAGACCTTCACCGGGGTCGCCATTGCCCGCAACCGGCCTCCTGTCGGTCGCTGAACTGCAGGCCGAGGTTGCCCGGCTGCAGCACCAGAACCACAAGCTGCAGCGTATCAACGGCGCACTGATCGAGCGTATCGAGTCTGGCGTCACGCGTGGCAACGACCCTTATGCCGCGTTCCAGCATTCGGTGGTGCTGGCCGAGCAGGTGCGCGAACGCACCGAAGCGCTGAACCAGGCCATGGCCGAGCTCAAGGCCGTCAACCACCTGCTCAGCGAGGCCCGGCAGCGGGCCGAGACGGCACACCAGCACCAGATTCGCCTGATCACCGACCATGTGCCGGCGCTGATCGCCTACCTGAATGCCGACCTGGTCTACGAATTCACCAACAAGGTCTATGAAGAATGGTACTGCTGGCCTCGCGGCGTGATGCTGGGTCAGAGCCTGCGCGAGGCCCACAGCGAGCAGCATTACCAGCGCCTGGAGGCCTACGTGGCGCGGGCGCTGGCGGGGGAGAGCGTAACCTTCGAGTTTGCCGAAACCAACATCAACGGCCAGGAACGCTACATGCTGCGCTCCTACGTGCCGAACCGCCTGGCCAATGGCGAAGTGGTGGGCATCTTCGTGTTGATCCGCGACATCACCGAGCGGCGCAATACCGCACAGGCGCTGCACCAGGCGTATCAGCACCTGGAGCAACGGGTACGCGAGCGCACTGCCGAACTGACCAGCCTGAACGAACAGCTGCTGCGCGAAATCGAGGAGCGCAGCCGGGTGGAATCGCGCCTGCGCGAGGCCAAGCGCGAGGCCGAGCAGGCCAACCTGTCGAAAACCAAGTTCCTTGCCGCCGTCAGCCATGACCTGCTGCAGCCACTGAACGCGGCGCGGCTGTTCACCAGTGCCTTGCTCGAACACCGCGAGCCGCACAACAGTGCTCACCTGGTGCGTAATGTCAGCAACTCGCTGGAGGATGTGGAGAACCTGCTAGGTACACTGGTGGATATTTCCAAGCTCGATGCCGGCGTGATCAAGGCCGATGTCGCCCCGTTCGCCCTGCGCGAACTGATGGACAACCTCGCTGCCGAATACGCCCAGGTGGCGCGCAGCGAAGGGCTTGAGCTGCATTTCGTGGGCTGTTCCGCCGTGGTGCGCAGTGACATCCAGCTGCTGGCGCGGATCCTGCGCAACCTGCTCAGCAATGCCATTCGCTATACCCGCAGTGGGCGCGTGGTGCTGGGCTGCCGGCGCCAGCGTGGCGGCTTGCGGATCGAGGTATGGGACAGCGGGATCGGTATCGCCGAAGAGCACCTGGAAGAAATGTTCCAGGAGTTCAGGCGCGGCGATGTGCAGCGCCCGGACCAGGACCGTGGCTTGGGCCTGGGCCTGGCGATCGTGGAAAAGATCGCCGGCATCCTCGGCCACCGGATTCGGGTGCGGTCATGGCTTGGCAAAGGCTCGGTATTCGCGGTCGAAGTGCCGCTGAGCGCCACCGCGCCCAAGGCCCAGCCGAGCCAGGCAATCAGCGAGCCGATGCTCGAACGCCTGCGCGGGGCGCGGGTGTGGGTGCTGGATAACGATGCGGCGATTTGCGCCGGCATGCGTACCCTGCTGGAGGGGTGGGGCTGCCGGGTGGTCACCGCGCTGTCGGAGGAAGACCTGGCGCGCCAGGTGGACAACTACCATGCCGAGGCCGACCTGCTGATCGCCGACTACCACCTGGACAACGACTGCAATGGCGTCGACGCCGTGGCGCGGATCAATGCCCGCCGCGCCCAGCCCTTGCCGGCGATGATGATCACCGCCAACTACAGCAACGAGCTAAAGCAACAGATCCGCGAGCTGGGCCACACCCTGATGCACAAGCCGGTGCGGCCGATGAAGCTGAAGGCGGCGATGAGCCATTTGCTGGGCAGCCAGGGCTAGCCGCGATGCCAGACAGTCAGCGGTATTGGGGCTGCTGCGCAGCCCATCGCCGGCAAGC
Organism: Pseudomonas sp. LSJ-87; assembly: GCF_032971465.1. Classification (NCBI taxonomy): domain Bacteria; kingdom Pseudomonadati; phylum Pseudomonadota; class Gammaproteobacteria; order Pseudomonadales; family Pseudomonadaceae; genus Pseudomonas; species Pseudomonas sp. LSJ-87. The sequence continues at coordinate 81,786 of NZ_JAWJYQ010000024.1, read as the reverse complement.
CGGCTCCCACAGGTACTGCGCAGGACTCGAGAGTTGCGCAGTACCTGTGGGAGCTGGCTTGCCGGCGATGGGCCGCAAGGCGGCCCCCAGATAGCGGTATCAACGCCGCAGGTAATCACCAAAATCGATATCACCGGCACTGAGGATGGCCTGCACCCGGTTGTGCACGTTGAGTTTGCGCAGGATCGCCGAAACATGGGCCTTGACCGTGGTCTCGGCGATATCCAGGGTGTAGGCGATCTGCTTGTTCGACTCGCCCTTGGTCATGCGCTCGAGCACCAGCAGCTGCTTGCGGGTCAGGGCCTGGAGCATCTCCGGCGGGAAGCTCGGGGCATCGTTAAGGCGCCGGCTGGTGCTGCTTTTCTGGGCACGGATGATGTCGGGCGGCAGGTAGACGTTGCCATTGAGGATCTGCTCGATCGCTTCGATCATCTGTGAGCGGGGCGAGGACTTGGTGATGAAACCCACCGCACCATAAGTGATGGCCTGCAGCACGATCTGCTTTTCCTGCTCGGCCGAGACGATCACCACCGGCGTGGTCGGTGCCTCGTTGCGCAGGGTGATCAGGCCATTGAGGCCATGCATGCCGGGCATGTTCAGGTCGAGCAGGATCAGGTCGAGGTCGTCGTGCTCGTGGGTCAGCGCCAGGGCGCTGTCCAGGTCGGCAGTTTCCATGACTTCGCTGCCCTGGAAGCCATCGCTGATAACGTTGTGGATGGCTTCGCGAAACAGGGGGTGATCGTCGGCAATCAGAATTTTGTACATGGCCTTTTCACCTCGTTTTTATTGGATGGAGCGGGCACGCGTTCGCAGGCGATGAATTCAGGGGAAGGGTTCTGGCTGCGCCGGCTGCAGCGGCAGGTTGGCCTGCTGCCAGGCGTCCAGGCCGTCGCGGTACCAATACAGATTCTTATAGCCCAGGGCTTTCGCGCGTTTTACCGCGTTCCAGCTTAACCAGCAATCGGAGCGGCAGTAAAAGACCAGCGGTTGCTCCGTGCGCCCGGCGGTGGCTTGTTGCAGGTTGCGCACGAAGTAATCGTGCCACGCCGGGCTCAGCTCGCCGTCGCCGGTGTTGGCCAGCCAGCGGCTGCCGGGGATGTTGGCGTGGGGTTCATCTTCGATGAAGCGGCCTTGTAGCCATTGGCGGCGGTAGACGTCGATCAGCACCGGCCTTGGTGTGTGCCCCAGCAGGCCTTGCAGGGTGGCGGTGTCGATGACCTGGCCGCCCTCGACCTGTTGTGGGGTCGGGCTGCGGTAGAGGGTGGTGCGATAGCCGTCGGTGGAGAATAGCGGCGTGGTGTCGGCCTGGGCGATGCCCAGCGTCAGGCTCAGGGAAAGCGCCGCCAGCAATGGGCGTGGCAGCCGGGGCAGGGCACGTGGCATGGGGTTTGTCCTTTTTGTTATAGGCCCATTACATGCCAGTGGCGGTGCATTGTGAATGCGACGATCAGACAGCAAAGGCAGTACCAAAGTAGTAGAAAGCCGGGCGCCTCTGGCCTGATCCTGCCCAATATCTGAATGCATGCGCGATCCCTGTGGGAGCGGGTTTACCCGCGAACACCGGCGAAGCCGGTGCCATGCACCGCGTTGTCTTCTTCGCGGGTAAACCCGCTCCCACACGGACCGTGTTCCTTCAGCGGGTTCGGCGAAGGGGCCGGAGGGAGACAGCTGCCAATCAGCGCGGCTTGCGCAGCGCCGCATGCTGGGGGTTGAAGGTAAGGATCGCCAGCAGGGTGAACAGCACGGTCAGCCCCAGGCATACCGCCAGCGCCAGCGGGTTGAAGCGCTCATACAAGGCAAAGCGCACCAGCTCCACGGCATGGGTGAACGGGTTCACTGCACACAGCCAGTACAGCCACTGGCTGGCCTCGCGCATCTTCCACAACGGGTACAGCGCCGAGGACAGGAAGAACAGCGGGAATATCACGAAGTTCATCACCCCGGCAAAGTTCTCCAGCTGGCGAATCGCATTCGACAGCAACAGCCCAAGAGCGCTGAGCATCAGCGCCACCAGCAACAGCGCCGGCAGCGCCAGCAACAGGCCTGCAGCCGGTGGCTGCACGCCATACAACCAGGCGATGGCAAGGAAGGCGTACACCTGCAGCAGGGAGATCAACGAGGTTGCCAGCAGCTTGCTGCCGAGCAGGAAGGGCCGCGGCAATGGGCTGGTCAGCAACACGCGCATGCTGCCCATCTCCCGGTCATAGACCATCGACAGCGAGCCCTGCATGCCGTTGAACAGCAGGATCATGCAGGCAAGGCCCGGGATGATGTACACCTCGTAGGGGATGTAGGTGTCGTAGGGCTCGATGATCGCAATGCCCAGGGCCGCGCGAAAGCCGGCGGCGAACACCAGCAGCCACAGCAGCGGGCGCACCAGGGCGCTGAGAAAACGGGTGCGCTGCAGGACGAAACGCAGGCATTCGCGCAGGAGAATGCCGTTGAAGCACTGCCAGTAAGCGTTCATCGGGCATTGGCTCCTGTGGGGGTGCTGGTCAGGCGGGCAAAGGCATGGTCGAGGTCACCGCCGTGCTCCAGGCTCAGGGCGTCGGCCGTGCCGCTGGCCACCAGGCGCCCTTGATGCAGGATCAGCAGGTCATCGCTGGGCTGCACTTCGTCCAGCAGATGGGTGGTCCACAGCACACTGAGGCGCTGCTCGCGGCACAGCAGCCGCAGGTGCTGGTTGAGCGCCAGGCGGCTGGCCGGGTCAAGGCCGACGCTGGCCTCGTCGAGCAACAGCAAACGCGGTTCATGCAGCAGCGCGCGGGCAATCTCCACCCGGCGTCGATGGCCGATGTTCAGCGCCCGGACCGGCTCACGCCGCCGTTCATCGAGGCCCTGGCGGGCCAGTTCGGCATCGACCCGAATATTGCCCTGGCGCCGCGACAGGCCATGCAGCGAGGCGTGGTAGCGCAGGTTCTGCTCCACGCTCAGGTCAAGGTCCAGGGTGCTTTGCTGGAACACCACGCCCAGCTGGCGCAAGGCCGGGCGTGTGGCGTTGCGCAGCGAGCAGCCGCACACGCGGATGTCGCCATGCTGCAGGTCGTACAACCGGGTGAGCAGGGCGATCAGGGTCGACTTGCCGGCGCCGTTGGGGCCCAGCAAGGCGGCGAAACGCCCGGGCGCCAGGCTGAAGCCGACCTGCCTGAGCGCCTCGCGCTGGCCGTAGGCAAAGCTCACGTCACTGACTTCGAGGGTATTCATGGCGTCACCACCACGCCCCAGGGGTAGCGGCCGACCTTCACCGACTTGAGCACCTTGAGGTTTTTTGCATCGATCACCGAAACGTCGCCACTGACCCCGTTGGTAGCCAGCAACTGGCTCTGGTCCGGGGTGAATGCCAGTTGCCAGACCCGCCGGCCCACCAGCAGGTAGTCGAGTACTTCGTAGGTCTTGGCATCGACCACCGCCACATGGTTGGCCGGGCCCAGGGCGACGAACGCGTACTTGCCATCGGCGCTGAGCTTGATGCCTACCGGCTGGACCTTGTCCGGGTGCACGCCCTTGATCTGGAAGTTGAGGGTTTTCAGCACCTGGCGGCTGGCCACGTCGAGGATGGTCACCGTGCCGCCGATTTCTGCCGAGGCCCACAGCCGCGAGCCGTCCTGGCTGAACTCGACGAAGCGCGGCCGCTGGTCCACCGGGGTGCTGTCCGCCAGGGTCTGGGTGCTGGTGTCGATCCAGTGCAGCATGTTGGTGGTTTCGCTGGTGTTGACCGCCCACTTGCCATCCGGGCTCACCGCCATGCCTTCGGGCTCGATGCCGACGTCGATCTGCCCGAGTACCTTGTCGGTCTGGGTGTCGATCACTGTCACCAGCGCGTCGTCCTCGTTGGACACGTACAACCAGCGGTCGTTGGGGTGCAGGGCGAACTGCTCGGGGTCCTTGCCGGAGGGCAGCTCCTTGATGATCTTGCGGGTGGCCACGTCCATCACCTGCACCCGGTCCGAATCGCTGGCGCAGATGTACAGCAGCGTGTTGTCGTGGGACAGCAGCAGGCCGCGCGGGCGCTGGCCCACCGGCAGGGTCTCGGTGACTTGCAGGGTCTGCATGTCGATCAGGCTGAGGCTGTTGTCCTTCTCGTTCGACACCCAGGCGGTGGCGGCCACGGCGTGCCCGCCGGCAAGCGCCAGGGCGCCCGACAGCAGGCTGGGGTAAAGCAGTGCCCGGTGAAACGGGGAGCGACGCATGGCGAAATCCTTTTTGTTGTGGTTATCGGGTCAGGGGTAGCCGCAGGTCACTTCGGGCTTGTCGTAGCCCAGGCTGTCCATTTCGTTGAACGGGTGCAGGAAGCCCTCCTGCGGCGAGGTGCTGACCAGGGCCCGCGGCTGCACCAGCGGGATTGGCTGGCGCAGCTCGCCGTTCCACGGGCGGTAGCTGAGCTTGCGGCCCTTGAAACCGTCCAGCGGCAACTGCTCGCTGAGCAGCAGTTGCTGCAGGGCGCGGGGGTCGGCCTGGCGCAGTTTGCTCACTGCGCTGGCGATGCTGCGCACGGCCATCCAGGCGGCGAAGTCGCGGTCGTTCATCCAGCGCCCGGCCTGGGCTTCGAAGCGCTTTTGCAACTGCGCCGCGCCGAAGGTTTCCACGGTCTTGTGCCAGCCGGTGGGGGTCAGGCCCTGGGTGCCGGCCACCGGGCGCGGGTACCAGGTCTGGTAGGGCAGGTACTCGCCGAAGTCGCCGTGCTCGTCGGCCACCAGCACCACGTCGTACTCGGCGGTTTGGGTGAACAGCGGCATGTCGGCCTGGGCGCTGCGGCGCTGGTCGTTGTCGAATGTCCAGGCTTTCTCCGCGACCAGCTGCATGCCAAAGCGCTTCATGGACCGGCGCAGGGCCGCCGCGTAGGCGCGGTCGTCGTCGGTCTGGCCGACGATCAACAGCGCTCGCTGCCATTTGCGCAGCACCAGGAACTGCGCCAGGGCATCGGCCAGCATGGCGCGGCTGGGCAGGCTGTGCAGCACATTGCCCAGGCACTGGCTGCTGCGCAGGCTGTCGTCCGGGCTGCCGGCGTTGAACAGCAGGCTGTCGGGCAGGGCGGCAGACAGCGCGCGCAGGCTGGCGGCGGGGGCATTCACCACGAACAGCCGCAGGCCCTGGTTGTGCTGGGCCTTGGCGGCTTGCAGCAGGGCTTCGGGGCTGTCGACGCTGGCATTGGCCAGGTGGAATTCCTGCTTGAGAAAACGCCCGCTGCTGTTGCTGTCGACAATCGCCAGTTCGGCGCCCTGCAGCCCGGCATCGGTGGGCTCGGGAAGGATGTTGGACAGCAGCGGGCCGGGATCGGGGCGATAGCCGAGGTAGCCGATGCGCACCTGCAACGGTTCTGCGGCCTGGGCCTGCGCAGCGGGCGCCGGGCTCGCAGAAAGCGTCGCGGCCAGGGCCAGCAGGCAGGTCAGGGCAAGGTGGGCAGGCTGGCGCATAAGGCAACTCCACGGCAGATGGCGCCAGCATAGGAAGCCCGCCGGGAGGGGGAAATATGCAGAAAGTAGCGCTCGGCCGGTACCAAGGTAGTAATTCACCACACGGGCCCGGGTTTTACGATGAGCCGCAGCCCCCTGCAGGAGAATTGCCCATGCGCCTTGTCAACCTGTCGGCCCTGTGGCGAATCAACCTCTGGGTCACCTGTTGCTTCGCGCTGGTGACGCTGGCCTGTGCCGGGGTGCTGTTGCGCCAGGCGGTGGCTGATGTGGAGCGGGAGTTGCAATCGGCGCAAGCCGTGGTGGCGTACCTCGGGGACACCGCCGAACGCGCCCCGCAGAGCCTGCAACCACGGCTGACGCAAAGCCTGCGCCATGTGCGGGTGCACTGGCTGGCGGCGGATGAACCTGCGCAGCTGCCACAGGAGGCCGGCCTGGATGGCTGGCTGGGCCGCCAGCTGCTTGGCCAGCGCCATGACAGCAGCCGGCTGCTGGAGCTGGGTGACGGCCGCCGGGTAATGATCGCCGTGGATGCGCGGGATGAAATCGACGAAGTCCGCGACTCGCTGCAGCAGTTGTTGGTCCTGTGCGGCCTGGCGTTGTTGCTGAGCTTGTTGACCATCCGCTGGGCGGTGCGGCGGGGCATGGGCCTGCTGGACGAGCTGCTGCAGGCCTTGCGCCAGGTCTCGGGTGGGCAATTGACCGCACGCCTGCGCGAGGCCGGCCTGCCGGAGGCGCGCCAGCTGGCCGAGCATTTCAACCGCATGACCGCGTCTCTGCAGCAGGCCCGGGCCGACAATACCCAACTCACCCAGGCCCTGCTGGCGGTGCAGGAGCAGGAGCGCACCCAGCTGGCGCAGACGCTGCACGACGACCTCGGGCAATACCTGGCGGGTATTCGGGCCCAGCTCTGCCTGCTGCGCATGGTTGCCGACCAGCCGGCCGTGGTGGCGCAGACGACACGTACCCTGGAGCTCGATTGCGAACGCCTGCAGCAAGGTTTCCGCGCCCTGGTACACGACCTGTACCCGCTGGCGCTGCAGCACATGCCGCTGGCCGAAGCCTTTGGCCTGCTGGTGAGCCAATGGCAGGCCAGCCAGGGTATCGATTGCCGCCTGCGGGTCGGCGAGCAGCTGCCGGCGCTGCCCGGGCCGAGCAGGACGCATCTGTATCGCTTGCTGCAGGAGGCATTGACCAACGTCGCCCGGCACGCCGGCGCCAGCCAGGTGCGGGTGCGCCTGCAACGCAGCGCCAAGGGCTTGCGCCTGCTGGTTCGCGACAACGGTTGCGGTGCCAGCCAGCCCCAGCGCCCCGGGGTAGGCCTGCACTCGATGGCCGAGCGCGCCCGCAGCCTGGGCGGTGAACTGCGCATCCTCAGCCGCCCGGGGGCCGGCTGGGCGCTGGACCTGAACATTCCCATGGAGGTGTGATGAATATCGTGTTGGTCGATGACCACGCCGTGGTCCGCCAGGGCTATGCCAGCCTGTTGCGGGCAGTGCTGCCGACAGTACAGGTGCGTGAGGCTGCCAGTGGCGAAGAGGCGCTGGCCCGGGTTCAGGAGCAGGTGCCCAACCTGGTGATCATGGACTTCGGCCTGCCTGGCATCAGCGGCCTGGAAACCACCCGGCGTCTGCGCCAGCGCCTGCCGCAATTGCGGGTGCTGTTCTTCAGCATGCATGACGAACTGCCGCTGGTGCGCCAGGCGCTGGATGCCGGTGCCTCGGGCTACCTGACCAAGAACTCGGCGCCCGAAGTGCTGATCGAGGCGGTGCAGCGGGTGTTGGCCGGGCATGCCTATATCGAACAGCCCCTGGCCACCCAGCTGGCCTGCACCTCACAGCAGAATGCCAGCGACCCGCGCTTGCAGCGCATGACCCAGCGTGAGCTGGAGATTTTCATGATGCTGGCCAAGGGCACACCGGTGCGGGGGATTGCCGAGCAGCTGTGCATCAGCGCCAAGACCGTGTCCAACCACCTGACCTTGCTCAAGAGCAAGTTGCAGGTCAGTTCCCATGCCGAGCTGGTGCATCTGGGGATTGATCTGGGGGTGGTGCGGGTGGCGGGGTGAGGTTTCTTTGAAGGCCAACATATGACTAATGGATTTAGCAGTGACTCTGTGGGAGCGGGTTCACCCGCGAATGAGGCGACTCGGTATATGGCACCGGCTTCGCCGGTGTTCGCGGGTGAACCCGCTCCCACAGGGGAACAATGTGCCCAAGCACGCTTTGCTCAATTGTCCCAGGTGTCGGGGCACCCCTCGCACCCCTCCATGTTGGCCTCCTGAAAATTCCCGTAATGCTGCCGCGCCCCGCGCAAGTCGGCGCGGGCCAGGTTGCTCTGGCCAAACTTGGCCTCCTGCAGGTTGGCATCGCCGAGGTCGGCCTCTTGCAGGTCAGCCTTGCTCAGCCAGGCCATTTCCAGGTCCGCCGCGCGCAGGTTGGCCTGCTGCATCTTCGCCCCTGACAACCTTGCGAACTGCAGGTAGGCCGCGCTGAGGTCGGCCTTGGCAAATTGCGCACCCTGGGCAAACAGGCCCCAGCCCTGAATGGCCACGAGCCGGCCATGGCTCAGGTCGGCCAGGCGCAGGTTGCTCTGCTGCAGGCTGGCGCGCGTCAGGTTGGCGCCTTGCAGTCTGGCCTTTTCTAGGTTGGCCAGGTCCAGCCGGGCATGGCGCAGGTCGGCATCGCGCAGGTCGGCGCCGGCCAGGTTCATCTTGCGCAGGTCCTGGTTGGCCAGGTTGGCTCCCCGCAGGTCGGCCCCCGGGCACTGGCTGGCTTCGGCAATCACGCAGCCGTTGATGATCAGGGGGGTATCGTTGCCAGCGTCGTCGGCATTCTCGGCCATGGCAGGGGCCAGCACGATCAGCAAGGCAAGTGGCAGGTAGTTCATGGCGAAAGGCTCTCAATGTGAAGTCGGGTATGCACCCTGGGGCCGCAGAGCGGCCCCAGTGATGCGTCAACTCAGGCAGTCAACGCTGTGCAGTCTTGTTGTCCCAGTTGGGGATCTTGAACACCCAGAACGAACCGCCCTGGGCCACCGGCTTGGTCAGTTCGGCCATGTCACCGCCCCATAGCGGCACCGCGCCGCCGTAGCCCACGGTCACGCCGATGTACTGCTCGCCGTCCTGTTCCCAGGTGATCGGCGGCGAGACGATGCCGCTGCCGGTCTGGAACTTCCACAGCTCCTTGCCCGTCTTGGCGTCGAAGGCCTTGAAGAAGCCGTCGCCGGTGCCGGTGAACACCAGGTTGCCCTTGGTCGCCAGCACGCCGGCCCACAGCGGCAACTGCTCCTTGTGCTCCCACACCAGCTTGCCGGTGCTCGGGTCCATGGCGCGCAGGGTGCCGACGTGGTCGTCATACATGCGCTTGATGCGGAAGCCCATGCCCAGGTAGGCCGAGCCCTTCTTGTAGTTCACTTCTTCGGTCCAGTACTCCTCCTTCCACTGGTTGCCAGGGATGTAGAACAGGCCGGTGTCCTGGCTGTAGGCCATGGGGTTCCAGTTCTTGCCGCCAAGGAAGGGTGGCGAGACCTCCACCGGCTTGCCCTTGGTTTCTCCCGGCAGCGGCTTGGCCGGGCGCTGCCCGGGGTTTTCCACCGGGCGCCCGGTCTTGAGGTCGATGTGGCTGGCCCAGGTGATGTTGTCGACGAAGGGGAAGGCGTTCTGCAGTTTGCCGTTGCTGCGGTCCACCACATAGAAGAAGCCGTTGCGGTCGGCGTGGCCGGTGGCCTTGACCAGCTTGCCGTCCTTGCCCTTGTAGTCGAACAGCACCAGTTCGTTGTTGCCGGAGAAATCCCAGGCATCGTTGGGCGTGTGCTGGTAGAACCACTTCACCTCACCGGTGCTCGGGTCGACGCCGACCTGCCCTGAGGTATACAGGCTGTCGAAGTCATGCGGGTTGCCGTCCTTCGAGGTGCGCGCCCAGGTGTTCCAGGGGCCAGGGTTGCCGGCGCCGACAATGATGGTGTTGGTCTCGGGGTCGAAGCTGGCGCTTTGCCAAGGCGCGCCGCCGCCGTGGCTCCAGGCTTCGACCTTGCCGGTTTCGGTGGTGGGGTCGTCCGGCCAGGACGGCGCCTTGACGTCACCGGTCGGCGTGCTGTCCTTGCCGTTCAGGCGGCCCATGTGGCCCTCGACGAAGGGCCGCATCCACACCTCTTCGCCGGTGTCCGGGTCGCGGGCGAACAGTTGGCCGACCACGCCGAATTCATCGCCGGAGCTGCCGTGGATCAGCAGTACCTTGCCGCTGGTCTTGTCCTTGATCAGCACCGGGGCGCCGGTCATGGTGTAGCCGGCGGCGTGGTCGCCGAACTTCTTGTTCCACACCACTTTGCCGGTGCGCTTGTCGAGGGCGATGACCCGCGCGTCGAGGGTGCCGAAGTAGATCTTGTCGCCGTAGATCGCTGCGCCGCGGTTGACCACATCGCAGCAGGGGCGAATGTTGTCCGGCAGGCGGTGGTTGTAGGTCCACAGGCGCTTGCCGGTTTTCGCATCGAGGGCGAACACCCGCGAATAGGAGCCGGTGACGTAGACCACGCCGTCGCTGACGATGGCCTGGGATTCCTGGCCGCGTTGTTTCTCGTCGCCGAAGGAATAGGACCACGCCGGGGTCAACTTGAACACGTTCTTGTCATTGACCTGGGCCAATGGGCTCCAGCGCTGGGCGTTGGTACCCATGCCGTACTGCAGCACATCCTGGGTCGTCAGGTGGTCGTTGGCGATGTCTTCCCACGTCACGTTCTTGCTGGCAGGTGCCGCAGGGGTGGTGGCTGCCGTGGCCACGCTGCCCAGGGCCAGGCTACCGGCCAGCAGCAAGGCCCGCACGCTCAGGGCCAGAGGGGAAAGGGCGGGTAGCGTTCTTGTTGTCATGGTTGCAGTTCCCAGTGGAGGTTTTGGCCTGCACAGGGTGGACGGGGCGGGCGTCGCCGGATACGGAAAATGTCCCGCCCTTGCCGGGAATAGTTCCCGCAGGGCACCTCATTTGGCCCTTCGCCACAAGCCCTACTACCAAGGGAGTAAGGCGCGGCCACCAAAGCAGCATTCGGCCGCCTGCGGGCTGTTTCTAAGATGGCGACACGGCCTCTGTGGTTGAGGCCTTGCGTGCATTCGTGAGGGCATAAAAATGACAACAAAACGCAACGTCTTGCTGGCTGCCGGGCTGCTTGCCAGTACAGTGCTGACCGGCACTGCCTGGGCACATGGCAATGTGGTGCCCCAGGCCGTGGAAACCAAGGGCCTGACCCCGATCAAGGACGCTGGCGTAACCCTGGACGGCGATGGCTGGGCGGCGGTCAACCCGTACCGCAGCTCTCCCGAGCACGACAAGGCCGTGGAAATCGGTGCCTCGGCCTACAACCAGAACTGCGCCGCCTGCCATGGCCTGGAGGCCAAGTCGGGGGGCATCGCTCCGGATTTGCGCATGCTCGATGCCGGCGAGGCCGGGGATGAATGGTTCGTCGAGCGTGTACGCCATGGTGCGGTCCGCGACGGCCGGGTGTACATGCCGAAAATGGCCGACTACCTGAGCCAGGAGGCCCTGTGGGCGGTGCGCACCTACCTGGACAGCGTGCACGTCGAGGAGTGACGGCCATGCGTCTGTTGGCGGTGCTGTTGAGCGGCCTGCTGCTGTGTTGCGCAGCGGCGCAGGCGCAGGTGCGCAGCTACGACGCGATCATCGCCGCTGGCGAACTGAAGGTGGCGGTGTACAAGGACTTTGCGCCCTACAGCTTCGAGGACCACGGCCAGCCGCGCGGTGTCGACGTGGAACTGGCGCAGGCCCTGGCCACGGCGTTGGGGGTGCGCTTGCAGCTGATCTGGGCGCCACCTGGGGAGAAGCTCGACGACGATCTGCGCGACTATATCTGGCGTGGCAGCCCGCTGCGCCACCAGCAACTGGCCGACCTGATGATGCGGGTGCCGTACGACCATGCCTACGCGCAGCGGCGCAATGAGGTGGGCGAGCTGGAAAACGCCCAGGTGGTGATGTTCGGCCCCTATCAGGAGGAGCGCTGGCAGGTCGCCTATGATCGCCGCCGCCTGGCCTCGGTGGCCAGTGTCGCGGTGTTCCAGCAACACCCGATCGGGGTCGAGGTGGACAGCGTGCCGTCGTTCTACCTGACTTCCGTGTTCAACGGCATGCTCAGCGCCAGGACCCATCATTACCCCAATGTGCAGCAAGCCTTCGGTGCCATGCAGGCCGGCCAGGTGGACGCGGTGATGGCGATGCGCGGCGAGGTTGACTGGCAACTGCACCAGGCCGCCGACCCGCAACTGGCCCTGGCGGAAAACGCCTACCCGAACCTTGGCAAGCAGGCCTGGGAGATCGGCATGGCGGTGCATGAAAGCAACCGGCAGCTGGCCTATGCGGTGGAGGAGGCGCTTGAGGCGTTGATTCGCGATGGGCGGATGAAGGCGATTTATGCCAGTTATGGCCTGCGTTACCAGGTGCCGGAAATGTATCAGTAACAAGCTTCGCAGGCTTGTGAGTTTGTAAAAGCAACACATCCCCCTGTGGGAGCGGGTTCACCCGCGAAGAATGCGACGCGGTATATGGCACCGGCTTCGCCGGTGTTCGCGGGTGAACCCGCTCCCACAAGGACCGTGCACTGTCAGCCAGGTTTGCGTTGATCAAAAGGAGTGGGCGATGAACTGGCGAGCGACTTTCCTGCTGGCCTGCTGGGTGCCCTGGGCCGCACAAGCCCAGGCCAGCGAGCCGAGTAACCACAAGGACCCGGTGCCGTCGGTGATGTGGGACTTCTACCACAAGCAGCTGCTGGGCCAGGCCGCATTCGTGTTCGATGACCGGGTCAAGCTGCTGGCGCCGCCGTTTGCCGAGGACGCCCGCCAGGTGCCGCTGGAGATCGACGCTCGGGCGTTCAGCGGCGAAGTGGTGCGGATCATCGCCTGGGCCGAACTCAACCCGCTGCCGCGCATTGTCGACTTCCAGCCCGGCGAGCGCGTGCTGCCCTGGTTGTCGATCCGCATCCGCGTCGAACAGGCCACACCGCTGCGTGCCGCGGTGCTGACCCGCGACGGCCTGTGGCATGTCGGCTCGACCCTGATCGATGCTGCCGGCGGCGGTTGTACCGCGCCCAGCGTGGTACGCACTCAGCCCGGCTGGGAGGAACACCTCGGTGAAGTCCTGGGCGGGCGCTACCCGCGCGGCGACAGCAGCCGCTTGCGCCTGCAGGTGGCCCACCCGATGGACAACGGCCTGGTCAGCGGCATTCCCGAATTCTTCCTCAACCATGCCGAGCTGCAAGGCGCGGACGGCCAGCGCCTGGCCAGCCTGGAACTGTACCCGGCGGTCAGCGAAAACCCCAACCTGGGCTTCGACATCCAGGGCCCCGGGCCGACCCGGTTGGTGTTGCAGGACAACAGCGGCAACCAGTTCGAGGCGGCAGTGCCCTGAACGCGTTGCCCGACTCCATCCCTGACCAGAGGCGCCCGTCATGCGTTGCATTCTGCTGTTGCTGCTGTGCCTGGGCCTGCCGGCCTGGGCAGACCTGGACTATCGGCTCAAGCCCCGGCAGATCGCCGAGGGCACCTGGCTGCTGGAGGGCAGCACCGACAATTTCGCCAAGGACAACGGCGGCAATATCGTCAACACCGCGTTCATCGTCACCGACAGCGGGGTGGTGGTGATCGACAGCGGGCCGTCGAAACGCTACGGCGAAGCCTTGCGCCAGGCCATTGCCGCCACCACCGACAAGCCGGTGGTCGAAGTGCTGCTGACCCATCATCACCCCGACCATGTGCTGGGCAACCAGGCCTTTGCCGATGTGCCCATCGGCGCCCTGGCCGATACCGGCGAGCTGTTGCGCCAGCAGGGCGAGGCCATGGCCGAAAACATGTACCGCCTGGTCGGCGACTGGATGCGCGGTACCGAGGTGGTGCTGCCGACCCGGGTGCTGGAGCCGGGTATTCACGAGGTGGGTGGCCACCGCCTGCGGCTGCTGGCGCTGGGCGGGCATACCGGTGCCGACCTGGCGATTCTGGATGAAAACACTGGCGTGCTGTTCGCCGGCGACCTGGTGTTCCACGAGCGCGCGCTGACCACGCCCAACAGCCCGGGGCTGGAGGTGTGGCTGAAGGACCTGGACACCTTGCAAGCGCTGCCCTGGAAGCAGCTGGTACCCGGTCACGGACCGCTGGCCAGCGATGCCCGGCCGTTTGCGCAGATGCGTGATTACCTGGGCTGGCTGGATGGGTTGATGCGTGACGGCGCGGCGCGTGGCGATGACATGGCCGAGATGATCCGCAGCCCGATACCCGAGCGGTTTGCCGGTATCAGCCTGACCCGATACGAGCTGATTCGCAGTGTCAGCCACTTGTACCCCCGCTACGAGCGCCAACAGCTGCGGCGCGTCGACGCCAAACCCCCAATCTGAGGGTGTAACGCGGCCCCCTGTGGGAGCGGCCTTGTGTCGCGAAAGGGGCGCGAAGCGGCCCCAGAATTTGTGCCGATGGCTGAAATCGCCGGGGCTGCCTTGCAGCCCTTTCGCGACACAAGGCCGCTCCCACAGGGGGGAACCGCGTAGGTTCACTGCTACCAAGGAACTAGAAAACTCAGCACTGCGGGCAATTGTTGGCAAGCAGGTCGGGACCAAGAATTCCCGACACACCGGGAAGTTTTCCCGGATACAACAAAAAAACCAAAGGTAGCCGTCATGACCCGATCCACATGTCGTCCCGTGTTCGCCTTGAGCCTGGTGCTCAGCGCCATGCTGCTTGCCGGTGCAGCCCACGCCGCTGTCAGCAATGAAGAAATTCTCCAGGACCCGAAGAACCCGCAGCAGATCGTGACCAATGGCCTGGGCGTGCAGGGCCAGCGCTACAGCCCGCTGAACCTGCTCAATACCGACAACGTCAAGGACCTGCGGCCGGTCTGGGCGTTTTCCTTCGGTGGTGAGAAGCAGCGCGGCCAGCAGGCCCAGCCGCTGGTCAAGGACGGGGTGATGTACCTGACCGGCTCCTACTCGCGGGTGTTCGCCGTGGACGCCCGTACCGGCAAGAAGCTGTGGCAATACGATGCGCGCCTGCCCGATGACATCCGCCCGTGCTGCGACGTGATCAACCGCGGCGTGGCGCTGTACGGCAACCTGGTGTTCTTCGGCACCCTCGATGCCAAGCTGGTGGCGCTGAACAAGGACACTGGCAAGGTGGTATGGAGCAAGAAGGTGGCCGACCACAAGGAAGGCTACTCCATCAGCGCCGCGCCAATGATCGTCAACGGCAAGCTGATCACCGGCGTTGCCGGCGGCGAGTTTGGCGTGGTGGGCAAGATCCAGGCCTACAACCCGGAAAACGGCGAGCTGCTGTGGATGCGCCCGACCGTGGAAGGGCACATGGGCTACGTGTACAAGGACGGCAAGGCGATCGAAAACGGCATTTCCGGCGGCGAGGCAGGCAAGACCTGGCCCGGCGACCTGTGGAAGACCGGTGGTGCGGCGCCTTGGCTGGGCGGTTACTACGACCCGGAAACCAACCTGATCCTGTTCGGCACCGGCAACCCGGCACCGTGGAACTCGCACCTGCGCCCGGGCGACAACCTGTATTCCTCGTCGCGCCTGGCCCTGAACCCCGACGATGGCACCATCAAGTGGCACTTCCAGAGCACGCCGCATGACGGCTGGGACTTCGACGGCGTCAACGAGCTGATCTCGTTCAACTACAAGGACGGCGGCAAGGAGGTCAAGGCCGCCGCCACCGCTGACCGCAACGGCTTCTTCTACGTGCTGGACCGCACCAATGGCAAGTTCATCCGCGGCTTCCCCTTCGTCGACAAGATCACCTGGGCCACCGGCCTGGACAAGGACGGCCGGCCGATCTACAACGAGGCCAGCCGGCCGGGGGCGCCGGGTAGCGAGGCCAAGGGCAGCTCGGTGTTCGTGGCGCCGGCGTTCCTCGGTGCCAAGAACTGGATGCCGATGGCCTACAACAAGGACACCGGGCTGTTCTACGTGCCGTCCAACGAGTGGGGCATGGACATCTGGAACGAAGGCATCGCCTACAAGAAGGGCGCGGCGTTCCTTGGCGCCGGCTTCACCATCAAGCCGCTCAACGAAGACTACATCGGCGTGCTGCGCGCCATCGACCCGGTCAGCGGCAAGGAAGTATGGCGCCAC
This sequence comes from Pseudomonas sp. LSJ-87, assembly GCF_032971465.1. Taxonomy (NCBI): domain Bacteria; kingdom Pseudomonadati; phylum Pseudomonadota; class Gammaproteobacteria; order Pseudomonadales; family Pseudomonadaceae; genus Pseudomonas; species Pseudomonas sp. LSJ-87. The sequence goes on along the minus strand of NZ_JAWJYQ010000024.1, from coordinate 66,253 downwards.
AAGAACTTCGCGCCGCTGTGGGGCGGGGTGCTGACCACAAAGGGCAACCTGGTGTTCACCGGCACGCCGGAAGGCTTCCTGCAGGCGTTCAACGCCAAGACCGGCGACAAGGTCTGGGAGTTCCAGACCGGCTCCGGCGTGCTCGGCTCGCCAGTGACCTGGGAAATGGACGGCGAACAGTACGTTTCGGTGGTTTCCGGCTGGGGCGGCGCGGTGCCGCTGTGGGGCGGCGAAGTGGCCAAGCGGGTCAAGGACTTCAACCAGGGCGGCATGCTCTGGACCTTCAAGCTGCCCAAGCAGCTGCAAACGGCAAGCGCCAGTCGCTAAGCCGATAACCCGCCGCTTGCTGCAGCAGACCCTGCGGCAAGCGGCCCTACTACCAAATGACGAGAGCCCCGCTGCCAACGATGCATTCGCCCGGCAGGCGGGGCTTTTTACCATCGGCCCATCGCCTGTCGCCGGACAGGCATCGACCCGCAGAGGCTCAGCATGATCTACGCACAACCCGGAACCCCAGGCGCCATCGTGTCCTTCAAGCCACGCTACGGCAACTTCATCAACGGTGAATTCGTGCCGCCGCTGGGTGGCCAGTACTTCACCAACAGCTCGCCGGTCAACGGCCAGCCGATTGCCGAGTTCCCGCGCTCCGGCGCCCAGGACATCGAGCAGGCCCTGGACGCCGCGCATGCCGCTGCCGAGGCCTGGGGCAAGACCTCGGTGCAGGACCGCGCCCTGGTGTTGCTGAAGATTGCCGACCGCATCGAACAGAACCTCGAAGTACTGGCCGTTACCGAAAGCTGGGACAACGGCAAGGCCGTGCGCGAAACCCTCAACGCCGACGTGCCGCTGGCGGCGGACCACTTCCGCTATTTCGCCGGCTGCATCCGCGCCCAGGAAGGCGGCGCCGCCGAGATCAACGAAGGCACCGTGGCCTACCATATCCACGAGCCGCTGGGTGTGGTCGGGCAAATCATCCCGTGGAACTTCCCGCTGCTGATGGCCGCCTGGAAGCTCGCCCCGGCCCTGGCCGCCGGCAACTGCGTGGTGCTCAAGCCGGCGGAGCAGACGCCACTGTCGATCACCATTTTCGCCGAGCTGATCGCCGACCTGCTGCCGGCAGGCGTGCTGAACATCGTCCAGGGCTTTGGCCGTGAAGCCGGCGAAGCCCTGGCCACCAGCAAGCGCATCGCCAAGATCGCCTTCACCGGTTCCACCCCGGTGGGCTCGCACATCATGAAGTGCGCGGCCGAGAACATCATCCCGTCCACCGTCGAACTGGGCGGCAAGTCGCCGAACATCTTCTTCGAAGACATCATGCAGGCCGAGCCCGCGTTCATCGAAAAGGCAGCCGAAGGCCTGGTGCTGGCGTTCTTCAACCAGGGCGAGGTGTGCACCTGCCCGTCGCGGGCGCTGATCCAGGAGTCGATCTACGAGCCGTTCATGGCCGAGGTGATGAAGAAGATCGCCAGGATTACCCGTGGCAACCCGCTGGACACCGCGACCATGGTCGGTGCCCAGGCCTCGGAGCAGCAATACGACAAGATCCTTTCCTACCTGCAGGTTGCCCGGGAGGAGGGCGCGCAGTTGCTCACCGGTGGCGCTGCCGAGCGGCTCGACGGCGACCTGGCCAGCGGGTACTACATCCAGCCGACCTTGCTCAAGGGCAACAACAAGATGCGCGTGTTCCAGGAGGAGATCTTCGGCCCGGTGGTGGGCGTGACCACCTTCAAGGACGAAGCCGAAGCCCTGGCGATCGCCAACGACAGCGAGTTTGGCCTGGGCGCGGGGCTTTGGACCCGTGACATCAACCGTGCCTATCGTATGGGCCGTGGGATCAAGGCCGGGCGCGTGTGGACCAACTGCTACCACCTGTACCCGGCGCATGCCGCGTTCGGTGGCTACAAGAAGTCCGGGGTGGGCCGCGAGACGCACAAGATGATGCTCGATCACTACCAGCAGACCAAGAACCTGCTGGTGAGCTACGACATCAACCCGTTGGGCTTCTTCTAAAACCTGGGATGGCCTCGGGGGCTGCTTTGCAGCCCATCGCAGGCAAGCCAGCTCCCACAGGTACTGCACAAGGTTCAAGGCCCATGCAGTACCTGTGGGAGCTGGCTTGCCGGCGATGAGGCCAGCACAGCAACACATTACTCCTCGGCTTGTCGCTGCCTTCCTACCAACGCACCCCGCAAACCTGTCCCAAAGTAGCATTCGGCCCCGCCGCCCCTCGTGCATTAATGCCTCTACCGGAATCGCCCGGCACCAAGAAGAGGAATGCCCCATGTGGACTAAACCCGCCTTTACCGACCTGCGCATCGGCTTCGAAGTGACGATGTACTTCGCCAATCGTTGATGCCTGTCCGGCCATCACCGCGATGGCCGGGTCTTCACTGAGCAAGCCTGTTGTGAACCTGATCGATCGCGAACAAGCCCTGGCCTTGCGCAAGGGCTTTCGCCTGCGCTGGGAGCCGTGCCAGGCGTGCCATGTGCTGCTGTACCCCGAGGGCATCATCGAGCTCAATGCCAGTGCCGGCTGGGTGCTCGAGTTGCTGGACGGCCAGCGCAGCGTGGCGGCTGTCATCGACCGCCTGGCACAGCGCTTCCCCGGTGTGCCGGGGCTCGACGAGGACATCCTGGCGTTCCTGGAGGTGGCCCGTGCCAAGTACTGGATCGAATGAGCCGTGGTCACGCTTTGGTCTGGTTGCTTTCGCTACGGGATGCTTTACGCTGGCGGTTACCTTCCAGAACAATAAGAACAGGCTTACCGATGAGCCAGAGTTTCAGCCCGCTTCGCAAGTTCGTTTCGCCCGAGATCATCTTTGGTGCCGGCTGCCGGCACAATGTCGCCAATTACGCCAAGACCTTCGGTGCGCGCAAGGTGCTGGTGGTCAGCGACCCCGGTGTGATTGCTGCCGGTTGGGTGGCAGACGTGGAGGCCAGCCTGGAGGCCCAGGGCATCGACTACTGCCTGTACAGCGCCGTATCACCCAACCCACGGGTCGAAGAGGTGATGCTCGGTGCCGAGATCTACCGGCAGAACCACTGTGATGTGATTGTCGCGGTCGGCGGCGGCAGCCCGATGGATTGCGGCAAGGCCATCGGCATCGTGGTCGCCCACGGGCGCAGCATCCTCGAATTCGAAGGCGTGGACATGATCCGCGTGCCCAGCCCACCGCTGATCCTGATCCCGACCACGGCCGGCACTTCGGCGGACGTGTCGCAGTTCGTGATCATTTCCAACCAGCAGGAGCGCATGAAGTTCTCCATCGTCAGCAAGGCGGTGGTGCCGGACGTGTCGCTGATCGACCCGCAAACCACCCTGAGCATGGACCCGTTCCTGTCGGCCTGCACCGGTATCGATGCGCTGGTGCATGCCATCGAAGCCTTCGTTTCCACCGGCCACGGCCCGCTGACCGACCCCCATGCGCTGGAGGCCATGCGCCTGATCAACGGCAACCTGGTGGAAATGATCGCCAACCCCACCGATATCGCCCTGCGCGAGAAGATCATGCTGGGCAGCATGCAGGCGGGGCTGGCGTTTTCCAATGCGATCCTGGGTGCGGTCCACGCCATGTCGCACAGCCTGGGCGGGTTCCTCGACCTGCCGCATGGCCTGTGCAATGCGGTGCTGGTGGAACACGTGGTGGCGTTCAACTACAGCTCGGCACCGGAGCGTTTCAAGGTGATTGCCGAAGTGCTGGGTATCGACTGCCGCGGCCTCAACCACCGGCAGATCTGCGCGCGCCTGGTGGAGCACCTGATCGCCCTGAAGCATGCCATCGGCTTCCACGAAACCCTGGGCCTGCACGGGGTGCGCACGGCCGATATCCCGTTCCTGTCGCAACATGCGATGGATGACCCGTGCATCCTCACCAACCCGCGTGCGTCGAGCCAGCGTGATGTCGAGGTGGTCTATGGCGAGGCCCTCTGACGAGCAGCAACGGGCGCTGGCCGGGCTGCTGGGGCTGGGCGACCACTCGGCGCGCAAGAGCCATTACCCGGAGCTGGCGGCGCGCCTGGACGAACTGGAGGCCGAACGCAACCGCTACAAGTGGCTGTTCGAAAACGCCGTGCACGGGATTTTCCAGGCCAGCCTGCAAGACGGCATGCGTGCCGCCAACCCGGCGTTGGCACGCATGCTGGGTTACGACAACCCGCAAGCGTTGCTGTTTCCGTTGACGGACCTTGCCGCCAACCTGTTTGTCGGCGGGGCCGAAGAGTTGCACGCCATCACCGCGACCCTCGCCCGTGAACGCAGCCTGCACGGCTATGAAACCCGCTTGCGGCGCAAGGATGGCAGCCACCTCGATGTGCTGATGAACCTGTTGCTCAAGCCCGGCCAGGAAGGGCTGGTGGAAGGGTTTGTCGCCGACATCACCGAACGCAAGCTGGCCCAGCAGCGCCTGCAGCAACTGAATGACGAACTCGAGCAACGGGTGGCCGCCCGCACCGATGAACTGCTGGAGGCCAACCGCAACCTGCAACAGCAGATCGCCGAGCGCAAACAGATTGCCCGCGCCCTGCGCGATGCCCGCGACGCCGCGGAAACCGCCAACCGCAGCAAGGACAAGTACCTCGCTGCCGCCAGCCATGACCTGCTGCAACCGCTGAATGCCGCGCGGCTGTTGATCTCGACCTTGCGCGAAAGGCCACTGCCAGACGCGGAAAAGGTGCTGGTGGAGCGTACCCACCAGGCCCTGGAGGGCGCCGAAGACCTGCTGACCGACCTGCTGGACATTTCCCGGCTCGACCAGGCGGCGGTCAAGCCGGACGTGGCGCTGTACCGCCTCGACGAACTGTTCGGGCCACTGGTCTCGGAGTTTCGCACGGTGGCCGATGCGGCAGGCCTGAAGCTGCGCGCGCGCATTGGCGACTACGCCATCAGTACCGACCTGCGGCTGATGACGCGTATCCTGCGCAACTTTCTCAGCAACGCCTGCCGTTATACCGACGAGGGCAGGATCCTGCTGGGGGCCAGGCGCCGCGGCGATCACTTGCGCCTGGAGGTGTGGGATACCGGGCGGGGCATCGCGGCGGATCGGCTGCAGGCCATTTTCCTCGAGTTCAACCAACTGGACGTAGGCCGCGCCGCCGACCGCAAGGGCGTGGGCCTGGGGCTGGCGATCGTCGAGCGGATCGCCAAGATTCTCGGCTACCGCATCGAGGTGCGTTCGTGGCCGGGGCGTGGCTCGATGTTCAGCATCGACGTGCCGATCGGCGAAGCCATGCCGCTGCCTATCCACCAGGTCGCGCCGCAGCCGGGCGCCGGCAACCCGTTGCCGGGCCGCCGCCTGCTGGTACTGGACAACGAAGTGAGCATCCTCGAGAGCATGGGCGCGCTGCTCGGGCAGTGGGGCTGCGAAGTGGTTACCGCGACCGATCAGGCCGGGGCCTTGCTGGCCTTGCAGGGGCGGGCACCGGAATTGATCCTGGCGGACTTTCACCTGGACCACGGTGTTGTCGGCTGCGAGGTGGTCAGGCACTTGCGTGAACATTTCGGCGCCGCCATTCCCGCGGTGATCATCACTGCCGACCGCAGCGATCAGTGCCGACGCTCCTTGAACAAGCTCGGTGCGCCGATGCTGAACAAGCCTGTCAAACCGGGGAAGTTGCGTGCGGTATTGAGCCAGTTGCTGGGCTGAAGCCTCAATCCCATGGCCTTGCGCGACAGATAACTGAATTCGCAAGCGATCCTCGTACCCTGTGGGAGCGGCTTTAGCCGCGAAGAATCCAACGCGGTGCATGGCACCGGCTGCGCCGGTGTTCGCGGCTAAAGCCGCTCCCACAGGGGCCCTGCTAATTCAATGAGTCATGTGCAGTTCTATGAGAGCAGCCTTGTGCTGCTCCTACAAGGTGGGGCCCGCAGTGCCAGGTGGCTGTTCCCGAAATGGGACTCTGTGTTGCGGATGTCAGCCTGTCACGGCTCTGCCTGGCTGGTTATCTTACCGGGGCGCCATTGTTTGGGCGAAGTCATACCAAACGCATCCAACCCGAGTAAGGAAAACATCATGGCCTTTCAATACAAGCGACTGGACAAGAATAACGCCGCCGTACTGCTGGTGGATCACCAGACGGGTTTGCTCTCTTTGGTAAGGGATATCGAACCTGACCGTTTCAAGAACAATGTGCTGGCCCTGTCGGACCTGGCCAAATACTTCAAGTTGCCGACCATCCTCACCACCAGCTTCGAGAACGGTCCAAATGGCCCGCTGGTGCCCGAACTCAAGGAGCAGTTCCCTGACGCGCCGTACATCGCGCGCCCGGGCAACATCAATGCCTGGGACAACGAAGACTTCGTCAAGGCGGTCAAGGCCACCGGCAAGAAGCAGCTGATCATCGCCGGTGTGGTGACCGAGGTTTGCGTGGCCTTCCCGGCGCTGTCGGCCCTGGAAGAAGGCTTCGATGTGTTCGTGGTCACCGATGCCTCCGGTACCTTCAACGAACTGACCCGTGATTCGGCCTGGCGCCGGATGGAAGCCGCCGGCGCGCAGCTGATGACCTGGTTCGGCGTGGCCTGCGAGCTGCACCGCGACTGGCGCAACGACATCGAAGGCCTGGGCACGCTGTTCTCCAACCACATCCCGGACTACCGCAACCTGATGACCAGCTTCAGCAAGCTGTCGAAGTAATCCGGCCGGGGAGCCATGCGCGTGCATGGCTCCCCGATCGCTTGTGTCACACGTCAGTTTTGTGCCGCCGGTGCCTGCGCCTCGAGCAGGGCGGTACCGAGCGTTTGGTGATAGTGCCCGGGGCCAAGCAGCCGCAGGATACCGGTCCTTTCCAGCTTGCCAAGCACCTTGCCGTTGGCTTCGCACAGTTTCACCACGATCTGGCGTTCATGCAGTTGCTGGATCACTTCCTCCAGGGTCTGCAGCCCGGTGATATCCATGAAGGGCACCCGCTTCAGGCAAATCACCAGCAGTTCAGGGTCGGTATGCGTTTGTGACAGCGCGCGTTCGAAGGTTTCAGCGGCGCCGAAGAACAGCGGGCCCTCGATGGTGTACACCATCACGCCGGGGGGTAGCGATGCCTGGCCGTTGCTGTGCAGTTCATTGGCCAGTTCCTCTTCGACCACCTGCTGGACTTCGACGGACGATGCCATGCGGCGCATGAACTGAAGCATGGCGAGGATGACGCCGATATTCACGGCGATCACCAGGTCGCTGAACACCGTCAAGGTGAAGGTGACGAGCAGGATGGCGATGTCGGCTCGCGGTGCGCGTTGCAGCATGCGCTTGAAATGCTTCAGCTCGCTCATGTTGTAGGCGACGACGAACAGAATCGCCGCCAGTGCGCAGAGTGGAATGTTCGACGCCAGTGGCGCCAGGAACAGGATGATCAGTACCAGTGTCAGCGCATGGATGATGCCGGCCAGTGGCCCGGTAGCACCATTGCGGATGTTGGTCGCTGTCCGGGCAATCGCACCTGTGGCGGCAAAGCCCCCGAACAGTGGCACTACCAGGTTGGCGACCCCTTGGCCGATCAGTTCCTGGTTCGAGTCGTGCCTGGTCCCTGCCATGCCGTCGGCGACGACAGCCGAGAGCAACGATTCAATGGCCCCCAGCATGGCGATCGCAAACGCTGGCCCGATCAGTTCGATCACCCGCGCCAGGGAGACCTCGGGCCAGGTGAGTGACGGCAAACCTTGTGGGATCGCCCCGAAGGCGGTGCCGATGGTAGCTACGCCGTCGAAATGGAACAGGGATTGGACCAGCGTCGCGAACACCATGGCGACCAGTGGCCCGGGCAGGCGTTTCAGCACGGGCAACCTTGGCGTCAGGATCAGCAAAGCAAGGCTGCATGTTGCAAGCAGCGTCGTGGCAATGTGGAGGTCCGGCAGGGCTTGCAACAGATGCCACAGTTTTTCGTGGAAGTGCCCGCCTTCGATTTCGGGCAGGCCGAAGAAATCACGCCATTGCCCCACCCAGATGATGATGCCGATGCCGGCGGTGAAACCGACGATCACCGGGTCGGGAATGAACTTGATGACTGCGCCCAGGCGGGTAATGCCAAGCACCAGCAGTATGGCGCCAGCCATCATCGTGGCCAGTTGAAGGCCTTCCACTCCGTACTTCGCAGTCACCCCAGCGAGGATCACGATGAAGGCCCCGGTCGGTCCGGCGATCTGCAATCGACAGCCGCCCAGCAAGGAAACCAGCAGCCCGCCTATGATTGCGGTGTAGATGCCTTGCTCCGGCTTGACCCCGGAAGCGATGGCGAAGGCCATGGCGAGGGGCAGCGCGACAACCCCGACGATGAGGCCGGAGACAAGGTTGCGCATCCAGTGTTCACGCTTGAACAGGCCGGCTTTCCAGGCTTCGCGTACCGCAATCATTGCAGGCTCCTTGATAAGGTGCATGCACATAGTATTTAGCATGCCCTGCGCAAGGGGAGCCCCAATGGCATGCCTGGTTCGTTGTTCGCGAGATGGGACACAGTGTCCCGGAATCCAACCTGTCGTCAGTTAATCTGCTTATATATCTTACGGTTGCTCGACTCGCGCACTTGAACGGTAATGTGAGTGTGCTCGCGGATGCGTAGAGACGCCTCCAGCTCATGAATCAACCCGGCCCGGAATGCCATGCGCCCATGCGCGGCTTCCTGGCCGTGTCCCGAGGTGCCGGATGGCTCCACTGATTTCCTATTTCAAGATGGCCTTGAACCCTGGCCGTGGGGTGCTGTTCTTCGCGCTGCGTACCATCGTTGCAGGCCTGTTGTGCCTCTACCTGGCGTTCATCTTCGACCTGGAGCAACCGAAGTGGGCGCTGATGACCGTGATCATCATCAGCCTGCCGTTGGCCGGCATGACCCTCAAGCGCAGTTTCGCTCAGGTACTGGGCACCGCAGCAGGGGCGGCCATGGCGGTGGTGATCATGGCCTTGTTCCCCCAGGCGCCAATGCCTTTCATCGTCTGCCTGGCCCTGTGGCTGGCGTTCTGCACGGCGGGCGGCACGCTGCTGCGCTATACCGATTCGCATGCCTTCGTCCTCAGCGGGTTTACCGCCGTGGTGGTCGCGATGCTGGCCGTGCCGGAACCGGACGGCATCCTCCTGCTGGCCATCACCCGGTTGACCGAAACCCTGCTGGCGGTGGCCTGCGTGGCCGTGGTCAGTTTGTTGAGCGCGCGCCCACAGGCAGTGGCGCAGGGCTACTTCAGCAAGGTCGATAGCCTGGTCAAGCTGATCGCCCGGCACGCCGCCGAGGTGGTGCGCAGCGAAGAGGACGAAGCCGCGCTGCACCAGCGGCAGGCGCAATTGATCAGCGAGATCAGTGCGCTGGAAGGCCTGCGCCGCCATCTCTATTTCGATGCGCCGCACCTGCGCAACGCCGATGGGCTGGTGCAGCTGCTGGCCAACCAACTGGTGTTGCTGGTGTCGCGTCTGCTGGTACTGCGCCAACAGCGCGAGTTGATCAAGCAGCACTGGCAAGGGCCGCTGCCAGAAGAAATCCAGCTGTTGCGCCAGGACGAGCTGGACAACCTGGAGGCACTGGCCCGTGACGGCGTGAAGTTGTCGGCGCAGCGCCGCGAAGCGATCCACCACCTGTACCAGCGCTTCGACGCCGCCGCTGACCGGGTCGAGTTTCTCGACGAGCCCTTGCCCCCGCGCATGCGCTCGCTGGCCTGGGCCCTGCGCTGGGAGCAGGCGCGCCTGCTGCAGCAGCTGAATGAACTGATCGAGCTCAACGAGGCGATCCAGCAGGGCAGGGGCGCCAGTTGCCCCCACGCCCAAGGGCAAGCCAGCGCGCTGCATCTGGACTTCCGCCTGGCCGGCATGAACGCCGTGCGGGCCTTTCTGGCGCTGTTTCTCGCCGGTTGGTTGTGGATCGAAACGGCCTGGGACGGCGCGCGTTCCGGGGTGATCCTGATCGGGGTCATGTGCTCGCTGATGGCGACGCTGCCGCGGCCGTTGCTGGCCAGCCAGAACTACAACCGTGGTCTGCTGGTCGCGCTGCTGTTGTCCGCCGTGTATCAGTTTGCCCTGCTGCCGATGTTCACCGATTTCGAAATGCTTGCCGTGTGCCTGGTGCCGTTGCTGTACCTGGCGGCCGTCGGCCTGGCCAGCCCCATGACCGCGGGCATCGGCATGGGCATCGGGTTGATCAGCCTGTTGATGATCGGGCCGCAGAATGTCGGCGCCTACCACAACAGTGCCATGCAGTGGTTCGAGTTTGCCGGTGGCTATGCGGCGGCTGGGGGGCTGGCGATGGTGGTGTTCGCCCTGGTGTTCCCGTTCAACCCGCAAAAGCGCATGGCCCGGCTATTCCGCCAGACCCGCGAGGATGTGCATGAGTACGTGACGGCACCTGCCAGCGTGGCGCGTCAGTTCGATTTCGAGAGCCGCATGCTGGACCGCCTGTCGGCGATGATCGGCCTGTTGCCCGCCGCCACTGATGCGCGCTCCCGGGAGCTGTTCGATTGCAGCCTGGTGTGCCCGGCGCTGGCCATTGCGCTGGGCCAGGCGCATGCCCAGTGCGTCAACCTCACGGTGCTGCCTGAAGGCACGAGGGCGCGTTTGCGCCTAGGGTTGCAGGAGATGGCGGATCTGATCGGTGCACGCCGGCGGGTGGATGTGGACGGGCTGTTGCGCGAGCTTGCCGAGCTTGCCGAAACCCTCGATGCGCTGCACCAGGCACACGCCGAGGCGGGCCGCGAGACGCTGCGGCAGTTGTTCATCCTGCGGGTCGCGCTATCGGTTGCCGGCCAGTTGCTGCAGCGCTATCGACCGGTGCTGGCAGCGCAGACGTTGCCTGAGGAGGAGGGCGCCTATGCCCGTTGATTTCGAGTTTGGCGGGGTCTACCTGCCGCCGATTGCCCAGGCGTTGTTGCTGGGGTTGCCGTTGTTCCTGGTGCTGGACGCCCTGTTGCGGCGCAGTGGCGTGCTGGCGCGTGTGTGGCACCCGGCGCTGTTGCAGGGCGCCTTGTATGCCGCGATCTGCGCGGCGCTGGTGTTGTCGATGGGAGTGAGTGCCTGAAAATGCCTGTGTTGAAACCTGTTCTTGCCAAAGCCGTGACCCTGGCGGTGCTGGCGCTTGCGGTGGTGCTGGGCTGGTTTGCCTGGGACTACTACACCCGTGCGCCCTGGACCCGTGATGCCCGTGTGCGGGCCGATGTGGTGACCCTGTCGGCCGAGGTGGCAGGGCGCATCATCGAGCTGCCGGTGCAGGACAACCAGTTCGTCAGGCAGGGTGACCTGCTGCTGCAGATCGACCCGGCGCGCTACGAGCTGGCCGTGCTGCATGCTGTGCGAGCCGTCGAAGTCGCGCGTGCGGCGCTGGGCCAGTCGCAGGCCGCCATCGTCGCCAACGAGGCGCAGCTCAAGCAGCGGCGCAGCGAAGAGCAACGCCGACGCAAGCTGCAATCGATGTCGGCAATCTCTGCCGAAGAATGGGAAAAGGCCGGCACCGACGTGGCCGTGGCCCAGGCCGACCTGCTGCGCGAACAGTCCAACCTCGGCCTGGCACAGGCCAACGTGCAACTCGCCGAGGCCACGCTGCAGCAGGCCCGGCTCGACCTGGAGCGCACCCGGGTCAGCGCCCCGGTCAGCGGTTACGTGACCAACCTGCTGACCCGCCAGGGCGACTATGCCCAGCCGGGCATGCCGCTGCTGGCGCTGGTCGACAGTTCGTCGTTCCACGTCAGTGGCTATTTCGAGGAAACCAAGTTGCCGAAAATCAAGGTGGGCAGCCGTGCGCGCATCGCCTTGATGAGTGGCGAGGTGCTGGATGGCACGGTAGAGAGCATCGCCTATGCCATTACCGACCGCGAGAACCAGCCGGGCAACCGCCTGCTGGCCAACGTCAACCCGAGCTACACCTGGGTCAAGCTTGCCCAGCGGATCCCGGTACGGCTGCGCCTGGAGCGCAGTGCCGATGCGCCACCCTTGCGTGCGGGGACCACTGCCACCGTGACCATTCTCGAATAGCTGGGGGTGGGCGATGAGCATGATGTTCGATTTGAATGAGCTGTACCTGTATACCAAGGTGGTCGAGTGTGGCGGTTTCGCATCGGCCGGGCGTGCGCTCGGCTTGCCCAAGTCGCGGCTGAGCCGGCGAGTCGCCAATCTGGAGGACCGCCTGGGGGTGCGCCTGATCCAGCGCTCCACCCGGCAGTTCGCGGTCACCGAAGTGGGGTTGGAGTACTACCATCACTGTATGTCGATGGTCGATCGGGCATTTGCTGCCGAGGACGCGATCCAGCGCAGTCGCGCCGTGCCCAGCGGCATTGTCCGGCTGGCCTGCAGCACCTCGCTGCTGGATGCACGCCTGGCGCCGATGCTTGGGCAGTTCATGGTGCAATGCCCGGCGGTGGAGTTGCTGGTGAAGAGCTACAACCGGCGGGTCGATGTGATCGGCGAGGGCTTCGACCTGGTCCTGAGCGTGCGCCATCAACCGCTGGAAAGCAGCGAACTGGTGATGCGCAAACTGGCGCAGAGCCGCCAGTGCCTGGTGGCTTCGCCCGGCTTGCTGGCGCAGTACGACCGCCCTCTGCAGCCTGCCGACCTGTTTGAACTGCCCAGCCTTGGCTGGGGGGCGAATGTTCAGGAGTACGTCTGGGACCTGGACGGCCCCGAAGGCGGGGTGGCGTCCATTCGCTTCCGCCCACGGTTGGTCTCCGACGATATCGCGGTGCTGTACCAGGGCGCGCTCGCGGGCGTGGGCGTGGTGCTGCTGCCAGCGGATATGGTGAAGGATGACCTGGCCGCCGGGCGTTTGCTGAACGTGCTGGAGAGCTGGGTACCCAGGATGGGCGAGGTAATCGCCCTGTTTCCTTCGCGGCGAGGGCTGACGCCAGCGGTGCGGGAGTTGATCGACTTTCTTGCGGTGGCGTTCGAGCGGTCGGCGTAGCGCCTTTGACCGGGCGCAGCGTTCACCAGGCAGAACGCTGCGGCGCATTTCATCACCTACCGTCCGTTGCGTCGTGCACCTATCATTCAAGCTTTGCAGCCTGTGCAGCAGGGTGGCCACAGGCAACCGTCAATCAGGAGTTTCAATGTCAGAGCGAGCAATCCGCGCTTCGTTTGCAGGCGTGGCGTACCAGGTGAACGTGACAGATGGCCTGCACCAGTGGGCCAGCGATGTTGATGCGGCGGCAGGCGGCGGGGATGTCGGGCCGTCACCCCATGGGCTGTTGCTGTCATCCCTTGGCGCCTGCACTTCCATCACGGTTGCCATGTACGCACAGCGCAAGGAAATGCCGCTGCAAGCCATCGATGTGGATATCCGCATCGAGCAGGAACAACTGGGGCGCGAACCTCGGATCCAGATCGCTCGTGACATTCGCTTGAGCGGGCCGCTGAGCGAAGAGCAACGCACGCGCTTGCTGGAAGTTGCCAATGCCTGCCCCATTCACAAGGTGTTGAGCGGCGAAATCATCATCGCCAGCAAGCTGGTTGGATGAGGCCAGGCGCAGCGTTGCGCCTGCCGGCTGCCGGTAGAGGAGCAGCACATGAGTACACACGAGACCCACAGTGAGCTGTCGCTGTCCAGGGATTGCCCGATCAGCGACGGCGTGCGGGCGATCCAGCGGATCACCTCGCGCAGTGCCGAAGTTGGCGGTGGCATCCCTGTCAGCCGGCTGTTGCCGTCGCGCCAGCGGCGGATGATTGGCGCCTGGTGCTTCCTGGACCACGCCGGCCCGGCGATCTTCGCGTCGGAAAATGGCTTGCGTGTCGGGCCGCACCCGCACATCGGCCTGCAAACCTTTACCTGGATGCTCGAGGGCGAAGTGCTGCACCGCGACAGCCTGGGTAACACCCAGGTGATTCGCCCGGGCGAGGTCAACCTGATGACCGCGGGCTACGGAATCACCCATAGCGAGGAGTCGCTCCCGGGGCAGGACCGGCTGCATGCCGTGCAGCTGTGGATTGCCCTGCCCGAGGCCGCGCGTGAGCGCCCGCCGGCTTTCACCCACCACGCCGGCTTGCCGCGCTGGCAGGCGGGTGGCTTGTGCCTGACGCTGCTGGCCGGGGCATATGGGGCCTACAAGGCACCCACCTGCATCTTCTCGCCGTTGCTGGGGCTGGACCTGGCTGCCGATGTAGCGGTGGACGCCAGGCTTGAGCTCGATACCCGCTTCGAATACGGCGTGCTGCCGCTGACCGGCGAATGGCGCATCAACGGTGAGGACTACAGCGCCAATGAGCTGGCCTACCTGGGCCGTGGCCTGGATGTGCTCGATCTGCAGGCTGCGGCCGGCGCACGTGCCATCTTGCTGGGCGGCGTGCCATTCGAGGAAGAGATCTTCCTGTGGTGGAACTTCGTCGGCCACAGCAAGGCCGAGATCGTCCAGGCCCAGCGCGAGTGGGAGCAGGGCAGTGCCAGGTTCGGCGAGGTGGTTGGCTTTGACGGGCCGCGGCTGACTGCGCCAACCATCCCTTGGCGGGCATGAGGTGCACGACGATGGCGACCCTCGACGCGAATCGGCGCCTGCTGCTTTGCCCGTTGGGGCTCGGCCTGGTGCTTGCGGCGCCTGCCCAGGCCGACAACGCCCTGGGGCAGAAGGACAACATCTTCACCGGTGTCAATGACCGGCAGGCCGTGGAACTGGGCATCCCGCCCGGGCTGGTCGAAGGCGCGCGCCTGGATGCGCTGGTGAGGAATTACTATTTCCAGCGCGATAACCACTCTGACCTGGTACCCCGCGACCCGACCGAATGGGCCCAGGGTTTTCTGTTTTCGTTCCGCTCGGGCTTCACCGATATGCCTGTCGGGTTGGGCGTGGATGCGCACGCCTTCCTCGGCATCAAGCTCGATGGCGGCGGTGGAAGTGGCGGCGCTGGCTTGCTCCCGCTGGACTCATCGCTCAAGCCGGGTGACACGTTTTCCAGTGCCGGCGCGGCGCTCAAGCTGAGGTACCTCGACACCTTGGTGAAGGCCGGCGACCAATTGGTCGAGAACCCGGTGGTGGCGAGCGGCACAAGCCGCCTGTTCCCGCAGACGTATCGTGGCGTCACCCTGAAGAACCATGGCATCGACGACCTGTGGCTGGATGCCGGGTTCGTGGAATCTACCCGGCTGCGCAACCAGAGCGGCCACTCCCACCTGGTCACCGCCTATGGCGCGCGCAACAGCGCGGGTGTGGCGGCGGACCGCGAAAGCCCTCATATCGGCTGGCTTGGCGCGGTGTATGGCCGGCCGCAAGGGTTGCAGCTGACCGTTTATGGCGGCCAGCTGGAAGACATCTGGAATCAGTATTACCTGGGGGTTTCGCAGGTGTTTCGGGTCAATGATGCGCTGCTGCTCAAACCCTACCTGCACTACTTCAAGACCCGGGACCAAGGGCGCAGCCAGCTGGGTGACATCGATAACGACACCTACAGCGCCGGTATCTCCGCGACAGCCTATGGCCAGACCCTGACCCTGGGCTTGCAGAAGGTCGACGGCCGAACGCCGTTCGACTACATCACGCAGAACGACCGTGTCTTCCTTTACCTGAGCAACTCCCAGCAATTTGCCGATTTCAACGGCCCCGGTGAAAAGTCCTGGCGCCTGCAGTACGAAACCAGCCTGGCGCCGCTGGGGGCGCCTGCGATGCAGTTCATCGCGGCCTACACCCGGGGCGAGGCCGACCTCACCCGGGTCGACCCAGCAAGCGTCGGTTATGGCTATATCTACAACCCGGACGGCAAGCACGCCAAGCACTGGGAACGTGACCTTGCCCTCAAGTACCAGGTGCCAGCCGGCCCGGCGAAGGACCTGTCGCTGACCCTGCGCTGGGCAACGCACCGCGAGGGTGATGGCTATACCGCGCCCGGCAATACCCGCGGCAACTCCAGTGCCGATGAGTACCGCTTGATCGTCGATTATCCGATCAGCCTGTTCTGATCGCGTGATGTGCGTCGGCCACGACGCACAGGTCCGCTGAAGGGATGATGCTTGGTCATGCAAGCCCGCTCTCATAGAACTGCACATAACTCATTGAATTAGCAGGGGCGCTGTGGGAGCGGCTTTAGCCGCGAACACCGGCGCAGCCGGTGCCATGCACCGCGTTGGATTCTTCGCGGCTAAAGCCGCTCCCACAGGGTGACGCGGATTGCTTGCGAATTCAGTTCTCTACGCGACAGCGCAGCCGTACTTGTGGGAGCGGGCGTGCCCGCGAAGGGCCGCAAGGCGGCCCCGGCCTGACATCGGCCAGGCGCCGGCATAGCGCCGGTCATTCCCAGATATGTTCGGCCAGAAAGTCGATCAGGCTGCGCACTGAGGGCAACAGGCCGCGGCGGGAAGGGAACACCGCATGGACGATGCCGCAGCGCGGTTCCCATTGCGGCTTGAGCTCCACCAAGCGGCCGTTTTCCAGGTCCTGGTCAACCACCATGAACGGCAATTGCACGATGCCTACACCGTCAAGCGCCGCCTGCCGCAGTGCGCTCATGTCATCGGTGATATAGCGCGGCGTGTGGCGGATTTCGGCATGCGCGCCGTCGGGCCCTTCAAGTTGCCAGATGTGGTCCCTGGGTGGCCCCCAATCCAGGCTCGGCTGCTCACCCAGGTGCTCTGGTTCGACGGGCAGCTGCAGCGCCAGCCGCTCCACCAGCGAGGGGCTCGCGACCAGCCGCTGCGGGCTCCTGGCCAGTGTGCGCATGACCAGGTCGCTGTCCTCCAGCGGCGGGAAGCGCACCCGCAGCGCCAGGTCGAGGCCTTCGCCCAATACATCCACACGGCGGTTGGTGGGTTCCAGGTGCACCTTCACTTTCGGGTTTTCGGCCATGAATCGACTGACCAGCCCGCCAACCCGGTAATGCAGCAGGGTTGTCGGGCAGCTCATGCGCACGGTGCCCTGGGGCTCGGCGCGGGTGCGTTCGACCACCCATCGGGCCGCTTCCGCTTCCACCAGCATGGCCCTGCAATGCTGGAAGAACTCCTGGCCCGTCTCGGTCACCGAAAAGTGTCGGGTGGAACGCTGGAGCAGGCGTACGCCCAGGCGTTCCTCCAGCTGCAGGACGCGCCGGCTGAGTGTTGATTTCGGAATGTTCAGTGCCCGCCCGGCTGGCGCGAAACCGCCGTGCTCGACGACTTGGGCGAAGTAATACAGGTCGTTCAGGTCTTCCATGTTCGATCGTTCACCAGATGGAACTCTGTGACCAATCTATCAGCTCTAGCGCATGCAGGGTGAGAGCACTAACGTTTCCAGATTGGCGTTGAAACATGAATGCCCACAGGAGACCTGGATGAGGCCTTATAGAAAGTCCGCTGCACTGTTGTCGCTGGCGACGACACTGGGCAGCGCAGAAGTCGTGGCCGATGCTGTCAGCCTGCCGCCGTTGCCGCTGGGCAACACCAGCTTCCTGGATGGGGTCGTACGGCCAGGCATGCTGTTCGAACTGCCGATCCAGCACTATCGGTCACCGCGCCCACCGGGGATTACGACCGTGATGCCAGCATCAACGTCGGCAGCAACCTGTGGGTGGTCAGTCCGCATTACGCCTTTACCTGGGAGCTGACCGACCGGCTCGAGGTCAGTGGGCGCCTTCATTACGCCTGGTCGAGCCGCAACGAAGACCCTGCCAGGCGGTTGCAGGCCGACGATATCCAGCCCGGCGAGGCGGTGCACAGCAACTTCTCGGTGTCTTACGCAATCTCCGATGCCTGGCGGGTGGGCCTTGCCGGTTATCACCTGGAGCAGGTATCGGCCGACCGGATCGACGGCCACCGGCAGTCAGCGTCCAAGGAGCGCGTGCTGGCCCTGGGGCCTGGCGTGATGTACAGCAGAGGCAAGCAGGCGTTCTACGCCAACTTCTATGTCGAGCAAGGTGCAAGGAACCGATCCGAGGGCAATCAGCTGACGTTGCGCTACCTGTTGCCCTTCTAGATCGGCACTGGTACGCCCGAATGAAAACCTGTGGGAGCGGGCAAGCCCGCGAAGGGCCGCAAAGCGGCCCCAATTGCCTAAACGACCGGCATTAGGCTACAGCCCGACTGCGTCAGCAACGGTAGGCGATACGCGCAGCTTGCAGAACCGCGCCTGGCGCAAGGCTTGCGCTGTACCTGTGGGAGCGGCTTCAGCCGCGAACACCGGCCAAGCCGGTGCCAGACACCGCGGTTGCGCAATGCCTCACTGCACCTCGCACGCTTCCTGCGAAGGCACACCGTAGGACACGTAGTACGCCAACCCCACGAAGATCGCCCCACCCACCGCATTTCCCAGGAACACGGCCACCAGATTCTCCACCAACTGCCCCCAGCTCAGGTAGCCGGCAAAGATCGCTGCGGGAATCAGGAACATGTTGGCTACCACGTGCTGGAAACCGATGGCGACGAACGCCATGATCGGGAACCAGATGCCGAGAATCTTGCCGCTCATTTCACGGCTGGCATACGACAGCCACACTGCCAGGCACACCAGCCAGTTGCAGCCGATTCCGGACACGAAGGCGTGGAGGAAGTCGGCATTGGTCTTGCTGGTCGCAGCCGCCAACATCTTGTTCAGGTAGGCCCCTTCGGTCAGGCCCAGCAGGTGACCAAAGCACCCGGCAACGAACAGTGCACCCAACAGGTTGGCGAGGGTCACCAGCAGCCAGTTGCGCGCCACGGCGCCTGGGCCGATACGCCGGGCGAACATCGCCAAGGGCAGGCTCATCATGTTGCCGGTGAGCAGTTCGCCACCGGCCAGGATCACCAGGATCAGGCCGATGGGAAATACCGCGGCGCCCAGCAGTGTGCCGAACGAGGCCCACTGTACCGGGATCATGGTGCTGACGTGGATAGCCAGGAGAAACCCCAGCGAAATGAATGCACCTGCGAGAAACCCCAGGACCAGTGTCGCGTGGGTGGATAGATGGGCTTTTTTGACGCCGCTCTCGATGACGAGCTCGGTGATACGGGTGGGGCTGTTGACGGACATTTTGCAAACTCGAACACAGTGACGGCGACGCAACTGGCAGGCACGCCGTGGTGGGGCTTGATCAGTACGGGGTAGGCTGCGCAGCTGGCGCAAAGGTGTAACGCGCACCTTTGGGCCAGCGGCGAAGAGGGCGGCAAGCTACATGAGGCAATTTGACGCGGTCAAATCGATGGAATGGATGAGCTGATAGACCGCGTCGATGAGGCCCGCAGGTCAGCGCGCGTAGATCAGCTTCCCGGCAAACCAGGTCTGCAGCACTTGGGTATCGCGCAGCGTTTCGGCATCGACGTCGAGCACGTCGCGGTCGACCACGATCATGTCGGCCTGCTTGCCGACCTTGAGCGAACCGATCTGCTGCTCCAGGCGCATGGTGCGGGCGGCGTTGAGTGTATAGGCCTGGAACATCACCTGGCGGTCGATGGCTTCAGCAGCGTTGAGCACACCTTTGGGCCCCTTGCGGCTGATGGCCTGGTAGATCGCCTGCCAAGGGTCCGGTGTGGTGATCGGCCAGTCGCTGGCGCCGGCAAGGGTGGCGCCATGCTTGAGCAGCGAACGGGCCGGGAAGGTGTGCATGAAGGCCATGGCGTTCACATACGGCTTGACCAGCTCCATGTTCGATTGGTCGGCGCTGGCCCAGTACAGTTGCATTGCTGCAATCACGTCGAGCTGCTTGAAACGGGCGTATTCCGTGGGGTTGACCATCTGCAAGTGGGTGATGGAATGGGGGATGCCGCTGTGGCGATCACGCCGTGCCTGCTCGATGCCATTGAGCGCCTCGCGCACGGCGCGGTCGCCGATGGCATGCACGTGCACCAGCCAGCCACGGGCGTCGGCGGCACTGACCAGCTCGCCAAAGTGCTTCGGGTCCAGCAGCAGTTCGCCGTGCTTGCCGGAGTTGCTGTAGGGCTCGAGCATCGCCGCCGTTTGCGCTGGCGCTTCGGCAACGCCGTCGGCAAACACCTTGATGCCCGGCAGGGTGAGGTTGTGCACGCCGAGAAATTGCCGGCGTACCTTGTCCAGTTCGTCCAGGTCGGCGGGGCGGGCCCTGGAATCGGCCATCAGCAGGGCGGCGACGTGGGCGGTCAGCTCGCCGCGCGCGGAGAGGTCCTTGTACACCGGCAGCACGCCCAGCGAATGGTTGTTCACATCGGCCCCCGGCAGCTCGTTGGCCAGTGGGTCCATCCAGCCGGTGATGCCCAGCTGCTTGTAATGGTCAAGGGCCATGCGCCCTGCGCTCAGCAGGGTGGCATGGGGCAGCGCGGGCAGCAGGTCGGTCACCGGGTAGTAGCTGGCATCGGCGAGGAAACCGTTTGGTGTTCCGTCCGGGTGTTGGCCGATGGTGTTGCGTGCCTCGGCAGGCAGGGCAGCGATGGTGTCGGCATCGATTGCGGCGCGCTTGAGCATGGCCTGGTTGGCCCAGCCGGTGTGCATGTCGTTGGCGGCGAACAGGATCGGTTGCTCGGCCCATTCGCCGTGGTTGAAGCGCTGTTCCAGCGCCGGAATGTCATTCCAGTAGGCGCCCGCTACACCACCGACGACAAGGAACTCGCCGCGCACGGCCTTGCCGTCGCTGCGCCACTGGCGCAGGCGCCGTTCCAGTTCGTCCAGGGCAACCTGTTCGCCAGCGAGGTCGGCCAGCACCAGTTGCAGGCCACCCTTGATGGCATGCGAGTGGGCGTCGAGCATGCCCGGCATCAGCACCTTGCCGCCCAGGTCGATGACCCGGGTGCCTTTGGCCTTCAGGCGTAGCACGGCCTGGTCGGAACCTACCGCGACGATTTTTTCGCCTTCGACGGCCACGGCCTGCTGCAAGGGCTGGCCGGGCTCGGCGGTGTAGACCTTGGCGTTGTGCAGGATCAGGTCCACTGCCGCGAAACCCGGCATGCAGGTGCAGGCCAGGCCGGCGCTGATTGCCATCTTCAGGAGCTGCTTCATGCTGTGCCTCGTTGTTGTCGTGATGGCGCCGCAGCCTAGCCAGGGGGGCCAGGGCGGATAAAGGCGAGGGCAGGCACAACTTTTTTCGTGATGAGGAAAGAATCCCGAGCCCGTATTTGCCAGGCTGCAAGCAGCGGACCTTGCCGTGCCTATTCAAATCGCCGGCATTTGCGGGTTTGATAGGAGGGGCAGATACTCGCCACCCTCGCATCACTCCCACCGTTTGTGCCGAACAGGAAGAAACCATGGACAAGATGATGGCCCTGACCATCTTCGTCGCTGCCGCCGAACACGGCAGCTTCAGCCGTGCGGCCGAGCAGCTGGGCAAGACGCCGTCTGCCATCACCAAGGCTGTTGCGCACCTGGAGAGCGAACTGGGCGTGCGCCTGTTCGAACGCACCACCCGGCGCATGGCGCTGACCGAGGCCGGTACCTTGTACCTGGAAGGCGCGCGCCAGGCGTTGATGCACCTGCAACGGGTGACCGAGGAAGTGGAGCAGTTGCAGCACGCGCTGCGCGGTACCCTGCGCATTACCGCGCCACCGTCGTTCGGCCCCGCGTTTCTCAACCAGGTGTGTTGCCGCTTCATGCGCGAGCACCCGCAGGTGCGCCTGGAGGTCAACCTCAACGATGCCAACGAAGACCTGATCGATGGCGGCTACGACCTGTCGCTGCGCGACGGCCCCACCGACCAGCCGGAGCTGATCGCCCAGCCGCTGATCGAGAACCGCGTGATCCTTTGCGCCAGCCCTGCCTACCTGGCCCGACACGGCGAGGCGATCACTCTGGAGAACTATGCCCAACACGACTGGCTGCTGTTGCGCCACCCGCTGCTCAACCGCAGCTTCTGGTGGATCGAACACGGCGGCCAGACGCTGCGTGTGCGTCAGCCCACCCCTCGACTGGTGAGCGATAACTTCGACTTCCTGCTGGCCTGCCTGCTCGATGGGCAGGGCTTGCAGTTCGTACCCACCTGGTGTGCCGCCCCCTACTTGACCAACGGGCAGCTGGTGGAGGTGATGCCCGGCTACTGGCGGGCGCTGAGCGCGTTCGGCCCCTGGGTGCACGTGCTTTACCTGCCGCACCGGCGCAATACCCGCAAGGTGCAGGCGTTCATTGCCTTGCTGCATGAGCACCTGCACGGGCAGGGCGCGCAGGCGCTGGCACGGGGCTGAGTTTTTCCATCGGGGCACAAAAGTTGTGCGGGTTGTGGCGATGATCGATTGGGGGACGCCTCGTTAGGCTAGCGGTGCTTGCCTGACCACCGCGGCCTGTACCAGGAGTTCCCCGCCTTGAAGATCCACACCCATGTCAGCGACATCCGCAACCCCCTCGAGCGTGGCCACCAGATAGGTGCGCGCTTCGCCGAGCAGATCCGTACCACCACTGCACTGTACCTGGGCTTTTTCCCGCGGGTTGGCGTGCCCTTGAGTGAGGCGCAGCGCATCGGCGAAAACAGCTTGGCAGCCCTGGAAGCCTGGAGCCCGGGCCTGGCCGCTGAAGTGACCGGCATGGCCAGCGGTGCCGAGCTGCCGCTGTGGCAGCTGGCGAGCCTGAACGCCCGCACTGAAGTACTGGCGGCCCGAACCCGCCACAGCGAATGCTCCACCACCGTGCATGCACCCCGTGGCGCACGTGCGCCGCAGACCCTGCAGACCTGGGATTGGCATGACAGCCTGTGCCCCCATGGCCTGATGCTGGCGCTGCACACCGAGCGCGGCATGAACGTCAAGCTGTTCTGCGAGTTCGGCATGCTCGCCAAGCTTGGTGTGAACAGCGCGGGCCTCGGCCTGCACTTCAATATCCTCCACCACACCAGTGACAACGACAGTGGTGGTGTGCCGGTGCACGCCATCGCCCGGCGTCTGCTGGAGGAGGCCAGCAGTGTCGAGGAGGCCATCGAGCTTGCTCGTTCGGCGCGGGTCAGTGCCTCCACCGTGCTGACAGTGTTCTCCCGCCAGGACCGCAGCCCGCGCGCGGCCAGCATCGAATTGAGCCCCGCGCGCACCGCCTTGGTCCTGCCACGGGAAGACGGCTGGCTGCTGCATACCAATCACTTCCTCGACCCACAGCTGAGCCTGGGCGAGCAGGTCGCCGACCGTGCCGATACCCAATGCCGTCTGGGCCACCTCGAGCAGGTGGTCGGCCAGATGGCCAGCGCTGACCTGCGTGCCCGGGCCGAGGCCATGTGCGGCGCCGAGGGCGACAGGGCGCCGATCTGCTTCCACCCGGACATGGCCATGCCCGATACCGAACGCTGGGAAACCTTGCTCAGCGTCGGCATCGACACCGAACGCTGTGCCCTGCAGTACGTGGCCGGCACGCCTGTGCAACTGGCCAAGGCCGGCTTCGACACTTTCTGAGCCAACCCGGTGCCGCCAGCTCAAGGCGGCGCCGCTGAACGAGAACAACAACAATGCATGCGCAACATTCCCACCCTGCGTCATCCCGTTCCGCCTTGCGAACCTTCTGCGTCTCCGGACTGGGGACGGCGCTGGAATTCTATGACTTCATCATCTACGGCACCGCCGCCGCACTGGTGTTTCCCCAGGTGTTCTTCCCGCAGATGGACCACCTGACAGCCACGTTGGTGGCCTTCAGCGCTTTCGGTGCGGGCTTTCTTGCCCGACCGTTGGGTGGCCTGGTGTTCGGCCACTTCGGTGACCGCATCGGCCGGCAGAAGGTACTGGTTGCCACCTTGCTGCTGATGGGCATGAGCACCTTCCTCATCGGCTGCCTGCCCGGCCATGCCAGCGTCGGCGTGGCCGCGCCGATCCTGCTGGTGCTGCTGCGCCTGGTCCAGGGCTTTGCGGCTGGCGGGGAGTGGGGTGGTGCCGCGCTGTTCGGCATCGAGTCTGCGCCACCGGGGCGGCGCGGGCTGTGGGGTAGCTTCACAAGCATGGGGATTGGCGTGGGTGGCATCCTCGGGGCTGGGGTGTTCGCCATCGTCAGCGCGGCCTTTGACGACAACCTGGTCGATTTCGCCTGGCGCATCCCGTTCTGGCTGGGCGGTACCTTGGTGCTAATCGGCCTGTACGCGCGCCTGAAGGCACCGGCGGCGGCCACCACGCCTGTGACCAAACCTGTACATGCACCGTTGGCCGCGGCCCTGCGCCAACGTCCGCGGCAGCTGTTGCTGTGCACCGGGATCGCCTTCGGTTATTGCACCATCGCCTACATCGGCAGCACCTTCTTCCTGACTTACGCCACGCAGGTGGGCTTCGGCAGTACCGAGGCGTTGATGTTCGACCTGGCGATGTCGGTCGCCATCGTGCTGTCGGCACCGTTGTTCGGCTACCTGTCGGACCGTTTGGGGCGGCGCACGGTGATGTGCTTTGGCGCAGTGGCAATGGCCGTGGGGCTGTTCGTGTTCTTTTCCCTGGTGGGCATGAAGAGCTTCGCCTTCGCCTTGTGCGCCTACAGCCTGACCGGCCTGCTGATGGGCGCGACCCAAGGGCCTATCCCGGCCTTCCTCGGCGAGCAGTTCCCGCGCAGCATGCGCTACTCGGGTATCTCGGCCAGCTACCAGATTGGCGCCGCGCTGGGCGGCGGCACCGCATCGAGCATCGCCACGGCCATCCTGATCCTCACCAACCATGACCCGTTGGGCGTGGCGCTGTATGGCGCGGGGGCACTGGCACTGGTCGCGGTGTGCTCGCTCATGCTGCGCGAGACATCGCGATTGAGCATGGCGCAGATCGATGAGGAGGTGCCGGGGCGCGTGGCGTCTGCGGCATTGGGCAGTCATTGAGGGTATTTGCGCTGCCTGCCATCACCCAGGACAAATTTGAGGGTGTTGGCAGGCTGAAGGCGACAGACGGGCTGCTGGCCGCGCGAGACGATCGGAATGGGTCTGGTCTTGGCCTGACTGATGGCACTTCAGCCACGGCCACCTGCAAAACGAGATCTGCGAAACTGCGGAATAGAGCATTCAAAGTCACTTGCGAAGTTTGGATCCAGTTGCCGATAAAACTTTCCACTCGGTCAAATTACAACAACTTAGCAAACTAACTAACTTGATTTAGTGTACCGCCTGTCGGTCGTTTTGCTTGAGAAATGAACGATTTGGGCGACGCTGACTCCTATTTGCCAGCAGGTGCCTTCAATGTGATTGCACCTCGCGCCTTTCCCCCAGAACTTATGGACGTTCAACCTCATCGGCATCGCAGGGATGCTCATGGGGCTTTTTTTTTCCTGAATAGTGGAGCAATGCCATGCCCAACCGAGGCTCTTCGGGTGAGCCACCGTGTGTATTGAATAATGATCTGCTTTTTCATTTAACGATTCGAATTTGGCTTTGCCGCTGCGATTAAATCGTTCGCACGCCTATTGCAAGGTCATCTAGCGCTAACGCATTACGTGGAGAAAACGTCGTGGAGATTAATACAATTATTAGCCTGTTCGGGCAGAAAGAATCCATGGAGCTGGTGCGGTTGTCGGTGATTTACGTTCATTTACTGGCCTGTTGCATTGCCATCGGCCTGGTATTCGCCAGTGACGCCGAGATGGTCAGGAACTTGTTGAAAGGTCATAAAGAGGCCGGGCATGACAGTAAGCATATGACGAGCTTGCAGAAGTCCGTGGCCAATGCCCTGATATTCTTGTGGCTCACGGGCGCCGCAGTGATTGGAATTGACTACCTTGATAAAGGTATGAACTATTTTGCCAATCCGAAACTTCAAGCGAAGGTCATTATTGTCATGTTGCTGACCTTCAATGGCATGCTGTTGCATCGTTATGTATTGCCTGCCCTGCTCAAAGCGGGCAACTTGCTGGACCTTAATTTTGGCGTGCGGATGTTCGCACTGTTCTCCGGCGCACTGTCGGGTGTGTCCTGGTTGTATGCGGCGATGCTGGGCGTTGGCCGGCCACTGGCCTGGAAATACTCGCTGACCGAGTTGCTGCTGGCTTATCCGGTACTGATCCTGCTTGGCTTTGCCATGATGGCTGCCCTGACCCAGTGGGCACGCAAACGCAGCCAGGCCGAACCGGTTCCAGCGCCTGTCTGGCGACTGGCTGGCATTCCTACCTGATTGCCTGAGTAACGCTTCAATTACGCCGCGAACCGGGAAACCTGGTTCGCGGCGAGCTCGTTTCATGCGCAGCCTCTGGGCGGTTCGGCTGGCGGTTGGTAAAGGCCCGAAGTGATGTGTCGCCTGATCTGGCCTCTTCGCGGGCGCGCCCGCTCCCACAAGGTCCCGCGCAGTTCTGTGGGATATCGCCCGGTCCTTTGGGCTGCGCTGTCGCGTAGAGAACTGAATCCGCAAGCAGTACGCGTACCCTGTGGGAGCGGCTTTAGCCGCGAAGAATCCAACGCGGTGCATGGCACCGGCTGCGCCGGTGTTCGCGGCTAAAGCCGCTCCCACAGAGTCCCCGTTGATTCAATGAGTTATGTGCTGTTCTCCCCATCCGCTGACGGGTCAGGCGCGAACCAATAGAAATATCGCCGGTAGCAGTTGCCCATCGTCAGGCGGCAGGCCGCCTGCATTGGTTTTTTGCGCTCGTTGCAGCGTGGTGGCGATGGTGATTTCCGTTCGCGACTCGATACTCCGCGCCACACCTCCCACCGAGCCTTCACCGAAGCCCAGCAGCGAGCAGCCGTTGTTGATGAGCACGAAGAAAACGATCACCCAGAATGAGCCGCAGTTCATGGTGCAAGCCCCAGGGTGTCGATGGCTGCGCTCGAAACGATGGAAACGCTATCGCCCAGGTCCGCTGCATCAGCGCCTTGTCTCGTTGAGTTGAAAATGGGGGAGGCCATGTACCCGCTCCAGATCTTGCTTGTGGAGCTAATGGTGACGGCGCGGTGATT
The DNA here is from genome assembly GCF_032971465.1 of Pseudomonas sp. LSJ-87. Classification (NCBI taxonomy): domain Bacteria; kingdom Pseudomonadati; phylum Pseudomonadota; class Gammaproteobacteria; order Pseudomonadales; family Pseudomonadaceae; genus Pseudomonas; species Pseudomonas sp. LSJ-87. Next base: position 39,665 of record NZ_JAWJYQ010000024.1, on the reverse strand, counting down.
CAATGAAAAACGATGCTCAGTGATCCAGGATATCGATCCGCTTGATCATTGAACGCAGCGATCAGCGTTGGATTTGAACGTCGCTGCATGGTTGAGGCTCTTAATGCAAAGGACACCGTGAGGGCTCCCTTATGAGCATTGAACGCAGCATCCCTGAGCTCGAGGCCTGGTACGCCCAGTACGACGACATCAGTTACCGCCGTGAGTCGCCGGATGCCTACCACCATGAACTGCTGCGCACCGCCGAGGCGCTGCGTGACGATGGCGCCATCGATTGGGACGACTGGCTGGCACTCAAGGCATTGGCCGATGACGCCCATGTAAATGCTCTGGAAGATGCCGTGCAGGCCCACGTCAGCGACCCAAACGCATGAAAGCGCTGAAGATTGCCACGTTCAACATCAACGGCATTCGTAGCCGGCTGCCGGCACTGCTGGCTTGGCTGGAGCGGGAAAAGCCCGACATCGCCTGCCTGCAGGAACTCAAGGCGGCGGATCAGCAGTTTCCTCGCCAGGCGCTCGAAGCGGCGGGTTATGGTTGCCTCTACCAAGGGCAGCCTTCGTGGAATGGCGTGGCCATTCTGGCGCGGGGCAGCGAACCGCTGGAAGTACGTCGTGGCCTGCCTGGCATGGAGGACGACAACCAGAGCCGCTACCTCGAGGCAGCCGTGCAGGGAGTGCTGGTGGCATGCCTGTATCTGCCGAACGGCAACCCGCAACCGGGGCCGAAATTCGATTACAAGCTCCGCTGGTTCGAAAGCCTGATCGCCCATGTGAAAGGGCTGCATGACAGTGGTCATCCCGCGGTGCTGGCGGGTGATTTCAATGTGGTGCCTACCGACATGGATATCTACAACACGCGCTCCTGGATGAAGGATGCGCTGCTGCAGCCCGAGTCACGTGCGTGCTACCAGAAACTGCTCCAGCAAGGCTGGGTCGATGCCATTCGTCATCTGTATCCGGACGAACGCATCTATACCTTTTGGGATTATTTCCGCAACCACTGGGCCCGCAACGCCGGGTTGCGTATCGACCACCTGCTGCTCAACCCCGAACTCGCGCCTTACCTGAAGCGGGCTGGTGTGGATGCCTGGGTGCGTAACGAACCCAAGGCCAGCGACCATGCACCAGTCTGGATCGAGCTGAGCACGCGTCGTCGGCCGTAGGGCAGTTCGAGCGAACCTTCAACTACCGGAACTACCGCTGGAGCCCGAACCACCGGAGCCTCCGGTCCCGTTGCCGCGTTCCGATCCATTGCTGTCACTACCCGATCGGTCGGTAGTGCCATCGCCACCGGTATTGTCAGTATCATTGCTATCGGTGCCGCCAGAGCCCGTCCCCATGGCATCCGCAGGCGTGCCGGAGCCGGTCGCTCCGCCTTGGCCGTTCATGTGCCCACTGTCATGCGGCTGCGTGCCAGGAGCACGCTGATCGTTCATGTCGGTGGCTGCCAGCACCACAGGTGCGCTGACCCCCAGGTACAGCGCGAGCAGTAACGAATGAGGCTTCATGATCTTCATGGCGATACTCCGTTGCGGGTTGGTCACCTTCTGTTCGGCCTGCATCACCCACGGCCGTGCCGTGAAAGCGACGGAATGCTTGGAGCGCTGACATGCACGGGGGCGGGTTACCCCACGTGAATACTTTGAGGCCCGCGCTTCGATTCCTCTGGCAAGGCCGTGACCTTGATCGCGCGTACCGGTACGGCGAATTTTGCACCCACCTTCGAGAAGCGCTCGAGCAGGTGGAAATTGATCGCTTGCTGGATGTCCATGTACAGGTTGTAGCCGGGGTCCTTGACGATATACACGCACTCGAATTCCAGCGCCTCCTTGCCGAAGCCGCGCAGGTGGGCACGGTCGAAGCGCACCTGCTGCTGTGCCCTGATCGCTTCCTCGACAATGGCGGGTGCTTTCTTCACGGCCTCGGTTGGCGTGTCGTAGGACAGGCCGAACTCGAACACGATCCGTCGTTCCTGCAGGCGCTTGTAGTTCTGGATGGTGCTGCTGATCATGCTGGCGTTGGCCATCACGATCTGCTCGCCGCCCAGGCTGCGGATGCGCGTGGTCTTCAGCCCCACGTGCTCCACCGTGCCGGCCAGCGGGCCGATGACGATGAAGTCGCCAACCTCGAACGGCTTGTCAACGGCGATGGATAGCGAGGCGAACAGGTCGCCGAGGATGTTCTGCACGGCCAGTGCAACGGCGATACCGCCTACCCCCAGGCTGGCGACGAAGGCGGTGATGTTCACGCCCAGGTTGGACAGCATTGCCAGCAGCACCACTGACCACAACAGCACCCGCGCGCCCCATGCCGACAGCGTGGCCAGCGCGCTGCCCTGGTTCAAGCCGTCGGTGCGATGCCGGGCGAAGTAGCGACTCAGGCCCAGGCCGATGGCGCGGTTGGCCCACAGCCCGATCTGCAATGCCGCGACCACGAACCACAGGCTACCGACCCGGGTCAGCCAGCGCTCGGGCAGGTCGAGCATGCTCAGGCCCACCAGCAGCGAGGCGAGGAACAGCAGAAAATTGCTGGTCCCGGCGAGCACTTTGGCCAGCACCTGGCTGAGCGCGCCGTCATGCTCGGACCAGCGCCTGACCCGATGCAGCATGAAACTGATGGCCGCCCGCGCCACGAGGAATGTCAGCAGCGCTACCGTCAGTGCCAGCAACAAATTGAGAACGGAAACTCCGAACAGTGTGGTATCGGTGAACAAGGCGATGATGCGATCACTCATGAGACACTTGCCTCCTTGCGCAGGATTGGGTGACTGGGGGAGCGGCATTGCCGGCGAAGCAGGCAACGCCACTCGTTAGGTGAGCCTCAGCCGTCGGACTGCTCCTCCGGCGGCACCTGGCCTTCGGGCCAGTCGGGCGCTTCCTGCTCCTGTTCCTGTTCAGGCACAGGCTCGCCTGGGTTGTGGGGTACTTCGTCCACGTACGGGTCGGGTGTGTTGGGTTCGATCATGGTCTGGCTCCTCGCCGTTGGGCTTTCAGGCATGGAACCGGGCTTTCAACCCGACTCCACGGCAGTGTTTTTCTTCCAGCCTCGCAGGTTCATGGCGCACAGGCAGCCTTGGAGGAGGATCAGCGCCCAGGCTTGCGCCTGCCACCCCCAGGCGGCCCACAGCACGTTGCTGGCAATGAAGCAGCAGAAACCCAGCTTGCGCCGGCCTGGGCGCCGTGAGCCGATGCACCAGGCGGCAAGTACCGTCAGGACCATGGCGGGCCATTCAAGAAAGTCGATCCAGGCCTCCATCACGCGGCACGCTGTTCGCCCTTGAGCAGTTTCTTCTGCGCTTCCATGGCCTGGCCGAGCTCATCCAGTTCCTGCTTGCCCAGCAGCTTGCGGGCGGTCGGGAACAGCTCGCTTTCTTCCTCCTCGATATGGTGTTCCAACAGTTCCTTCATCACCTTGACCCGCCCGGCGAACTCGACGGTACCGGTCTCGGTTTGCAGCAGGTCCGGCAACACCAGCGAGTCGACGGTGCGGTGCTCTTCCTTGGCTTCGTAATACATCTTCGCTTCTTCCTTGCCGCCGGCCTGCTTGATGGCCGGGTACAGGAGCTCTTCTTCCAGGGCGGTGTGGATGCTTACTTCCTGCTTGATGCGTTCGAGCAACTCGGCGCGCTTCTTCACTGCGCGCTCAGTGGTGGAGGACAGTTCCTCCAGCAGCTTCTTCACCAGCTCATGGTCCTGGATCAACAAATCGATAGCGTTCATGCAACACCTCTTAGGGGCTGGAAAAATCACGATTGCCTTCGATGGAGTAGGGCCCGCGCGCCAAGGTTCAAAGCGGATGATCAACGTACTGGTTTCGCGAAGGCTGCACCCGCAAGGAACCACGCAGGTTGCACCGGCCCGGCAGGGTCACTCCTGCGGGATGATCGAGATCTTGCCGTTGCGCTCGACGATGGCGAACTTGATCTGCCCGACGCTTTCGATGCCCTGGCTGTCCCGCGCCGATTCGAGAATGTCGTCTTCGGTCAGCCGCGCCCGCCGCATTCGGTGGTGGAGAAAGCGCCCATGGTCCACGACCAGTGTCGCGTGGCCGTCGACCAGCCGGGCCAGGCGCCTGGAGTTGAGCTTGGCCAGCGAAAGGCCGACATCCAGGACGATCAGCGTGGCGATCACCAGCATGGCGTTGGTGAACGAGAAGTCCTCGCCGAGCAATGCCTGCTGGGTTGCTTCGCCGATGATCAGCAGCAGGACGAAGTCGAAGGTGGTCAAGTCTGCCAGCGAGCGCCTGCCAGCCACGCGAAACAGCAGCATCAGCGCGATGTACATGCCTGTCGCACGGAGAATGGAGTCCATGGCGCGCTCCTATGGGTAAAGAAAGGTCGAGAAATGCACTGTGCTGTCCGGGCCCGCGCTGACAACACCTTCGAGAGTACCGACGTATTCGCTGCGCAGGGTCAGGTAAAGGGTGGCGATACCCTCTTTGCTGGTGCCGAGCTGGAGCAGAAGCGACCTGCCATGGGAACGCGACACTTGCGGCTCTGGCTGCAGCGTTTCGATGCTGGCTTCGCGTAGCAGGGTCCCCCCGAGCAGCAACATCACAGGCTCCCCGGCAGTACCGCGAACCGTGATGCGCAGGTTGTCGGTGGTGCCGCTGCGGCTGAGGCGCTGATACTCCACATGCACCCGGCCGTCCTCACTCATGACCTGGGCGTCACTGAGCGGACCGTTGCCGAACAACCCGGCCAGGCCCAGCAGCACTACCAGCACCAGCGCGTACCATCCCACCCGTTCGAAACGCCAGACCCGCTGCTGCATTCGCATGTCTTCTTCGACGGGGTGGTGCCTTGAAGCCAGCTCGTCTTCGTCCATGCTCGTAGCCCCTCACGTAGCCCTCAGGCGCGCTCACCGCGCAGCCAGCGTTGGTGGTAATGGGCCAGGTGCGACAACCCGTAGAGCGCGCCTTGGCGGATTACCTCCGCGCGCTCGCCAAAAAAGCGCTGGCTGCGAGTGAACACGGCCAAGGGCTCGCCGGCAAAGGCCCAGGCAAAGCACACCGTGCCCGGGGCGATGGCACCCTGCGGCTCCGGCCCGGCAACACCCGTGCTGGCGATGGCGACGGTGGCGTCGCTGTCTTTCAAGGCGCCGAGCGCCATCTCCCAGGCTACCGCCTCGCTGGTCAGGCCGTAGCGTTCGATAGTCTGTGGGCTGACGCCGAGCAGGCGTTTCTTGGCACTGGGCGAGTACACCACGTAGCCGCTTTCCAGTACCTCACCGGTCCCCGGCACTGCTGCCAGCAGCGCAACCATGGCCCCGGCCGTGCAGGATTCTGCGGTGGTCAGTACCAGCTTGTGGGCCTTGAGGTAATCAAGGGCCTCGAGTACGGGGTCGGTCGTCATGGATAGTCACTCGTGCGTTGTCTTGTGGTGGACGTGTTTCCTGGGGGATTGGTTCATTGCTTGTGCCACCGATCAATGGCGGGGAAAGCTTCCTGAACTTTGTTCCGCTTGCTGGCTTCCTCTGGGTAGGAGGGTGGTAGCGCGGGCCACGCGCTGCTGCCGGAACAACCGGAGGAGAAGTGATCATGACCGAGCCTGTGACCTATTTCTGGATCGCTGTTGCGGCGATCATCGTGTTGCTCGATCTGTGGGCCATCGTCAGTGTTTTCCGCAGTGACAAGAGCGATGTGACGAAGGCGATGTGGGCACTGTTGCTGTTGGCGCTGCCCATTGTCGGCCTTGCCATCTGGGGCGTGCTTGGACCGCGTGGAATCAAACGCGGTACCGGGCCGTCGTCGCCTGAACATAGCAAGGGGTAGGAGGGGAAATGAAGAAAGGATCGGAGACACCTCGCAGCGGAACCCAAGGTGAAGAGGAACGGGACAATGATGCGCAGCGTCCTGATGGGTCAACTGGCACGTCCCATGATTCCACTGCGCAGAAAACAGCTCGTGATGAAACGCAACGCAAGCGGTCCGCGTAACCTGTGGGAGCGGCTTTAGCCGCGAAGAATTCAACGCGGTGCATGGCACCGGCTGCGCCGGTGTTCGCGGCTAAAGCCGCTCCCACAGGTTCCCTGCTAATTCAATGAGTCATGGGCAGTTCGATCATCGCTGTATCCCCCCGAATGCATGGTCAGGTCCCAATGTACCGGCGGCAGCGCCCGGCACGAGGATGACCTTGCGGCAGTCGTCCTGCTTCTGGTCGAACAACTTGTAACCCAACGCCGCTTCTTCCAGGGCCAGACGGTGGGTGACGATCAGTTCCGGTTCCAGGCGCCCGGCCTCGATATGTTCGAGCAGTTCAGGAAGGAATTTCTGCACGTGGGTCTGGCCCATCTTGAACGTCAGGCCCTTGTCGAAGGCATCACCGAACATGAAGGCGTGGATAAAACCCGCATAGACTCCAGGCACGCTGACCACGCCGCCCCGGCGCACCGCGGCGATGCTCTGGCGCAGCGCCTTGCCGCTGCTGCCCTCGATCTTCAGCGTGGTCAGTACTGTTTCGGTGGTACTGCCCTTGGCCTCGAAACCGACCGCGTCGATGACGGCGTCCACGCCGCGCATGCCTGGGGTCAGGCGGATGATGCTGTCGGCCGGGTCATCATCCTGCTCGAAGTTGATCGGCACCACACCGTAGGCGTCGCGAGCGAACGCCAGGCGGTAGTCATTGTCGTCGACCATGAAAATGGTCTGGGCGCCCAGCATGCGCGCGCAGGCTGCGCTCAGCAGGCCGACTGGCCCGGCGCCATAAATGGCTACTGTCGAGCCGGGGCCGACCTGCGCATTGGTAACGGCCTGCCAGGCTGTTGGCAGGATATCCGAGAGGAACAGCACCTTGTCGTCCGGCAGGGCGGTAGGCACCTTGAACGGGCCGACGTTGGCCTTGGGCACCCGCACGAAATCCGCCTGGCCGCCGGGCACGCCGCCATACAGATGGCTATAGCCGAACAGTGCGGCCCCGGGCGGGATGCCTTTCTTGTTGATGATTGCACCGCGGCCGGTGTTGGTGGTTTCGCAAGCGGCAAACTGGTCGAGTTGGCAAAAGAAGCAGCTGCCGCAGGCGATCACGAAGGGAATCACTACGCGGTCACCGACCTGCAGGTTGGTCACCCCGCGGCCGGTATCTTCGACGATGCCCATGAACTCGTGGCCGAAGATATCACCCGGCTCGGTCTGTGGAATCTTGCCATGGTAGAGGTGCAGGTCGGAGCCGCAGATGGCGGTAGCGGTGACCCGGAGGATGATGTCGTCCTCGTCCTGGATGATCGGGTCGGGGACATTGTCGACCCTGACGTCCTGGCTTCCGTGATATGTCAGTGCTCTCATTGGTTCATCTCCTGCAGTGGCGGGTCCGGGTGGTCTATGCAGGGGAAGCCAAGGGGGGAGGTAAAGTTCAGCTGGAATCATCCAGTGGCAAGTTTCAGTGCCACCGGCCCCAGCCAACGTAACGAAGTCGTTGGGGGTGACATGGCATCAGCTGAAAACAGCTACCGGAGGAAACTTTAGCTGCCCTGTCAGGCTCAACCGTGCTCAAGCCGAGCGTAAAGCCATGAACAATAATCCAGCGTCGCAAACAAGCTTTGCCCCGTCGGCCACACCAAGGCAGGTTGCGGGTGTGCTGGCATCGGCCACGTTGATGGTGCTTGCTTCGGGGGTTGCGCCGTATGACCGTGCAGATTGGTGGCTGGAAAACGTTTTGCCGCTGGCACTCCTGCTCACCTTGGCTGCAACCAGCCGGTATTGGCGCTTTTCGTGGCATGCCTACCTGGCAATCGTGGTGATGCTGGCGATTCATGAGCTAGGCGCGCATTTCACCTATGCCAAGGTTCCCTATGACGCTTGGCTGCGTGCGCTTACCGATCACTCTCTGAATGCCTGGATGGGCTGGCAACGCAACCAGTTCGATCGTCTGGTGCATCTGAGCTACGGCCTTCTGTTCGTCTTGCCGATCAGGGAACTGCTCCAGCGCCAGGCCCTTTTGCGGGGCGGCTGGTTGGCGTTGTGCGCTGTTTCTTTCGTGCTTGCGACATCGGCGCTGTACGAACTGCTGGAGTGGATAGGCGGCCAATACCTGGGCGATGACCGGGCACAAGCCTTTCTCGCGACCCAGCAAGACCCTTGGGATGCGCAAAAGGACATGGCCTTGGCTTTGCTCGGCGCACTTTTCACCTTGTTGATCCAGTGGTTTGGGTTACGCAAGCTTTGGGGCAGAAGGGTAGTGTGTCTGGAGGACAGGCACGGCTGACGGGGCAGGACTTGTCGCTGTGTAGGAGCGGCCTTGTGTCGCGAAAGGGCTGCGAAGCAGCCCCAGGGTTTCGGCGCAGATGCATAAGTTGCTGGGGCTGCTTCCGCAGCCCTTTCGCGACACAAGGCCGCTCCTACCAGGCCAGCAGGTAGCATCCAGCGCGATCAGAACTTCAAAAGGCCTCTCCATCACTGGAAAGGCCTTTCGCAAACAGCCTGTGACCAGCGAAAATCCCTAAAGTTTCCGTTGGGAAAACAGTAACTTGGAGAATTTTTCCAAGTCGTGTCACTCGTCGGATTTCCATTGTAAGGCCCTGTGCAGAGCCTCAGGATCGCCTCCGTATCCCTCTGAGGCTTTCACATATGAAGTACTCCTCGATTCTCTTGTTGTCACTTGGCCTGCTGAGCGGCGTTGCGTCGGCAGGCGGCAATACCGAAGCAGGTATAGGTGGCGCATTGGGTGGAGTATTGGGCTCGGTCGTCGGCCAGTCGATCGGCGGCAGCACCGGCTCGGCAATCGGCGCGGGCCTGGGTGGCGCGGCCGGTGGTGCGGTGGGTGCCGACAAGCACAGCCGTGGCGAGGCGGCTATCGGCGGCGCACTGGGTGCAGCTGGCGGTAACGTGGTGGGTCGCCAGATGGGCGGCACCACTGGCAGCATGATCGGCGCAGCAGCCGGTGGCGGTGTGGGTGGTGCCTTGGGCAACCACATGGGCCGGGAATACGATGACGAAAGCGGGCATCGCTATCGTGATTATGACGACGATGACGACGATCGGGGCTGGCGTCGTCACCGCCACGACCGTGGCAATCACTACGGCTGGCGCAACAAACACCGCCACGACGACTGATCCCGCCGAGGCGGTTACGCTGATTCTTTACCTGCTTGGGGCCGCTTTGCGGCCCTTTCGCGACACAAGGCCGCTCCCACAAAGGCTCTGTTCCATGCGCGACAGCGCAGCCGTGAGGCAGAGGGCTGTTGTGGCCTGCCGTGCCTAGTTCGCTGGCAAGAGGATCACGAAGTTCTTTTTCATGTCTTCCAGCACGGTCCATTTGCCCTTGGCGCCCGGTTCGATGATGAACGTGTCGCCAGCGGCCAGTTTGATGGGGGCGCAACCCTCAAGCTCGATGACGCAGCATCCACTCAGGACATGGCAGAACTCCCAAACCTTGTAGTCGATGCGCCACGCTCCGGTGCTGGCTTCCCATTCTCCGGAAATGCGGCCTTGCTGTTCATCGTGATAGTACTTGGACGTCAGCGTATGAGGGGTGCCTTCCACCACCTCTTCAAAAAAGGGAAGGTCGCGTATCGGTTGGATATCCAGTTCGCGGAACACGGTCAGTTTCTTGTTCATGGTTTTTTCTCGAGCAGTTTGTGGTTAGGGCGATACATCAAATAGGCTTCACCGGTTACGCCCAGCATCGGGTGGGGAACGATCTGGCAGGTTTTAACAATTTGAAAACCGTGACGTTCGTAGAAGCGGCGTGCACCGTGGTTTTCTGCATAATCGATCAGGCATAGCCCATTCAGGCCCGACTCCTCGGCGCGCTGCTGGGCGTGGCGAAGAAACTGGACGCCCAGCCCCTGGCTGCGCCAGGCCTCATCCAGGGCCAGGCTGGATATGTACAAGGTGTCGGGTATTTCCATGTCGGAATAAGGCGCGAGGACCGGGTCTGTCTCGACAGGCCTGTCAGGGGTCTCGCGCAAGGCATAGCTATGCATCATGCCGATGACGCGCCCTTCGAAAGTGGCCATCAGGCAGTTCTTGTAGGAAAAGTCGCCCTGTTCTCTGGCATAGCGAGACGCACCGACGCTCAGCAATGCTTCCCCAGGTGCGGCAAGCTTGCTCCATATGTAATCGGCCATGCCCTCCGATGTCAGTTGAAAGAAGCGCGCAATATCGTGCGCGTCCGAGGCTTGAGCGGGCCTGAAGTCGATAGGCATGTACAGTGCTCCCATGGGACCGGGTTGTCAGTTTTCAAGGATTACGCCTTTGGCAGGGAGGCAGGGTAGGCGGGTTGAACGGTGCCCATCATGCTGTGGGCGAACACCGTCAGCACGGTGTGCGACGCTGTCCCATGCGTAAAGGCAGGTTGCCGTCTGATGGCTCAGGCCTGGGGAATCGATCGTGCAGTTACCGGAGGTGGTTAGGCGAGAAACGGGCGATGTGTACGCGCTCTGTGGGAGCGGGCGTGCCCGCGAACACCGGCGTAGCCGGTGCCAGTCTTCGCGTTTGATTCTTCGCGGGCGCGCCCGCTCCTACAAAGATTGCTGTTCGGCTCACCGGCAGCCAAGGATCGATTGTGGGCAGCTGTGGATCACCCCTTTACCTTTTCCTCTTCGCTAGCCTGGAGCACCCCGGCAGCATGCCTTGGCAATGCGATAGAAATCAGGGCAGCCAGCAAAACAAATACTGTGGAGATCCACAGGCAGGCTCCCAGCCCGTAAGCCTGGAATACCCAACCGGAAAGCAGCGTACCGACCAGCCGCCCTAGCGCGTTGGACATGTAATAGAAGCCTACATCCAGCGATACCCCGTCTTCCTTGGCATAGCTGACGATCAAGTAGCTGTGCAGCGACGAATTCACGGCGAACAGCACGCCGAACAGCATCAGCCCGCTCAGTAGCACCACCTGCGCCGACCAGCCTGCCGACAGGCCCAGGGCGATAAGCGCCGGCAGCCCGGCAAGGGCAATCGCCCAGATGAAGGCTGCGCGACCGTCAGGCACATGGCCGCGTTTCTTGCCAGTGATGTGGGGCGCAAGCGACTGGACGATGCCGTAGCCGATTATCCATGCAGCCAGGAAGCCGCCGACCAGCCAGAAGTCCCAGCCAAAAGCCGTGCTCAGGTACACCGGCAATGCCACGACGAACCAGACGTCACGGGCGCCAAAGAGAAACAGCCGTGCGGCCGAGAGAATGTTGATGGCCCGGCTCTTGGACAGCATGTCGCGGAACTTCGGTTTGGCCTTGGCCTTGCCCAGGTCCTTCTTCAGCAGGATCAGGCTGCCGATCCAGATCAACGCCAATACCGCCGCCATCGCCAGCACCGCCAGGGTGAAGCCGAGCAGGGCGAGCAGGGCACCACCAAGGAAGAACCCCACGCCCTTTAGCGCGTTTTTCGAGCCGGTGAGAATGGCTACCCACTTGTACAGGGTGCCTTGCTGGCTGTCCGGCACCAGAAGCTTGATGGAGCTCTTGGCGCTCATCTTGTTCAGGTCCTTGGCGATGCCGGACAGCGCCTGTGCCGCCATCACCCAGGGCACTGTCAGCCAGGCTGCCGGCACCGTGAGCATCAGCAAGGCCAGCACCTGCATGCCCAGGCCGATGTTCATGGTGCGGTTGAGCCCCAGGCGGGCGCCGAGGTAGCCGCCCACCAGGTTGGTGATCACGCCGAACACTTCATAGAACAGGAACAGCGCCGCAATCTGCAGCGGCGTGTAGCCCAGCGAATGGAAGTGCAGTACCACCAGCATGCGCAATGCGCCGTCGGTGAGAGTGAAGGCCCAGTAGTTGCCGGTAACCAGCAGGTACTGACGCACTTGTGCAGGCAGGGCTGACAACGCCTTCATGATTGCCGGTTACTCCGCCGTGCCGACCAAGCGTGCCAGTTCAGCTGCACGGTTGGCGTAGCCCCACTCGTTGTCGTACCAGGCATAGATCTTCAACTGGGTGCCATTGACCACCATGGTGGACAGCGCGTCGATGATCGAAGACCGTGGGTCGGTGCGGTAGTCGATGGACACCAGAGGGCGTTCTTCGTAGCCCAGGATGTCCTTGAGCGGCCCTTCGGCAGCGGCTTTCAGCAGCGCATTGACCTCGTCAACCGTCGTCTCACGTTCCACCTCGAACACGCAGTCGGTGAGCGAGGCGTTGGCCAGCGGTACACGCACAGCGTGACCATTCAGCTTGCCGCGCAGCTCAGGGAAGATCTCGGCGATTGCGGTAGCCGAACCCGTGGTGGTCGGGATCAGGCTCATGCCTGAGGCACGGGCACGACGCAGGTCCTTGTGTGGTGTATCGAGGATGCTCTGGGTGTTGGTGAGGTCGTGAATGGTGGTGATCGAGCCGTGGCGGATGCTCAGGTTCTCGTGAATCACCTTGACCACCGGGGCCAGGCAATTGGTGGTGCAGGAAGCGGCGGTGACGATACGGTGCTGCGCCGGGTCGAACAGGTGCTGGTTGACGCCCATCACCACGTTCAGCGCGCCTTTCTCCTTCACCGGAGCGCAGACCACCACGCGTTTGACGCCCTGATCCAGATAGGCCTGGAGCACCGCTACCGACTTCATCTTGCCGCTGGCCTCGATGACCAGGTCGCAGCCCGACCAGTCAGTGTCGGCGATCGTCTTGTTCGCGGTGACCTTGATGCGCTTGCCCTCGATCACCATCGAGTCGCCTTCTGCCCCGGCTTCACGCTGCCAGCGGCCGTGGACCGAATCGAAGTTGATCAGGTGGGCGTGGGTCTCGGCGTCCCCGGCCGGGTCATTGATCTGGACGAATTCGAATTCCGGCCAGCCCCAGGACGCGCGCAGCGCCAGGCGACCGATACGGCCAAACCCATTGATGCCTACTTTGATTGCCATGGTCTTGTTCTCGAGTTGTGACTTCAGATGGATCGTTGATTGACACGCCTGGACAGTTCCTCGGCCGACTCCTTGCGCTCGGAGTAGCGGTCGACGAGGTAGTCGGCGCGGTCGCGCAACAGCAGGGTGAACTTCACCAGCTCTTCCATGACATCGACGACACGGTCGTAGTACGGGGACGGTTTCATGCGGCCCGTTTCGTCGAACTCCAGGTAGGCCTTGGGTACGGACGACTGGTTGGGGATGGTGAACATGCGCATCCAGCGGCCAAGCACGCGCAACTGGTTGACCACGTTGAACGACTGCGAACCGCCGCATACCTGCATGACCGCAAGGGTCTTGCCCTGGGTCGGCCGTACGGCGCCCATGCTCAGGGGGATCCAGTCGATCTGCGACTTGAACACACCAGTCATCGCGCCATGACGTTCCGGGGAGCACCAGACCATGCCTTCCGACCACAGCACCAGGTCGCGCAACTCCTTGACCATCGGATGGTCATCCGGCGCGTCATCCGCCAATGGCAGCCCGGACGGGTTGAAGATTCGCGTCTCGGCACCGAAGTGCTCCAGCAGGCGGGCGGCTTCTTCGGTCAGCAGGCGGCTGAAGGAGCGTTCGCGGGTCGAGCCGTACAGCAGCAGGATGCGAGGCTTGTGGGTGGACTGCTGCGCGATCGCCAGTTTCTCGGCTGTCGGCAGATCGACCAGGTCGTTGTCGATGTTGGGAATGGGGTGTTCGGTCATGGTTTCACTCCTGGGAAAAGGCACCCGATGGCTGATCGAACCAGCGACGCTTGAGCCACCAGGCCACGCCAACCAGCGAGATCAGTACCGGCACTTCCACCAAGGGCCCGATGACGGTGGCAAACGCGACCGGCGAGGCGAGGCCGAAGGTGGCGATGGCCACCGCAATGGCCAGTTCGAAGTTGTTGCTTGCCGCAGTGAAGGCCAGCGCAGTGGTGCGGGGGTAGTCGGCCTCCAGCAGCTTGCCCATCCAGAAGCTGATGAAGAACATGACCACGAAATAGATGGTCAGCGGGATGGCAATGCGCAGCACGTCCAGCGGCAGTTGCAGCACCATGTCGCCTTTCAGGCTGAACATGGCAACGATGGTCAGCAGCAACGCCACGAGGGTCAGCGGGCTGATTTTCGGAATGAAGTGCTCCTGGTACCAGGTGGCGCCTTTACGGCTGATCAGGGTCTTGCGGGTCAGGAAACCGGCCAGGAACGGGATACCCAGGTAGATCAGCACCGATTGGGCTATATCGAGGAAGCTGGTCTCGATGACGCTACCTTCCAGGCCGAACAGTGGCGGCAGCAGGCCCAGGAAGATCCAGGCGTACACGCTGAAGAACAGGATCTGGAAAATGCTGTTGAAGGCGACCAGGCCGGCCACGTACTGGTTATTGCCGCCGGCGATCTGGTTCCATACCAGCACCATGGCGATGCAACGCGCCAGGCCGATGAGTATCAGGCCGGTCATGTACTCGGGCTTGTCGGAAAGGAACACTACTGCCAGCCCGAACATCAGCACCGGGCCGATCACCCAGTTCTGGATCAGCGACAGGGCGAGGATGCGCTTGTCCTTGAAGACCTGTGGCAACTCCTCGTATTTCACCTTCGCCAATGGCGGGTACATCATGACGATCAGGCCGATTGCGATGGGGATGTTCGTCGAGCCCACCGACAGACTGTGCAGCCACGCTGGCAACCCCTGGAACAGGCTGCCGAGAGCGATCCCCAGGCCCATGGCCAGGAAGATCCAGACCGTCAGGTAGCGGTCGAGGAATGAAAGCCGGCTTTTGCTCATGGTGTATCTCCCTGAACGTCAGAGCGTTCCGATGATCGCCAGCTCGGCCTTGAGCCGGGCGGCATCCAGTTGTTCGAAAGGCAATGCGAGAAATGCCTTTTTCTCGGCAGTGGTCAGCAGCAGGCAGCGACGCGCTGAGGACGGTCACCCATGGTGTCCAGTCGTTTGGCGCTGGTGCTCAACCATTCGCGATTGGCTTCCAGCGTGGTTACCAGGACATCGCGTACCCAGGCGGGCAGTTCTGGATGAAGGCGGTAGTAAACCCATTGGCCCTGCCTGCGGTCTTCAAGCAGGCCGCAGGTGCGCAGTTGTGCGAGGTGGCGAGAAACCTTGGGTTGGCTTTCTTCCAGGGCGCAGATCAGTTCACAGACGCACAGCTCTTCCTCACGAGTGATCAGCAGCATCATCCGAATGCGGTTCTCGTCGGCGAGGCATTTGAAGACCTGGGTCGGGGTCAGCGAGTCAGTCATGGGTGTTCTCGGTGCGGGCAGTTGGTGCCTATGGCGGGGTATTCACTGTATATGTTTTTTCGAATATACGGATTTTCGAATGTATTGCAAGGCCGCCGGATCTGTTCTGCGCACCTTGTGAAAGCAACGGCCTTGCTCAATTCCCAAAGCTGGCGCGATCCCTGTGGGAGCGGCCTTGTGTCGCGAAAGGGCTGCAAAGCAGCCCCAGCAATTTCAACTGTTGCGCATCAAACCTGGGGCCGCTTTGCAGCCCTTTCGCGACACAAGGCCGCTCCCACAGGGTCCCTGTCAACTTGATGAGGCACGGTAGCGTTCTGTCGATCAAGGCTGTGCAAATACGTTTAACATGCTCCAGGCCCGCCCCCATCGTTGAAAGAGATTCGCATGGAGTTACGTCAGCTTCGCTATTTCCTGAGTGTTCTGGAGTACGGCAGCCTTGGCAGGGCTGCGGTCGAGCTAGGGGTTGGCGCCTCGGCTTTGAGCCAGCAGTTGTCGAAGCTGGAGAGCGAGGTGAGTACCCGGCTTTTGACACGTTCGAGCACCGGCGTCGCGCCGACGGCGGCCGGGCTGGCCTTCGAATACCATGCGCGCCTGGCGCTTCGTCAGGCGGAGCATGCTGTCCTGGCGGCACAAAGTGGTCGCATGAGCGGCTATGCCAGCGTGGGGCTGGCACCGACCACTGCATCGATCCTTGGCTTGGCGTTGATCGACAGGATGCGCGAACGCTATCCCGACATCCGGCTGCACCTGGTGGAAATGCTGTCTGGTTATCTGATGAACCAACTCAATGCCCGGCACCTCGACCTGGCGGTGCTGTTCCAGGCAGAGACGGGGCCGCGGCTGGAGGTACGGGCGCTTCTGACGGAGCGGCTGTTCGTGCTGGTTCCCGCGCCACTGGTCAAGGACGGCTGGGGCGAGTCGCTCACGTTGCAACAGATCGCGACGCTGCCGTTGGTTATGCCAAGCACGCAACACGGTCTGCGAACGACGTTGCGCTCGATTTTCGAGCGGGCAGGGCTGGAGGCCAGCATCGTCATGGAAGTCGATGGTTTGTCGCTGTTGATGGATTGCGTGTGTGCGGGCCATGCCGCCACCATCCAGCCCGGCGCGACGGTGGCCCGGGCGCATCAGGCGGGCCTGCGCGTGTTTGCCATCGATGAAGCACAGGCGCAGCGTCGCAACGTAATTGTCAGCCTGACCGATGACGAGCTCTCGCCGGCAGCGTTGGCAACGCGGATCGTACTGCAGGAGGTCGCTCGGGATCTGGTGGAACAGGGCCGATGGCCTGGGGCCCGGCTGCTTTGACCTGGATTCTGAGTTCACTCTTCCAGCCCCTTTAGAAAAACTGAATGCCTCCCCTCGACGATCGCGTTTCGCGCCCTCCAGGCTCTCATTAAAGTCCCTGGTCACGAGGAGCAGCCGAACATTCGGCTCTTCGTGATCTGGAGGCGAAATGATCGATGTGCTAGTCATCGGAGGGGGCAATGCCGCCCTCTGTGCCGCGCTGATGGCGCGAGAGGCCGGAGCCAGCGTGCTGCTGCTCGAGGCCGCACCCCGCGCCTGGCGTGGTGGCAACTCACAACACACGCGTAACCTGCGGTGCATGCATGATGGCCCCCAGGACGTACTGCTCGAGGCGTACCCGGAAGAGGAGTTCTGGCAGGACCTGCTGAAGGTCACCGGTGGCCAGACCGACGAAAAGCTGGCGCGCCTGGTGATTCGCGCATCCTCCAGCTGTCGCGGGTGGATGCGCCGGCATGGCGTGCATTTCCAGCCCTCATTGTCAGGTGCGCTGCACACCGCACGGACCAATGCCTTCTTCATGGGCGGCGGCAAGGCGCTGGTCAATGCCTACTTCCGCAGCGCCGAAAACCTTGGCGTACAGATACGCTACGACGCCCCCGTAGCCGACATAGAACTGCAGGACGGACGCTTCGTTGCGGCCCATGTGCCTGCGCGCGAGGTTCAGGGGCGACACCTGCCTGCCGAGCGCATCGAGGCGCGTACCTGTGTGCTTGCCGCCGGCGGCTTCGAGTCCAACCGTGAGTGGTTGCGCGAGGCGTGGGGGCAGAACGAGCGAGGGGAGTGGCCTTCGGACAACTTCCTTATCCGTGGTACGCGTTTCAATGATGGTGCGCTGTTGCGCCGCATGATCGAACAGGGCGCCGACACGATTGGCGACCCGACCCAGGCACATATGGTGGCGATCGATGCCCGCGCACCGCTATACGACGGCGGCATCTGCACGCGCATCGATTGTGTGTCGCTGGGCGTGGTGGTCAACCGCGACGGCCAGCGCTTCTACGATGAAGGCGAGGATTTCTGGCCCAAGCGCTATGCCATCTGGGGGCGCCTGGTGGCGCATCAGCCAGGGCAGGTCGGGTTTTCGATCATCGACCGGAAAGCCCTCGGGCGCTTCATGCCACCGGTTTTCCCGGGCGCCACCGCCGATAGCCTTGAGGCGTTGGCCGGCCTGCTCGGTTTGCCTGTGCAGGCCTTCCTCGAAACCGTACATGCCTACAACCGAGCCTGCCAGGTGGGCACTTTCGACCACACACGGCTGGACGACTGCCACACCGTTGGCCTGGAACCGGTGAAAAGCCACTGGGCGCGCCCGATCGATACGCCCCCCTACTACGGCTACCCGCTGCGCCCTGGCGTGACTTTCACCTACCTGGGGCTGCGCACCGATGAAACCGCCGCCGTTCATTTCGACGGGCGTCCCAGCCCGAACCTGTTCGTTGCCGGTGAAATGATGGCGGGCAATGTACTGGGCAAGGGCTACACCGCAGGCGTCGGCATGTCCATCGGCACCGCCTTCGGCCGTATCGCCGGAACCAGCGCTGCTGCGGCGGCGGGTTACGAACATCCAGAAAAAGAGAAGAGCCATGACTGCGCAACTGCCTGAACCACGCCAGCCTGATGCCGCCGGGTCGGCCCTCGAACTGATCCCGGTGTTGAACGTCGAGGAGCAGGAAGTGAACCGGCAAATGCGGATATGCAACGCCTGTCGCTACTGCGAGGGCTTTTGCGCAGTTTTCCCGGCAATGACCCGCAGGCTGGAGTTCGGCAAGGCCGACATCCATTACCTGGCCAACCTGTGCCACAACTGCGGCGCTTGCCTGCATGCCTGCCAGTACGCTCAGCCCCACGAATTCGCCGTCAACGTGCCGCAGGCAATGGCCAAGGTGCGCGGGCAGACCTACGCCGAGTACGCATGGCCGGCCCTGTTCGGCCGGCTGTATCGGCACAACGGCGCCTATGTTGCCAGTGCCTTGGCAGTGGCCTTGTCGCTGTTTCTGCTGCTGGCGTTGTGGGTCAATGGCACGCTGCTACCTGGTCGGCTGGCGGGCAATTTCTATGCGATCTTCCCGCACAACACCCTGGCGCTGATGTTCGGTAGCGTCTTTGTCGCTGCAGGCTTGGCTCTGGCGGTGGCGGTACGTCGCTTCTGGCGTTCGGTCTCGCCTGCCGAGGCGCTGGCGCAACCGGCAAAAGGGGCTGTGCTTGAGGCATCAAGCGCGGCGTTGACCCTGAAATACCTGGACGGCGGGCACGGCCAAGGTTGCAACAACGCCGATGATCGCTACACGCTCTGGCGCCGTCGCTTCCATCACTTCACCTTCTACGGCTTCATGCTGTGCTTTGCCGCCACGGTGGTCGCCACCGGGTATCACTATCTGCTGGGCCAGCAGGCGCCGTACCCGCTGCTGAGCGCACCGGTGTTGCTCGGAACCCTGGGCGGAATTGGCTTGATTGTCGGGCCTGCCGGGTTGCTGGCGCTGAACCTGCGCAGGGCGCCGGAGCAGGGCGATGTGGCCCAGCGCCTCATGGACCGGGCCTTCATTCTGCTTCTGCTGTTGGTCAGCGCCACAGGCCTTGCCTTGCTGGGCCTGCGTGATACCGCCGCGATGGCGATCGTGCTGGCGCTTCACCTGGGGACGGTGATGGCGCTGTTCATCACGCTGCCCTATGGCAAGTTTGCCCATGGCCTGTTCCGCAGCGCGGCACTGCTCAAGTTTGCAATCGAGAAGCGCCGCCCCAACAAGCTGGGCCTGGGCGGGGAGTGAACCATGAACTCAGCCTGTATTTCCCCTGCGCCGTGCCGAGCCGGAAGCAAGGCATTTCGTTCAGCGGTTGGGCCACTTGTCCAGCAGGATCGACACGAACTTCTCCGCTGCCGGCGACAGCGACGCCCCTCTGCGGTAGACCAAACCAAGGGTACGGGTTACCTGGGGTTCGATCAGCGGCACGCTGACCAGCGTCGGGTGGTCGGCGCTGGGCATGGCCAGGCTGGGCATGGCCGACACGCCCAGCCCGGCCTCGACCATGCCCAGCGAGGTGGACAGATGCTGAACCTCGTAGAACCACTTGGGCCGCAGGTTGAGCCCGGACAGGGCATGGTCCAGCAGCATCCGGTTACCGCTAAGCCGGCCTACGCCGATCAGGCGGTAGTCGGCCAGTTCTGTCCAGGTGACGGCCTCACGGTTCGCCAGCTTGTGGTCCCTGCGGCAGGCCAGCACGAAGTGCTCCTGTACCAGGGAGACGAACTCGATGTCCGGGTGCTGGCCGCTCATCATGTTGATACCGAAATCGGCCTCACCCCGCAGCACGGCTTCGAGCCCGTCGTTGGCACTGAGGTCCAGCAGACGAATGCGGATCTTGGGGTATTGCTCGTTGTAGTCACGGATCACCGACGGCAGGAAATAGAACGCTGCAGTCGGAATACAGGCGAGGGTTACCTGACCGGTCTGTCGTTCTGCGAGTTCGCGAATGCTCAGGATCGAGTCTTCGAAGTCATCCAGCAGGCGCCTTGCCTTGGGCAGGAAGTCACGCCCGACGCTGGTCAGGCTGACGCGACGAGTAGTGCGTTCCAGCAACGAAGTGCCCAAGCCTTCCTCGAGCTTCTTGATCCGCCGGCTCAAGGCGGGCTGCGACAGGTGCAACGCTTCTGCGGCTTCGTGGAAGCTGCCGAGTTCGGCGATTTTCACGAAAGATCGTATGTCTTGCAGCTCATATTCCATCTCGGATCGCTCTTGGCAGTCGGTTCTGAATTGATGCTTGAATCGCAATAATGGCTACGATATTTGCATTGGATTGATTTATCCATCCCTGTCAATCTTTTGTCCACAGCATCAATGATGTCCATTGATCAACAAGAGTGCGAAATCATGCAACGAATTCCTTGCGTACTCATGCGCGGTGGCACCTCCAAGGGCCCCTTTTTCCACGCATGGGACCTTCCTGCCAATGTGGTCGAACGCGACGAATTGCTGATCAACCTGATGGGTTCCGGGCATGAACTGGAAATCGACGGCATCGGTGGCGGTAGCCCGCAGACCAGCAAGGTAGCGATTGTCAGCCCCTCGCTGCATGCCGACGCCGACGTCGACTACCTGTTCGTGCAGGTCATGGTCGCCCAGCGCCGGGTTGATACCGCGCCCAACTGCGGCAACATGCTGTGCGCCGTTGGCCCGTTCGCCATCGAGCAAGGGCTTGTCAAAGGCCAGGACGGCAAGACGCTGGTGCGTATTCGCAACCTCAACACCGGCACTTTCGTCAATTCGCTGGTGGAAACCCCCGGCGGCATCGTGCGCTATGAAGGCCGCACGGCGATCGATGGCGTACCGGGCACTGCCGCTCCGGTGCACCTGACCTTCCTCGATGCGGTCGGCAGCAAGACCGGCAAGCTGTTCCCGACCGGCAAGGCCAAGGATGTGATCGACGGCGTTGCGGTCACCTGCATCGACATGGCCATGCCGATGATGGTGGTGGAGGCCAGCCAACTGGGCGTCACCGGCTCGGAATCCCCGGCCGAACTCGACGCCAACGGCGAATTGCTCGAGCGCCTCGAGGCGTTGCGGCTGAAAGCCGGCAAGGCCATGGGCCTGGGCGATGTCAGCGGCATGGTCATCCCCAAGCCTGTGCTGGTGTCCAAGCCCCGCTATGACGGCACGTTGCAGGTCCGCTACTTCATGCCGCACAACTGCCACCGTGCCTTGGCCATCACCGGAGCGATAGGGCTGGCGACTGCCTGCGTCAGCCCGGGTACGGTGATCGGCGAACTGCTGGGCGAGGGCGCCGAGCAACTGGCCGAGGTACGCCTGGAACACCCAAGCGGCGGTATCGATGTCGCGCTGTCACGCAGCGGCGCCGATGGCAAGACGATTCAGGCCTCTGTGGTGCGAACCGCCCGGCGGCTGTTCTCAGGCTTCGTTTACGCGCCTACATTCCGCAGGTTGGCGGGGTAGGCCCAGGCGGTAGTCCAGACCTGTACATTCGCAACAAGCGCATCCGCACAATTTCAACAATGGGTGATGCCTCATGAGACTCGCCAAATCGCTGTACTTCCAGATCCTCTGCGCCGTCCTGCTGGGCGTGGTGGTCGGTCACTTCTGGGCGCAACAGGCCGTTGCGCTCAAGCCCCTGGGTGATGCGTTCATCAAGCTGATCAAGATGATGATCGCGCCGGTGGTCTTCTGCACCATCGTCACCGGTATCGCCGGGATGACCGACAAGCGCTCCCTCGGGCGTTTGATGAGCAAGACCTTGCTGCTGTTCCTGGTATTGACCGTCATCAGCCTGATGATCGGCCTGGCAGCGGTTTACCTGTTCCGCCCAGGTGTCGGCATGAACATCGACCCCGCCACGCTAAGCACCGCGGGGCTCGGCCAGTACGCCGCGTCTGCGGCAAAGCTCAGCGTGGTCGATTTCTTCATGCACATCATTCCCGACACCTTCATCGGGGCGTTCAACAAGGGCGAAGTGTTGCCGGTGCTGTTCATCGCGGTGCTCAGCGGTTTTGCCCTGTCGTCCATGGGCGAGAAGGGCAAGCCGGTACTCGATGTGCTGGAATCTGCCTCGACCATGGTGTTTCGCATCTTTGGATACCTGATGCGCTTCGCCCCGGTCGGCGCCTTCGGTGCGCTGGCCTTTACCGTCGGGCAGTACGGCGTGACGTCCCTGGGGGCACTGGCCAAGCTGGTCGGTACGCTCTACATCGCCTGTGCGTTCTTCGTGCTGGTGGTGCTCGGTGGTATCTGCCGTGCCCATGGTTTCAGCCTGTGGAAGCTGCTGCGCTATTTCCGCGAGGAGTTTCTGGTGGTGCTCGGCACCTCGTCCACCGAGCCCGTGCTGCCACGCATGCTGGAGAAACTGGAGAAATTGGGCTGCAAGAAAGGCGTGGTCGGGTTGGTATTGCCAACCGGTTACTCCTTCAACCTCGACGGTACAGCCATCTACCTGTCGTTGGCGGCAGTCTTCATCGCTCAAGCCTGCAACATCGACCTGAGCCTGGGCCAGACGGTGACGATGCTGGCGATCATGCTGTTGTCGTCAAAAGGCGCAGCGGGTGTGACCGGTAGTGGCTTCGTTGCACTGGCTTCGACCTTGACCGTGATTCACGACATTCCGTTGGCAGGGCTTGCCTTGCTGATCGGCATCGATCGCTTCATGTCCGAGGCGCGTGCCCTGACCAGCCTGGCCAGCAACGCCGTGGCCACCGTGGTCATCTCGCTGTCGGAGAATGCCTGTGAACGGGAAACCTTGCTGCGCCGCCTGAACGGCATTCCGGCTGCACCGGACGAGGCGGATATTGCGCAGGCCGACTGGTCTGCCGAGCCTCGGCATCACAGCTGAAAGCCTCTTCCATCTCCCATTGTTGACTTAAAATCCCACTCAGCATCCTGGCGATGCCGAGTGGGGTAGGGGGCCGTCTGCCTTGCCGATGGCCGCGATAGAATAAAAACAAGAGAAAAGACCATGCTCGCACTCCTGGGCCTGATCATGGTGGTGACCTTCACCTACCTGATCATGAGCAAACGCCTGTCGCCAATCGTTGCGCTCACCGTGGTACCCATTGTCTTCGCTTTGATCGGTGGCTTCGCCCCCGAACTGGGCAAGATGATGCTCGATGGCTTGAAAATGGTGGCGCCCTCGGCAGCGCTGTTGCTGTTCGCCATCCTGTTCTTCGGCCTGATGATCGATGCCGGCCTGTTCGACCCGCTGATCCGCAAGATCCTCAAGCGCGTCAATGGCGACCCGGTCAAGATCGCCATCGGTACCGCGCTGCTGTCGCTGCTGGTGGCGCTCGACGGTGACGGCACCACCACCTACATGATTACCTGCGCAGCCATGCTGCCGCTGTACAAGCGCATCGGCATGAACCCGATGATCCTGGCCACGGTATCCATGCTGTCGCTGAGCATCATGAGTGGCATGAGCCCTTGGGGTGGGCCGGCCACCCGGGCCATTGCCGCGCTCGGGCTGGATGCGACCGAGTACTTCATCCCGATGCTGCCGACCGTGATCGGCGGTGCGGCCTGGGTGGTGTTCACCGCCTTCCTGCTGGGCCGCGCCGAGCGCCGACGCATCGGCAACATCGCCCTGGAGTCGGGTGGCGGCAACTGCTACATCAAGGAAATCCTCGGCGACAACCCGCACAAGCGCCCGCGCCTGGCGTATGTGAACCTGGTGCTGGTGATTGCCGTCATGACTGCGCTGGTGATGGGCGTCATGCACTCCGCTCTGTTGTTCATGATCGGTTTCGTCGCAGCGCTGATGATCAACTACCCGCAACTGGATCTGCAGAAAGAGCGCATCCTCGCCCACTCCGGCAACGCCATGACCGTGGTACTGCTGGTATTCGCCGCAGGCATCTTCGCGGGGATCTTCTCGGGCACCAAGATGGTCGATGCACTGGCGCAGACCCTGGTCGACTGGATTCCCGAGGCTTGGAGCCACTGGTTCCCGCTGGTGGTGGCGCTGACCAGCATGCCGCTGACCTTCGTACTGTCCAACGACGCTTACTACTTTGGCGTGGTGCCGATCCTTGCCAACGCTGCGGCCGCCTACGGCATCGACCCGGTTGAAATCGCCCGCGCCTCGGTGCTGGGGCAGCCGGTGCACCTGATGAGCCCGCTGGTGGCCTCGACCTTGCTGCTGGTGGGCATGGTCGATCGCGACATCGGCGACTTCCAGAAGGCCACCGTGAAATGGGCGGTGCTGACATCACTGGTCATCACCGCACTGGCCTTGGTCACGGGTGCCTTGTCCTTCTTCGTCTGATCTGCCTCGGGCGCTGCTGGCGCCCACCTCATCCAAGAACAACAACAGAGTATCGAAAATGTCCCGAACTGTTTTCCGTGGGGCCACCTGTGGCCTGCTCTGCGGCTGGCTGCCTGTGGCCGGCGCTGCCGGATTCATCGACGACGGCAAGCTCAAGCTGCAGCTGCGCAACGTTTACTTCAACGAAAACTTCCGCGACGAACAAGGCATGAGCGCCCGCGCTGCTGCAACTGCAAAGAGCGAGCGTGTGGAATGGGCACAGGGTTTTCTGCTCGACTACCAATCAGGGTTCACCCAAGGCCCGCTGGGGCTGGGGCTCGATGCCCTGGGGCTTGTAGGCGTACGGCTCGATTCGGGCCGCGGGCGCAGCGGTACCGGCTTGCTGCCGGTGCATGACGATGGCCGTGCCGCGGACGAGTTCGCCAGTGCCGGTGTGACGGCCAAGGCGCGACTGGGGCAGACCATCGTCAAGCATGGCACCTTGCTGCCCAAGACACCGGTGCTGGTGTACAACGATGCGCGATTGTTGCCGCAGACCTACCAGGGTACGCAGCTGACCAGTACTGATGTCGATGGCCTGACCCTGACCGCCGGCCACCTGGACCGTTTCAAGCAGCGGGACTCCTCCGACAGCACCGGCCTGTTCCTGGATGGTTACAGTGGCAGCGAGTCTGGCGATTTCAGCTTTGCGGGGGCCGAATATGCCGCCAGCAAGCAGCTGCGCTTGAGCTATTTCCACGGCCAGCTCGAACACTTCTATCGCCAGGACTACCTAGGCCTGATCCACGACCTGCCGTTGGCCGGCGGTATATTGACCACCGACTTGCGCTATTTCAAGAGCCGCGACAGCGGGGCCGCTCATGGTGGTCAGATAGACAATGACATGTTCAGTGGGCAGCTGTCCTATACCCACTCCGGGCACACTGTCGGTGCCGGTTACCAGGTGCTCGACGGCGAGGCAGGGCTGCCATACATCAGCGGCGCGACGGTCTACTCGTTCAGTAACGTCGGCATCGGCAAGTTCATCGAGGAGGAAGAGAAAACCTGGATGGCCAGCTATGCCTACAACTTTGCTGCGGCCGGTGTCCCCGGGCTGACCTTCATGGCGCGCTACCTGAGCGGGGACAACGGTCGCTCGGCTGATGCCGGGCTCAGCGAGTGGGAGCGTGACGTGGAGCTTGCCTATGTGGTGCAATCCGGGCCTGTGAAAGGTCTGGGTGTGAAGCTTCGCAACTACGTCTACCGCTCTGACTTTTCCCGAGGGCGCGACAGCAACCGGATCTACCTGACCTACGATATTGCGATCTGGTAATGCGGCCGTGCGAGCATGCATGCCTCGAGGTGCTTGCTCGCACGCGTTTCATGCTTTGGACGGCTGTGGCGCTTTCTTGCCCAGTCGGATCAGCTCATTGGAGAAGCACAGGCCGAAGAGAATCAGCCCGGCCCCCAGGTACAACGTGTCCCGCGGTACTTCATTGAGCACCACGAACGCCAGCAGTGCGGCAAACAGCGGCTCGGTCAGCTCCAGCGCCTGGACTTGCGAGGGTTTCAGGTACTCGATGGCCTTGGTGGTACAGAAGAAGCCGAGGATGGTCGGCAACGCGGCCAGCGCCAGCAGTGCCATGACCGCCACCAGCGACAGCTCGCCAATGTTGAACCCATCGGTTGCAGCCGGCATCAGCAGGTAGAGGCTGCCGAAAAACAATAGTTGCCGAGTGAAATGCAGCCCCCCGGAAACGCCCATGCGCTTCATGGCAACCGAAAATGCGCCATAACCGCAGCCTCCGATCGAAGCGAGCACTGCACCTTGCAGCGTAAAGCCTTGTTCCAGGTCGGCGCCAAAAATCACGGCAATGCCAGCTATGGTCAAACCGGCGCCTACCGTCGCGTTGGCGGTGATCGGGTCCTTGAGAACTATTCGCCCCAGTAATATCGAAGATATGGACGCGCTTGCCATCAGGATCACCACGACGCCTGCCGCGGCGTAATGGCTATAGGCCGAGGTTTCAAAGTGGAACAACACAAAAATGCCGAGAAATGCGCAAACGGCAGCATGGAACCACTTGGCCGTATGCAGGGGCCGCTTTAGAAACAGGAGCAATGCTGACAGCAACAGGCAGCCGAGGACTGTTTTTATCAGGGCGATGCTGCTGGAGCTGAATCCACTGTTCATCAACACTTTGCTGAGTACGCCGATCGTTGCATTCAATGCAGCGGCGAAGAGTGCAAAGAGTACGCCTTTGCCGAAATGAGATTGCATTTGTACATTCCTTGTTATTGGCTTTATGCCTTCGCCCGGTCGACATGCAGGCGATTGCGGCCCGCCTGCTTGGCGATGTAGAGCGCCCGGTCGGCGCGTTCAATCAGCGATGGTGGGCTTTCGAGGGCCGCTCCATCGGCGCAGGCGATGCCGATGCTGGCGGTCACATGCCCGAAAGGGCTGCCTTTGTGAGGGATAGGTTGCAAGGCCAGGCGCTCGAGCATCAGCCTGGCGACGACGGCCGCTCCGTCGTTGTCGGTATCGGGCAGGATCACGGCCAGTTCCTCACCCCCGTAGCGTGCCAGCAGGTCACGAGGGCGGCGGATGCAGGAAGAGAGCAGGGCAGCCATCTGCTGCAGGCAGGCGTCGCCAGCCGGATGCCCATAGGTGTCGTTGTAGCGTTTGAAATGGTCGATATCGATCATCAGCAAAGCCAGCGTGGTGCCGTTTCGATGGGCGGTGCGGATTTCCTGGGTCAGCGCCTCGTCAAAGCAGCGCCGGTTGGCAAGCCCCGTGAGCGCATCGTGCATTGCCAGGCTTTCGAGTTGTTGATTGCTCTCCAGCAACTGCTGCTGGGTCAGTCGAAGCTCGCTTTCGACCGCACTGCGCCGGCTCATGGCGCGAATCAGCAGCCAGCCAATGGCCCCGATCAGTGCCAGCAGCGCAGCGACCACCAGTGACGACAGCAGCGCCTCGAGCCGCCAGGCCGAGAGTGCTTCCTGCTTGCCCAGCGCGACCGTTGTCACCAGGGGTAGCTTGTCGCTCTTGCGAAACGCATAGAGGCGCTCCACGCCGTCCAGGCTGGAGGTGAACGATGCGGTGCCCGCTGGCTGGTCAACGAGATACTTGGTAAAGATGGGCGACTTCGAAAAGTTGCGCCCCATGTCCTGTTCCCGAAATGGGTAGCGCACCAGCATGGAACCGTCGGTGTAGGCCAGCCCGATGGCACCGTCATGGCCGACATCCAGTTTGCCGAAAAGCTGCAGGAAGTTCTCCACGCCAAGCGTCATGGCGACAACGCCGGCGAACTCGCCGTGGTCATCGTTGAACCGCCGGCTGATGGTGATCACCCATTCCTGGTTGACGCGGCTACGGATTGGCAGCCCGATGAAGGGGTCGCGGGATGGGTCGTCACGGTGGTGGATGAAAAAGGCTCGATCGCTGCTGTTGGCACCGACGGGTGTCGGCTGGTTGGACGACATCAGCCAGCGTCCGTCCCTGGCGTAGATCATGATGCCGCTCATCGGCGGCATCAATGGTTGCTGGCGCTTGACCAGTTGATCCAGACGTTCGATCTGCGCAGGCCCGGCGCCCTCGGTTTCCAGGCGCTCGACCAGGCCGAGCAGCAGCATCGAGCTCTGCCGGACGATACCTTCCGAATAGGTGGACAGTGCCTGGGTCAGGTTCAGGCCATGGACATTGACGTCTTCCAGGGCGCGCTCGCGAGAAGCCATGACCTTCCACAGCGTTAACGAGGCGAGAGAGCAACCGATGACCGATAGCAGTAGCACAACGAGGTGGATGTCACGCTTCACTTCAATTCACACGCCTTTTTCCCTAAAGACCAAGTTGAGCGTCGACACGCTTTAACTAACCAGACGGTCAGGAAGTAACCATTTGGTTCATGTGCAATAATATAACACCGAAGTTGCCGGAGTGTTCGACAGAATTACGCGCTCTGTCAGAACCCGTTTGTTATCTTCCGCCAGGATTTGCAGAAGTGTGAACATGACGAGAGGGCAAGTAACCCTGGACGTAGCGCACGGTCTTTTCCAATGTTCGCGCCATGTCGGGATGTGCCAACTGATACTTTCGTTCCAGTTGCTGGCTGTCACTCATGTCGAAGCGCTGCGTCTGGATGAAGTTCAATGACTCGGCGCTGATCGACAATCGGGTGGCCAGGCCGGGAATCGCCAATAGCCACTTCAGCAACCCTATGGGTACATGGCGGCGGGGTGCCTTGATATCCAGCGTTTGTGCCAATTGCTCGAGCATTCCCTGCAGGTTCGGGGTGTGCTCATACAGCGCCAGGACCTGCCGGTTGGCCATCGACGGGTCGAACGCCACGCAGATCATCATCTTTACCAGGTAATCGACGCTGACCAATGGCAACCAGTGCCTGGCGGAACCAGGGACAGCCTTGAACCGGCCCAGTGCCAGGTTTCGAATGAGGTCGGCCAGAGGTTGCCCTTGAGGGATATGCCCACTTTCGCTATGGCCACACACCGTAGCAGGATGAACGATCGTGTAATCCGCGCCTGCCTCCTGCATGTAGCGGACGACTGCAAAATGGGACTCCAGCTTGCTGCCTTCGTAGCCACCCACACGGCCGTAGACTGCAGGCCAATTGGTGTTTTCAGGGCGCTCGTGATCAACCCCGATACTTGAAAGATGGGTAAGGTTCTGCAGCATATAGCCGCCCACCATCAGCAAGCGAATACGCTGGCTCGCTGCGAGCCTGGCGACTCTCAGCGCCCCTTGTACATTGACTGCGCGGGCCTGCTCCATTGTCAGGCCCCAGGTAAACTGCGCCGCGAGGTGGAAGATCACAGCGACTGAAGCTACGCATTGCCTGTCTGTTTCGCTGAGTCCAAGTCCATCCCTGCTGATGTCTCCTTCAACTGCATTTATATATGCAGGGTTACCTCCCAGTTGGCTTACTTGCGCTTTGAGGCGTTCGATATTTTCAGGGTTGCGCATGAGCACCCAGGTCTTGTGCCCTGTCGCAGTAAGACGGGCCAGCAGATGTTGACCCACAAACCCACTGCCGCCGGTAACGAAGCATTCCACGCTCATATCTGAATCCTTGTCTGGATGATCGGCGCAGGCTAAGGTGTAGAGCGTACTCTACAGTCAAGGAATTTTTACTGTGAATGTTGGAGAGTTGGAGCGCCGGAGTGGCGTCGGCCGCCATACATTGCGCTATTACGAGCAACTCGGGCTTATCGTGGCCCATCGCCAAGCCAACAACTACCGTAGCTACAGCGACCAGACCGTTGTTGATCTGGCCTTTATTCAAAGTGCCCAGAGCGGCGGTTTCTCGCTCGCCGAGATCGGCGACATCCTTGCGGCCAAGCGGGGTAATACGATCGATTGCGCGCAAGGCGCGATGTTGGTAGCCAGCAAGATGGCCGACATTCAAGCGAAGATCACCACGCTGCAAGCCGCCTATGTCCTTCTGGACGCGGAGCGTGCAAAGCTTGAAGCCAGTGCCATTGCCAACGGGCTGACCATTCCTCACCTTCCTGCGATTTAGCGTGGCTCGACGCCGTAGCTTGTTTATTCGCAATTATTTCTCATTTACACTTGTGTCTTGTTTCGGGGCCTACCTCTTATTCAGGATGCATCGTGTCGTTCGATCCCGCCAAACCGACGCTGCTGTCTACTTTGGTACGTCACTATGACGATCTGGTGGACCACATTCGCCGACGCTTCGGCGACAGAAGCATGGCGCGCGATGTAGTGCATGACGTGTGCGTGCAGTTGCTTGAGCGCGGTGAGAAAGACGACGTCCGAACCCCACTGGCCTTGCTACGAAAAATCTCCCACGACACCGCCGTGAGTCGCTATCGTAGCGATCGCCGCCGAGGCGCCTGGGTAGAGGCTATCTCCGAGCTGCCTGAGGTGGCCTGCCCGGCAGCCACCCCGATGACCAGGTATGACAGCGAGCGCGAGTTTCAACTGCTCGTCGACGCTATCACAGACCTCCCACCTCGCTGTCAGGCTGTTTTCGTCATGCACAAGATTCACGAAATCCCCCAGGCAGAAGTAGCCGCTCGCCTCGGTATCTCCATCAAGACAGTGGAAAAGCACCTGCGCCTGGGGTTGGCGGCGTGCAGGCAACGGCTTGGGCGCGATGAGGTGCATCCATGACCAAGCAGCCCGAACAGGCGCCGCTGGACGAGGCCCTGGGGCGACATCGTGAAGAGCTCAAGCAGCTGTTCCCCATGCCGCCGTCCAGGCCTGCGCCCTCGAAAGCGGTGAAGTCGGTAGGTATCACGCTGGCGCTTGCGATCGCCTTTGCAGCCCTGGCGTGGCTTAACCCTGCCTACGAGAGCGAGCGTTTCGCTACCGCCATTGGTGAGCGGCGCGCTGTGCTGCTGAGCGATGGAAGCAAGCTGCTGCTCGACAGTGGCACGCATGTCGATATCAGTTGGCGTCTGCTCAGCCGCGAAGTCGACCTGCGCGCAGGGCAGGCGCTTTTCGATGTGTCCTCGGCCGTGTACCGCCCCTTCGTGGTGTCCGCTGGCCTGGCGAAAGTCGAGGTGCTCGGTACGCTGTTCAATGTTCGCCGCCTGGATAACGACGCGGTGCGTGTGTCCTTGGCCCGTGGGCGCGTGGACGTCACCGCGGCGGCTGCAGCACAAGCGCCTGTCACCCTCAGGCCAGGGCAACAGGTCGACTCGATTGGCGGGCAACTGATGCCGGTTGCGAAGGCCGACGCCTCCAGGGCGATGGCATGGAAAGATGATCGCATCGTGTTCGAGCAGACGCCGCTGGATGAAGCGGTGTCGTTGCTGCGCCTCTATCGCAAGGCCCCCATCGAGCTGAGCGAGCCAAGCCTGGCCGCACTCAAGGTGACAGGGGTGTTCGAGGCGCACAATGTCGACCTGCTACTGGATCTGCTGCCAACCATCCTGCCCGTCGCCGTGCTGCGAGAAGGGGATGGCAGCGTCCGGATTCAACCCAAATCGACAAGAAAATAATTCTCAGGCGCAGGTAGGGTTTCTCGATCCCCATGGCGGCTACTGGAAAAGCCCAACCATAAAAAGGAACTCGAGAAGTGCATTTTCCCCTCCGCAGTCGCCAACTACGCCTGTCATTGCTCGCCAGTAGCCTGCTCATCGCAATGTCGGCCCAGGGCCGGGAAAAGGTGAACGTCGATCTCCCCGCCGCGCCGCTGGGCGAGGCCATCAACGCGCTCGCACAGCAGTCTTCGGTGCAGATCATCTTTGCCAGCGATCTCGGTGCAGGCCGAAACTTGCCTGCGGTGAAAGGGCGGTTCACACCTGAGGAAGCACTTCAAACGCTGCTCAAGGACAGTGGCTTGCAGGTACAGGCCAAGGATGAGCGCACGTTCGTCATCGTCGCGCAGGGTGCCCCTGCATCCAGCCCCGCAACCCAAAGCGTGCCCGTGGAAATGGCGCAGATGGAAATCACCGCCTCGCGCACCAGCAGCAGCCTGGTTTCCGCAACGCGGCAATCCACCGTTCTGGAGCATGAACAACTGCAGGAGCTGCGCCAGGGTTCAGAGAGCCTGGCCACGGTACTCGCCAAGGCGATTCCGGGCATGTCCGACTCCAGCCGCACCGTCACCGAGTATGGCCAGACCCTGCGCGGGCGCAGCATGCTGGTCATGGTCGACGGGGTGCCGCTCAATACCAACCGCGACTCTTCGCGCAACCTGGCCAACATCGACCCGGCACTGATCGAACGGGTCGAAGTCATCCGTGGCAGCAGCGCCATCTACGGCAGCGGCGCCACGGGGGGCATCATCTCCATCACCACACGGCCTGCAGGTGGCGAAAACCGTGCCGAAACCAGCCTGAGCGCCACCTCGCCGCTCACCCGCCTGGGCAGCGATGGCCTGGGGGGGCAGTTCCAGCAGTATTTCGCAGGCTCTCAGGGCGCGGTGGACTACTCGTTCGACTTCGGTACCCGCCACATTGGTGCCTCGTACGATGCGCATGGCGACCGGATCGCCCCGGAGCCCAGTCAAGGCGACCTGTTCGATTCGAACATCTACAACATTGGCGGCAAGCTGGGGCTGCACATCGACGAGAACCAGCGAATCCAGCTTGCAGTCAGCCACTACGACGCCCGCCAGGACACTGACTACGCTACAGACCCAAGCGTCGCGAAACTCCCCGCAGGCTCTGTGCCGGCCAATGCGATCAAGGGCCTGGACCTCGATGAGCAGAACCGCATTCGCAACACCCTGGTGAACCTGGAGTACGAGAATCTCGACATTCTCGGAAGCCGGCTTTCTGCCCAGATGTACTACCGGGACTACTTCACCCGCTTCACCCCGTTCGACGCCCGGGCCGTTGCTACCCGCGGCGGCAACATCGACCAGATCATGCAGAACAGTGAAGTCTTCGGCAGCCGCCTGACCCTGCGCACGCCACTTGGCGACAGCGGCAGTACCGAGCTGGTGTGGGGTGGCGACTATAACCAGGAGCGCAGCGACATGCCGCTCGACGTCTTCGACCCAGCGGCTTATGACGCCAGTGGCGGCCTGGTATTCGACAAGACCGGCAAGCTCACCTACATGCCCCCGCTGAGGACGCGAAGCGCCGGAGCGTTCGCCCAGCTGCAGCATCGCTTCGACGAGCATTGGTCTATCGACGGCGGCCTGCGCTACGAATACTCCACCGCCGAGTTCGATGACTTCGTCCCGTTGTCTGAATCCACGGCTGCCTCCCCGGTGGCGGTGAAGGGTGGCGACATTCATTACGATGCGGTGCTGTCGAACCTGGGCATCGTCTACTCACCGGTACTCGGCCAGGAAATCTACGCCTCCTTCAGCCAGGGTTTCCAATTGCCCGATGTGGGCATTCAGTTGCGCAATGCGCGCCGTGGTTTCGACATCGACGCATCGAACCTGGAGCCGGTCAAGACCAACAACTACGAGCTTGGCTGGCGAGGAGAGCTGGGCAGCAACACCCTCGGTACCTTGGCGCTGTTCTACACCACCTCCAAACTGGGGGATGTGCAAAGTTTCAACAATGGCCTGATTCTGACCCGCACCAAGGAGCGCATCTACGGCGCTGAAGCCAGTGCCGATTGGCTATCGGACGATGCGGTGTGGGGCGCAGGGGGGAGTACGACCTGGATGCGCGGGCGAGAAAAACCGGACGGCAAAGGCTGGCAAGACATGACCGGCTATCGCGTTCCGCCGCTGAAGCTGACCGCCTACGTGCAATACAAGCCGACCCTGGATTGGAGCAACCGCTTGCAAGCCACGTTCTTCGACGCCAAGGACTACAGGCTCGATGGCGTGGACAGCTTTGGTCGACATCAGGTGAGCAGCTATACGACAGTCGACCTGATCAGCCAGTACCAGATCTCCGCTGACGACAAGGTTAGCGTCGGCATCCAGAACCTGTTCAACCGCGACTACTACCCGCTCTACAGCCAATTGCTGCGCAATAACAACAACACCAGCCACTTGCCGGCACCCGGCACTGTGTTGACTGCCAGCTATACGCACAATTGGTAAGGTGCTGAGCAATCACCGGGCCGGTATCGAGCCCGGTGGTCATTTACATGTTTCGCTCTACCAGGCATGAGGAAGGTGGAGCGGGCTATCTATATTGGGCAAATAGCGCTCAGTGCCAATGCTGTGGGCCTGGGGACAGTGTTCAGACAGTTTGCGTTGCTGCTGTACAGGTAAAGCCTGCGGGCTACCCGCTGAAAGCGGCAGTTGATCGTTGCATGCCTGGTGGCATGGCAGGTGCAGTAACTGTGTTGAATACTTTTGAGGTCTGATCACATGGAACCCGTCAGCCTGCTACCCAAGCTCCTTGTTCGCAAGCCCGTCAGCGCTGATGCCGCTGCCATTGCCATCCTTCACATCCGCAGTTGGCAGAGCGCCTATGAAGGGCTGTTGTCGAGCCGTTACCTGAGCGCCCTGGACAGCAGTGTGGAACGCCGTGTGGGTTTCCTGAGGCAGGCAATCGAGTCTGGCAATCCTTCCATTCGCGTAGCCGAATTGAATGGGCAGGTGGTTGGCTGGGTTTCCTTCGGCCCTAGCCGCGATCTGGACGCTGTGGATTGCACTGCCGAACTGATGGCGATCTATTTGGCCCCGACCTTCTGGGCGCATGGCATAGGTACGGCTCTGTGGGCAGAGGCCCTGCAGGCGATAAGGAACAATGGGTATCAGCAGGTCTGCGCATGGGTACTTGATGGCAACGAGCGCGCCAAACGCTTTTACCTCAAGCACGGTTTCACTGCGCAAGCTGCAAGCCAGCGCGTCTTTGAAGAGAACAGTGAGCCACTTGCGATAACTCGCTTTGGCTTGATGCTCGAACCCTGACGAGGCTTTTTCGCTCGCGTGCTTCAGGCCAAATGGCACGAACAAATGGCGAATCGAAGGAGAGCGCACATGGACTTGCTCATTGCCCCGGCAACCCCTGAGGACCTGGCAGGCATCGCGGCCGTGACGGTGAAGGCCTGGCAGACAACGTTTCAGGGCATTCTGCCGGATGCGTTTCTGGCCGGGTTGACCATCGAGGCTCAGCAACAACGGCATCAGGCCCTGTTCGCCGTTAGTGGAGTGAGCTACCACGTGGCCAAGGTAGCGGGCGAGATCGTCGGCTTCTGCTCGGGAGGGCCGAACCGAAGCCCGGGGTTCGGGGAGGCTAACGAGCTCTATGGTCTTTATCTGCTGCCGCATTGGCAAGGACAGGGCGTTGGGCGCCAGCTGCTGCTGGCCGTGGCGATGCAGCTGCAAGCGCCGGGCCGGCAAGGTTTGCTCGCCTGGGTGCTGACGGATAACTCGAATCGGCACTTCTACCGACGCTGCGGTGGCCGGGAGGCGTCTGTACGGTCCATTGAACTGGCAGGGCAATCACGGCCGCTGACGGGTTATCGTTGGTCGTCTGCCCCTCCAGCCGATACCCGAGTGTTCAATCCAGACCATTACCTTGAAACGCTCGGTGGGCGCGTGTTCAGCCAATCGCGCAACGCCGACGCTTGGCGGCTCACCCTGCTGGCGCTGGAGGCTGCGCTAACGCGCAGTGGCCCGAAAGCGCGATTGCTGTTGGTCGTGGGCATGCAAGCTGCGGGGAAAACCACCTGGATCGAGCAGCATCGTGGGGCAGGGGATGATAACGGCTGCCTGTATTTCGATGCAGCACTGCCGCGGCGCGTGCATCGTGCACCAATTCTGGCGTTGGCCGCGCGCGTTGGCGTGCCGGTCTCGGCGGTCTGGGTTCGTGCCTCGGTGGAGCAGGCACTGGCACGCAATGCGTTACGCCGCGCGGATCATCAAGTGCCGCGGGAGAGTATCGAGGCAGTTGCGGCTGCATTCGAGCCGCCTTGCAGGTCAGAGGGGTTTGTCGAGGTTGTCGAAGTAACGGGCAACGATTGAGATGGCCACTCTTCCAATCGCGTGAAGTAGAACCTGGCTTAACCTGGTTCGCCAGCATGGAAGCCTTCCTGGAAAACGGTATTGACCTCGAGTTAAGTGGAGGTTCTAGAGTGTCGTCCGGACGCTCTCGCAACTACCGGAAACGAACTCACAAAGGACCAGGAATGGACACTCCGACCTCACTGCTAATTTTTCAGATCACCTGCTGCATCGGCTTGAGCCTGTGGCTGAGTATCAGCCTGATCAACAACCTGAATGCCTTTGCCAGTTCGGTCGGGGCGATCGGGGCAACCATGTCGATGGCGCCGCTGGCCCAACCGCCCGCAATCAGCCTCCCACTGCTGGGGCGAGCGATGACTTCTCCCTCCCTCCATCGCCTGGCCTTGTCGATCATCGTGCTGATACAGGCAGCCGCCGCCCTCACGGCCTGGGTCGGGTGCTATGAACTGGTGCTTGGCGCCGGCCTGGAGGCTTCACTGCCCTGGTTGAACCTGGCCTTGAGCGCAACGCTCGGGTTCCTGCTTGCGATGCTGCTGGGCGGGATATGGTTCGGCTACTGGATCCGTCAGGAAGGGTTGCAACTGACCCATCTGCTGCTGATGGTCTGGATCCTGCTGCACTTCGTCGTACTCAATGTCCAGTGGGGTTGATCGGTCGATGGATACTTGCAGGATGCCAGGAAGGAGCAACAGATGAAGACGATGATCGTAGGCGCCAGCAGGGGGTTGGGCCGTGCCTTGCTCGAAGGGCTCGGCAAGCCAGGGGACACGCTGATCGGCGTATCCCGCAAACAGCCGGTCGACCTGGTCCTTGCCTCGGGCATCGATCTGCACTGGATCGATGCCGACCTTGCCAAGCCAACGGCGGCTGTAGCACAGATCGCGGATCGAACACCTGCCGATCTGGATGTCCTGATCGGCAACGTGGGCATCTGGGAAGAACACGCCTTCAGCGAGCACTACGCATTCCTCGACGACAGCGACGAATCGATCACCAGGCTGGTCGAGGTGAACATCACCGCCACGCTGCTTCTGCTCAAGCGGCTTATGCCAAAGTTGCTAGGTGCGCCCCGACCGCAGTTGATCCTCACCGGTTCGACCTCGGCCCTTCGCCAGAGCGGGCGCCCGGAGGTGGCGTTCGGCGCTTCCAAGTTCGCCCTCAACGGCATGGCTGATGCGCTACGTGAAGGCTTCAGGGATGACAACCTGGCGGTGACCGTGCTTCACCTGGGTTACCTGAATACCGAAGACTCCCTGAACGCGCCATTGGCACAAGCCGCAGCACGAGGCGAACGGCGCCAGGTACCGGTGCATGATGTGGTCACCATGGTCGACGCGCTGTTGCGCTTGTCCGAGGCTTCGTTCGTAAGGGAGCTGATCTTGCCGGCGATCGGCGATGAGCGCTTCTGACGCCAAAGCTGCCATTCAGCACTCACGTTTGGTGGCTGTGCTGCCTCCGGTACTCGCCCGGTGTCATGCCTGTCCAGACTTTGAAGGCGCGCAGGAAAGAATTGGCATCCATGAACCCGATCAGGAACGCAATTTCTCCTGGGGACAGGGTTGAGCGAGACAGGTAATGGCAAGCCAGGCCCTGACGCGTGTCATTGAGTATCTCCTGATAGTTCAGCGCCTCGTCTGCAAGATGACGCTGGAGTGAGCGCTTGCTCATCGCCAGACGACTGGAGACATCATGGATGCTGCTCCGCCCGCTCGGCAGCATATCGAGCAGCGCGCTGTGTACTCGTTCTTGGGTGGTGGCGCCGGCTTCGAGCTTTGAAAGCCGCGTCCGGAGTTCCGGCTCGAAGAATTGCCACATGGCAACGTTCTCGGTAAGGAAGGGGCGCGCAGCATCTTCTTTGGCGAAGCGAATACGATTGCAGTTGCCTTGTCGCAAGATACATCCCAGGAACTCTTCGCACGGTTTTGCTGGTTCGGGCAGCGCAACCAGCTCTGCCTCCAGCGGGGTGATCGTTTGCCTTGTGGCGAGGCGCGCCAGGTGGGTAAGGAAAACCAGTTCCATCGCAAGGAGGCTGCGCGGGAGCGGACGGTCGTATCCGTAGCATTCGATAAAAACCTCGGTATAAGCGTCGTGGAAGACCACATCCAGTGCCAAGGGACCACACAGACGCTTGTACTCGGCAAGCCGGGTGAGCGCTACGTTGAAGTCCGGGCTGCACAGGCAAGCAAAAAGAGCCGGATCGAAGGCTTCGACTGAAACGGCACCACCGAGTCGCAGTGGTAGATGCGACTCTCCGACCAGCTGCTCAAGGCTTTCGAAAAGTCGAAAATACTCAGGTGGCGAGAGCACGGAGTCCTTGCGGCTGAATAGATCAGCCGGTAGCTCGGCCAAGGCCAGCAGGTCCCCAGGCGCTACTCCCAAATCAGCAATGATCACCTTCCACCCAGCATGCACGGCGAAGTTCTTGGCTTGTTTCATTATCGAGGCATCTCTTTGCAGCGCATTGCCTTGGCACGCAAGTCAGCAAGGCGAACGGGTAGGGCTTCTCTGGCCTTCTCAGGATGCCTTTTCCATTGCCTTGCGGGACATCCTGAGCACCAGTTTGCGAGGCAACAGCGGAACAATCCAGTCGAGCATGACGCGCAACTTGCCTTCATTGAACGCAACCAGTTCACCGCGCTCCATGGCCTGGTAACCGCATTGCGCCACGGATTGTGCCGTCCTGGCATTGTTCCAGGCATCCACACCCTGCAGATCACCTGCGGCGACGAAACCTGTTGCGACTGCTCCCGGGCACAGCGCAGTGGCGGTTACACCGTATTCCCGGGTTTCCTCGGCGATAGCCTGGGTGAAGGATGTCACGAATGCCTTGGTGGCGTAGTAAACCGCCTGCAGGGGGCCTGGTATGAACGAGGCGGTCGACGAGACGTTGAGAATACGCCCGCGTCGACGCAACACCATCGCCTTCAGATAATGATGGGTCAGAGCGGTAAGCGCGGCCATGTTCACTTGCATCATGGCTAGATCGGCAGCGATGTCGCGTTCGACGAACTTCCCGTGGCCACCGAACCCGGCGTTGTTGATCAGAACGTCGATGGACAACCCCAATGCTTCGGTGGCAGCGAATACCCGGTCTGCTGCGCCAGGATCGGCCAGGTCTTCCACGATTACATACACTTTCACGCCGTATCGAGTCTGAAGTTCCTGCTTGATGGACTCCAGCTTGTCACGCGAGCGCGCTACCAGGACGACATCGCCACGCTTGGCCGCATGGAGGCGTGCCAGTTCCAGTCCGATGCCACCCGAGGCGCCAGTGATCAATGCGGTGTCAGTAACCATGTTTTCTCCTTGCTTGAAGCAAAACGTTTGGGCAAGGAGATGTTATGGTGCGGGTTTGGGGATGGCACTAGCACAAGATGCCATGGTTAATTCCGATTGCGCCAAGCTATGGTTCGCGCAACGCGAGCCAAGCGTTATCCATTACTTGATAGCGACTGCTTTCTAACCGAAGCAGACATCAGGTGTAGCCGCAGTCGAGCCGCAGCTGGCATGCTTGTTGATCGCTAGCGGGAAGACGCAGGGAGTCTACGATGGAATGGTCTTGCATAACTTATTACATGGAAATGACCTCGGCTTCCGAGCTGCAGGAAAAACCACAGCGTCACGACCTTCAGATCATCGAATGTGAAGTGCCTCAGGCGGAATTCAATCGGTTTCTCTACAAGCTGGTAGGAACGCCCTGGGAGTGGGGCGATCTTGATAGCTGGAGCAGTTCCGAATGGCAGGCACTCGTTGAACAGGAGTGCCACCGTACCTGGGTTGCCTATCACCGTGGCGCGATAGCTGGCTATTACGAGCTTTATCGCCCCGATGGCTGTAACTGCGAAATCCGCTACTTCGGGTTGGCACCGCAGTTTCTCGGGTGTGGTTTCGGCGGGGCGCTCTTGAGTCACGCTGTTCGATCTGCGTGGGAATGGCAAGGTACAGAGCGGGTGTGGGTACACACATGCACGTTCGACCATCCTGCCGCGCTTGGAAATTATCAGGCGCGCGGATTTCGTGTTTTCAAGCAGGAGGAGACGCAGCCAAGCCAATGAGCGCTGACGCCAGACTGCGAAAGCTCGCCATGGAAGAAGGCGGCCGTTCACGAGTGGCCGTTTTCGACCCCTTGCTGCCGGTGAGCCGAACCGCAATCTCTGTGGGAGCGGGCGCGCCCGCGAAG
>NZ_JAWJYQ010000023.1:0-172941 GCF_032971465.1 Pseudomonas sp. LSJ-87 | reverse complement strand
GCGCCCGCTCCCACAGGTACGGCGCATTCCTTCAGCTGATGGGGTCCCTGTGGGAGCGGGTTCACCCGCGAAGCAGGCGACGCGGTGGATGGCACCGGCTGCGCCGGTGTTCGCGGGCGCGCCCGCTCCTACAGGTATGGCGCATTCCTTCGGCTGGTGGGGGCCCTGTGGGAGCGGGCATGCCCGCGAAGCAGGCGACGCGGTGGGTGGCACCGGCTGCGCCGGTGTTCGCGGGCGCGCCCGCTCCCACAGGTACAGCGCATTCCTTCGGCTGGTGGGGTCCTTGTGGGAGCGGGCATGCCCGCGAAGCAGGCGACGCGGTGGGTGGCACCGGCTAGGCCGGTGTTCGCGGGCATGCCCACAGGTAGGGCGCATTCCTTCAGCTGGGTAGCGAGCCCCACAATCTCAGCTTTGGCGCTGAGCCCAGGGGTACTGCAACTCCCACTGCCACGCGTGCCGCACAATCGATTCCAGCGTGGCAAACTCCGGCCGCCAGCCGAGCATGCGCATGGCCTTGCCGGCATCCGCCACCAACCGGGGCGGGTCGCCCGGGCGGCGGGGGGCATCAAGGGTGCGGATCTGTCGGCCGGTCACCGCCCGGGCCGTATCGATCACCTGCTGCACCGAAAAGCCCAGCCCATTGCCCAGGTTGAACGCGGTTCGCTCGCCACCCGCCAGCAGGTAATGCACCGCCAGCGCATGGGCCGCCGCCAGGTCGGCCACATGTACATAGTCGCGTATGCAGGTACCATCCGGCGTGTCGTAGTCGCGGCCAAATACCGTTACCGCATCACGCCGGCCCGAAGCGGCCTGCAGAATCAACGGAATCAGATGGGTTTCCGGGTCATGGCGCTCTCCCAGCTGGCCTTGCGGGTCTGCGCCGGCTGCGTTGAAGTAACGCAGGCATACCGACTTCAAGCCGTAGGCCCGGTCGAAGTCCTCGAGAATCTGCTCGACCATCCATTTGCTCAACCCGTACGGGTTGATCGGCCCCTTGGCATGCGTTTCGTCGATCGGCACGTACTGCGGGTTGCCGTAAACGGCTGCGCTGGAAGAAAACACCAGGTGTCTGATACCGGCATTCACCATGGCCTGCAGGAGGGAAAGGGTGGCCGAGACATTGTTCTGGTAATACTTGCCGGGCACGCTGACTGACTCGCCCACCTGGATGAACGAGGCAAAGTGGAACACGGCGTCGAAACGGCAAACCCCGAACAGCACATCCAGGGCGGGTTCGTCGGCGATGTCCAGTTTCACCCACTGGACGCCGGGGCCGGGCGAGACCAGGTCCGCCACCACCACCTCATGGCCCGCAACGAGCAAGTGCTTGACCATGTGCGAGCCAATGTAGCCTGCGCCACCGACAACCAGAAACTTCATCCATGCCTCCTGGACTCTGCTGTTGTACAGCCGCGCTTTTCAGCTACAGGTCTGTGGTGAGGGTAGATGGCCATATACCCTATTTCAAGAACAGCCAGTTGGACATGTACTTGCCGTCGAACGTGATGCTGTAGTGCCCATCCTGGTAAGCCATCGGTAACGGTTTCAACTGTGCCTGCGCGTCCCGGGCGAACAGTTTCAGGCCAGCAGGCGCCTTGATGCTCAAGGTGCCGGCAAGCGGCTCGACGTTGAACGGTGTCTTGTAATCGGCCTTGGGCACGGCACGGGTACCCAGCGACAGCAGCAGTTCGCGTGACTGGCCCAGGGGCTTGCCGTCCAGGCTTTGCACCACGACGCTGGCATACGGCGTTCGTGCTTGCACCTGGATGGCGCCCAGGCTGATCGAGCGACCTCCCAGCCAGCCGGTGGCGGCCTGGGTCAGCGGTGTGTCGATGGTATAGATGCCCTGTTGCCAGTTGCGCTTGAGCTCGCCCGT
Organism: Pseudomonas sp. LSJ-87; assembly: GCF_032971465.1. Taxonomy (NCBI): domain Bacteria; kingdom Pseudomonadati; phylum Pseudomonadota; class Gammaproteobacteria; order Pseudomonadales; family Pseudomonadaceae; genus Pseudomonas; species Pseudomonas sp. LSJ-87. The sequence goes on along the minus strand of NZ_JAWJYQ010000023.1, from coordinate 171,065 downwards.
GTCGCTGACCGCTTCCATGGCGTCGGCTGGCAGCAAGGATTGCCCCGGGTCCTGCAGTACCTGCGCACCGGCAGGGATGGCGGCGGGCTTCAGCCAGGGCAACTCCGGCGTCTGTGGCAGGGCGATCTGCAGTTGGCCCTTTTCCATGGCCGTGCGCAGCAGCGCTGAAGTGCGCGGGGTGATCTCCTGGTTGTACAGGGTGGCGGGTGTCGGCGCGAACACATAGCGGGTCGTGGCCGGCTTCACGTCCGCGCGGCGATAGAGCAGGGCGGCAGCGGGCAGGGTGGCGATCATCGCCGGGTCGTTGTACGCGTGCCAGTTGTCCGCCGTGCGCCAGCCTGGGTTGAAGGCCTGCTGGCTGTAGGCGTACTGCAGCATGGCGTCCCAGCCCTGGTGGGCGGCGGTGCCGGCCACGTACAGCGGCAGTGAGTGGCGGTCGGGCAGCGGGAAGGGTTCGGCGTTCCACTCGGAGACGGTCAGCGGCTTGCCGACTACCTGGGCGGCGGCGAGCCAGTCGATCATGCCGTCGCTGGTCAACGGGTTCTTCTCCAGTTGCCCATTGGCAGCGTAGGCATGGGCATCGATGACATCGCCTGCGGTCAGTGCCGGCAGCGCGCTCAGGCCATTGCCGCCCCAGGTACTGGTGGTGGCAATCGGTACTTTCACGCCGAGGCCGCGCAGGTGGCTGATCATGTCGGCGTTGAAGCGCTGTTCCAGGTCGTTGAGAAACAGCTTCGAAGGGCCATGCTCCCAGGCGCGCCAGGTGAGGTCGGTGGGCAGGTCGTATTGTTTGGCGAAGGCTTTGGCCGCTTCCATGTAGCGCTCGCTGTGGTGCGGCACATCCTTGTTCGGCATCAGGGCGTTGCCATAATGCTGGGTGAGGTCGTTCTCATTGGTGAGCAATACGGCAGCGATGGCCGGGTCGTCCTTGTAGGCCAGGCCGGTGTATTCGTTCACATGGGTCAGGTACTGCTCGGCAAAGCGTTTCATCGCTTGTTGGATACTGCGGTTCACATAGGCGTAACCCTTCAGGTCGACGTGGTTCTCGCCCTTGGCCAGTTCCTTGAAGTCATCGATGTTGTCATTGACGGTAAGTGCCCGCTGCACGTGCAGGTCCAGCCAGATGTAGATGCCCTCGTCCTTGAGCGCGTTGATCCACAGGTCGAGCTTGCGCAGCGATTCGGCACTGAGCTGCTGGGTATCGCGCACCAGGGTGCCGTCGCCAAACACGTTCGGGCTGACCCAGGGCGAATCGTGATGGTGCAAACGCACCAGGTTGAAACCCAGTGCCGACAGGCGCTTGGCCTGTTGGCGGATTTCCTCGTCGGGGCTCTTGAACAGCGAATAGGCGGACAGATTGGTGCCCCAGAAGCGCACCGGGGCGTTGTTTTCGAACATCAGCTGCTCGCCGACGGCCTTGACGAAGCCGTGCTTGCCGGCAGGCTTTTCCGCAGCGTTAAGGAATGAAAGGTCCACTGGCGAAGTGCGCCAGTCCAGTTGGTCGTCGGGCCAACCGGCGGGGTCGGCCAGGCCGAAGCGTTCGCTGGGCGTGGGCCCCAGCTCAATGTCGCCGGCAATGTTCAGCATTGCCTTGATCTGCTGCCGACCGGCGTTGATCGGGTCGCTGTAGATGAATGCACGCAGTTCGGACGGGTTGCCGCGCTCGAAATACACCTTGGTCAGCGGCGGGTCGAAGCGCATTTCGATGCGCCGGCCCTGGTCAGCCTTGCCCCACGACCAGCCACGGTTGCCGGGCAGCAGCTGCGGGGCGCCCATCTCGCCGGCAATTTGCGCAGGGTCGAACTCGAACACCATGCCGCCGCCCATCACCCCCGCCTGGCGGCTATGGGCGTCGAGGTCGAAGGCCCAGCTCAGGGTTTGCGCCTGCTCCTTGCGGATATCCGCCGTGAGGTCGAAGTCCAGCTCCTTGTTCTTGCCCTGCAGCGTGTAATGGTAGGGGCCTTTGACCTTGAACGTGGTGGAGAAACCGGTCCAGCTCCAGTTGGCTGCCCAGAAGTCGAACTTGGCTTTCATCACCGGCCCACCGCCGCGGGTCACCATGGGCAGGCCGTTCTGTTCATCGACACTGACTTGCCACGCCGATGCCCAGCCGGTGAGCGGCAGCAAGGCCAGGCCGGCAATGGCCGAAACCCGCAGCAGGGTTTGAAAACCCCGGCTGCGCAGGGGGAACAGGCTCATGAGTGTCACCTTGGTTGAAGGCCGGGGTCGGCCAGCGCGATGGCCTGGCTGTTGTGCAGCCTGCGGACCATCTGGATGTAGGCCACGCCCAGCCCGGCGACAGTCCAGTACACCACCGGGATGAAGGTGATGCTGCTGACGGTGAAGATGATCACCAGGATGCCGATCAGTGTCGCCAGCAATGCCCGGCCGAGCTGGCGTTGTTCGTCGTCCTTGTCGGGGAAACTGCGCATGGCCTTGCGGATGCCGTGCAGTACGGTGGCGAAGAACGCCACGAACAGGCCAAGCCCGACCAGCCCTACCCGCAGCGCCAGGTTGATGTAGGTGTTGACGATGTCGATGATGCCTTCACCCTGGATCATCGATTGCATTTCCGGGGTGTTGCGGAAGTCGAACGAGCCGAACAGCGGGTTGCGCTGGATGACGATCCACGAGTTGTCCATCAGCCTCGCGCGGTAGGTGATGTTCTCTTTATCGAGGTTGCCAATGAACGGCAGCATGTCCAGTACCTTGTCGCCACCGGGCACGATGGTCAGCAAGGGCAGGGCCAGCACGCCGGCCGCGGCGAGCAGCGCCAGGCGCCTGACCGCACCTTTGCCCAGGGCGATGAACACCACCACGATGACCACGGCGCCGATCCACGGGCCACGGGACAGTGGCGCGAACAGCCCGGCGGCCAGCAGCAGGGCGCCCAGCGCCCGCTGCAGGGGGCGGCGCACGTAACCCTGGACGAACAGGAACAGGCCGATGGCCACGCTCATCACATAGCCCAGGGCAATCGCCTGCCCGGTGGTGACGCTGGCGCGCAGCGAACCGCCACGGCTCAGGTAGCCGGACATGCTCCACGGTACGCCCATGGCATCGACCAGGGCGCTGTACAGCAGCCAGTGGCGCACGTACTCGGCCACGCCGATCAGGGCCAGGACGAAGGAGGCAAGCACGAAGGCCAGCAGGGTGTCCTTGAAGTCGCTGATCTGGCGCAGGCCACGGCTGGCCACGTAATACGGCAGTAGCACGTCGACATACAGGTACAGCGTCTGGCGCAGGGTGTCGGTCAGGGTGGTTTCGCGCAGGTACAGCACGCTCATCAGCAGCAGGCCGGCCGCCAACAGCCTGTCGGGCCAGGTGCGGCCGAAGCGCAGGGTGTCGCCCTGCCGGCGCAGGGCCAGTGCCGCCGGCAGCAGCACGCACAGGGTCAGCAGGCGGATATGGTTGAGGTCGACCAGGTAATTGACCACGCCAAACCCGGGCACCTGCACCGAAGCCGGCGGGACCAGGAACAGCAGCGTGTAGAACAGCGCCATGGGGTTGTGTTCGCGGCGCCCGGCGATGTACAGGATGACGGCGCCAGCACCCAGGTACAGCCAGAAGCTGTGCGAGAAGAACGCCAGCAGGGTAAGCAGGAACCACAGGTTGCGCCGGCGCTTGAAGTCGCTGAGCGGGATCAGGTCGGTGGCAGGCCGCTGCGCCAGCAGGAAGACCACGCTCGCCAGAAACAGGATGACGATCAACGCACGAAAATGTTCAGGCATTGGCTATGTGCACCTTTGCGTCGGTGGGCAACGGCTAGCATCGTGGCTGATTGAAACTATAGTGACCTTTTAGCCAATCGGTCAGAGATCGACGCCATGCCGTCGATTGTGACGCTGGCCCCGGGGACTGGCGGTAATGCGGCTTGTCGGGTAAATCTTTCAAAGGTGCAGGTCACTGTGTCATGGGGAAGCTTACTTTTTGCACTGCGCAAACGGGTCGTAGAGGATTTCTTCAGAGTTGCGTGTTGCTGGGGGTTGGTGGTTTGGTGTTCGCTGCTACGCCCGCCGTTGCCAGCCAACCTGCCGGCAGGCCCGGGTTCGTGGTGATCAACGGCTGGGTATTGCCGTCTCGCTACTTCCGGAACGAACACCCATGATCAAGGATTATCAGCAGCAGAAGGCCCTGCGCGACAGTTACGATGTCTGCATCATCGGTGCCGGCCCCGCGGGCATCACCCTGGGGCTGCGCCTGGCCGCAGCGGGCTGGAGCGTACTGCTTGCCGAAGGTGGCGGGCGTGAATATTCGGCGAACTCGCAAGCCTTGTACGCTTGTGCATCCACTGGCCTGGAGCTGTACGCCGGGGAGGCTCGCCTGCGTTACCTGGGCGGCACATCCAACCATTGGGCCGGCCGTTGCCGGCCGTTCAGCCCCTCGGATTTCGCCGTTCCCCCTATTGGCGACCTGCCTGGCTGGCCCATTCCCTATTCGGAGATAGCAGGCTACCTGCCTGCTGCCATGGATATCGTCGACCTGCCGCCCGGGTCGGATTTTCACGCGTTGAATGCTGGCCTCGACGGCGGAGAATTCGAGCCAGACCGCTTTCTGCTCAGCCCGCCCACGCGTTTTGCGCAAAAGTACGGCACGGCCCTGGAACAGACCCAAGGCCTGGACGTGTTCATCAACTGCAATTGCGTGAACCTGGAGTTCGACCAGGCCTCCGGCCACCTGGCCGCAGTCGTACTGTCCGATTACGCGTGCAATCGCCAGCGCCTGGTTGCGAGAAACTTCGTGCTGGCCACCGGTGCCATCGAGAATGCCCGGCAACTGCTCAACAGCGAGTCGTTGCTGGCGGCGGGGGTCGTGAGCAAGGACGGGCTGGTCGGCCGGTGTTTCATGGAGCATCTGAATATTGACCTTGGCACTTTCATCCTCAAGTCGGGGCTGGCCCCCGAGCCGCGCGAGTACTACACCACCGATGCCTTCGTTGACGAATACAAGGCAGGTAAAGGCAATGTCAGGGCCGCCTTGCTGGCCGATGTACAAACCTATGGTCGTACTGCCGAGGTGAAGCATTTTCTGGAGAACCTGGCCTGCGACATGGGGGTCGCCAGCAAGATCGCCTTCGTGACCAAGTTCAGTTGCCCCGGTGACGGTGTCATCAGCACCATGATCGAGCAGTTCCCCAACCTGCGCAGCCGCATTTCGCTGCTGGACGAGAGGGACGCACTGGGCGTGGCCAAGGTCAATGTCAACTGGGCCCTGAGCGCTGATGACCGGCACACCATCAAGTGCATTGGCAGCGAACTGGCCAAGCAGTGGGCGGACATGAACCTGGGGTTCATCAAGCTCAATGACTTCGTTTATGACACCTCGATACCGCTGAAGCTGTCGCCACATGCCCACCACATGGGTACCACGCGCATGGCGTCGTCGGCGCAGTTCGGTGTTGTCGATACCAACTGCAGGGTGTTCGGTACCGAAAACCTTTACATCGCCGGCAGCAGCATCTTTGCCACGGGCGGTGCCTCCAACCCGACCATGCCGCTGCTGCAGTTTGCGGTACGCCTGGCCGACCACCTCGATGCCAGGATGAGCGCGGCCAGGGAAGCCGTGGTGTGACGAATGTTGTGCTGATGCTGCAAAGGCGCGGGGACTTCTTCGAGGGATGGCAACAATGGCTAGCAAACCTGTGGACGTCATGGTGGTCAACTTCAACACGGCCAGGTTGCTGCAGCCGATGTTCGATGCGCTGCGCCGGGCCGACAGCGAACGGCTGGCCAGCTACCTGGTGGTGGACAATGCCTCGGTCGATGACTCGCTGCAGCGCATGGCCGAGGTGTGCCCGCAGGCGCTGCTGCTGAGCAACAGGCAGAACGTGGGGTTCGGCCGAGCCAACAACCAGCTGCTGGCGCACCTGAAGGGCAAGTACGCCTTGCTGCTGAACACCGATGCTTTCGTCGCCGCCGACTCCCTGCAGAAAACCCTCGACTACATGGAAGCCCACCCGGAGTGCGGGGTGCTGGGGGTGCGCCTGGAGGGCCGCGACGGCGACCTGCAGCCCAGTTGCCGCTACTTCCCCACACCGCTCAACGTGTTCGTCGGGCGTACCGGGCTGGGGCGCTTGTTCCCCGGCCTGAAGATGGTCGACGAAATGAACTGGGACCACGCTTCGGTCCGCGAGTGCGACTGGCTGCCTGGCTGCTTCTACCTGGTGCGCCGCGAAGTGCTCGACCAGGTGGGCCTGTTCGACCCGCGCTACTTTCTTTATTACGAAGAGGTCGACCACTGCAAGCGGGTGAAGGCGGCAGGCTGGAAGGTGGTGTTCTACCCGCATACCACGGTGGTGCACATCGGTGGGGAAAGCTCCAGATCGGTGGCCGAACTTGAGGCGGCCAGCCGGCAGATTTCGTCATACCAGATCGAAAGCGAGCTGCTGTACTTCCGCAAGCATCACGGGCTGGCGGGCCTGGCCCTGCACATGCTGCTGGTCACCTTGGGCGACCTGGTGCTGGCACTCAAGGCGCTGTTGAAACGACGCGGCCGGGGCGCGATACAGGCCTGCTGGCGTCACTGCCGGGCGACCTGGTCTCTGTTGTTGAAGACCCGGTACGCCAGCCAACCGACAAGGTAGGTGGAGCCATGTTCGAGAATATTCGTGCCGACCTGCGTGCCCACGGTGGCGACTGGGGCGCCCAGGGCTTCTGGGTACTGCTGGTGTACCGCTTCGGCCGCTGGCGCTATGGGGTGCGCCCGGCACTGCTGCGCAAGCTGTTTTCGCTCATCTACAAGGTCCTGTTCAAGTTCGTGCAGATCATCACGGGTGTGGAGTTGCCGTGCGAGGTGGTGATCGGCCGCAACTTCGTCATCGACCATTTCGGCGGCATCGTCATCAGCGGCTATGCCCGCTTTGGCGATGACTGCCGCATCCGCAATGGGGTGGTGGTGGGCCTGAAGAACGTCGACGAGCCGATTGCACCGGTGTTCGGCAACAACGTCGATATCGGCACCGGGGCCAAGGTGCTGGGTAGCATCCGTATCGGCAACGACGTGATCATTGGCGCCAATGCCGTTGTGCTGGTGGATGTGCCGGACAATTCGCTGGCGGTTGGGGTGCCGGCCATCATCAAGGCCAGGCAACCGGCCGCCACGGCGCCCGTCGAGTGAGGCCCATGGCGAGCGGGATCGGTGTGGTGGTGATTGGCCGCAACGAAGGCCAGCGCCTGGAGCGCTGCCTGCGTTCGCTGCAGGGGACGGACAAGGTCATGTACGTCGATTCGGGCTCCACCGATGGTTCACCGCACTTGGCCCGCAGCTTGGGGGTAGAGGTACTGGCGCTGGACCTGGGCACCCCGTTTACTGCCGCGCGCGCCCGTAACGAAGGCTTTTTCGCCTTGCAGCGGCGGCTGCCGTCGATGCAACTGGTGCAGTTCGTCGATGGCGATTGCGAGGTGGATAGCGGCTGGCTGCCCGCGGCGCAGGCGTTTCTCGACGACCATCCCGACGTGGCAGTGGTGTGTGGCCGCCGACGCGAGCGCTTCCCGCAGCGGTCGGTGTACAACCTGTTGTGCGACCTGGAGTGGGACACCCCCATCGGCGAGGCCAAGGCCTGCGGTGGCGATGCCCTGATGCGGATAGATGCCTTTGCCGCGGTCGGCGGCTTTCGACCCGAGCTGATCGCCGGAGAAGAGCCCGAACTGTGCGTGCGCCTGCGGGCAAAGGGCTGGAAAATCTGGCGCCTGGACGCCGAGATGACCCTGCACGACGCCGCCATGACCCGTTTCAGCCAATGGTGGCGGCGTAGCCTGCGCGCTGGCCACGCCTATGCCGAAGGAGCATACCTGCATGGTCAGCCGCCCGAGCGGCACTGGCTGCGCGAATCGCGTCGGGCCTGGCTGTGGGGCCTGGGCATCCCCGTGGTGACCGTGCTGGCCTGTCTGCTGCTTGGCGGCTGGAGCCTGCTGTTACTGCTGGTCTACCCGCTGCAGGCCGTACGCCTGGCCCGGCGTGGTGGCAAGTCAGTGCGGGAGAACTGGCTACAGGCGGTGTTTCTGGTATTGGGCAAGTTCCCGGAAATGCTCGGGCAACTGAAGTTCTTGCGCCACCGCATCGCGGCCGGCAAATCGACGTTGATCGAGTACAAGTGACGAGGAGTCCGCTTACCCTGTGGGAGCGGCTTTAGCCGCGAAGAATCCAACGCGGTGCATGACACCGGCTGCGCCGGTGTTCGCGGCTAAAGCCGCTCCTACAGGGCTCCTGCTAATTCAATAAGTTACGTGCAGCTCTATGAGAAAGAGGCCCATGATGCTCGGCACGATCGTGAAAAGCGTGTTTACCTTGCACCCCGGCTACTCGTTGCGGGCGCTGAACAACAAGCGCAAGTTGACGCTGCAGATTGCCAGGCAATGGCCTGAGCTGAATGCGTTCCTGCGGCGCATGACGGCGACGCTGGGCCCGCAAGGTTTGCAGCGGCTGGGGGTGGATTGCATCGGTGTCGTGCAGTGGCCTTACCTCAGCAAATGTTGGGAAGCCCCGCAGCGCCTGGAGGTGCTGGCTTCGCACTTCGAAGTGCTGGCCGGGCAGTTTCCGGCGCTGTTGCTGCTGGGGCGGGACGAAAGCCTGACGCTGTGCGAGCTGTCCAGCCATTCGCCGGGCTGCCGCCTGGTGCTGGACCGGCCGATCTGGTTCAAGCGCGAAGGCGAGTTGGTATTGAACCTGTTCCAGGGCGAACTGCGCGTGGCATCCCTGGCGTTCAGCCTGTGCCGCAGCCAGGGCGAGCTTTGCCTGTTCATCGGTGCCGTGCAGGGCATCCACAAGGGTGTCGACAGCGAAACCTCATTGGCCATCTACCGCGACCTGACCAAGGACTTCGAAGGGTTGCGCCCGCGCAGCCTGCTGCTCGAGGCATTGAAGTGCCTGGCCAGGACACTGGGCGTGGCGCACCTGTATGCCGTCAGTGACGCCTGCCGCCACCATCGGCACGCGTATTTCGGCAACGACAAAGGCCAGGACCTGGCGGCCAATTATGACGTGATCTGGCTGGAGCACGGCGCTACTGCGTCGAACCATGCGGATTTCTTCGCCCTCCCGCTGGCCGCGGTACAGCGGGCGGAACAGGACATCCCGGCGAAGAAGCGGGCGATGTACCGCCGCCGCCAGGCGTTGCTCGACGATGTTTTCACCCGCTTGCAGGCCAGGTTGCCAGGCAGCGGTCACAACCTTGGACTACAAGGGAAACAGGAGGATGCACCTGACGAGGTGGCATCGGCGGGGCGCCGGCCGCCGGTAATCGACAGCCTGAAGTAACGGCCGGCCCTGCCACGGCAGGCCTGAAGGTTCATTACGCGGGTCTTGATCTGGATTCCTATGCGCATTGCTTATTTCATTAACCAGTACCCGAAGGTCAGCCACAGTTTCATCCGCCGCGAGATCCTGGCGCTGGAGCGCCAGGGGGTAGAGGTGCAGCGTATTGCCCTGCGCGGGTGGGACGCCGAGTTGCAGGATGCCGAGGACTCGAGCGAACAGGCCAGGACCCGCTATGTGCTGCAACGTGGCATCAAGGGCTTGCTGGCACCGTCCTGGCAAGTGCTGCGTGCACAGCCGCGCCGGTTCTTCCAGGCGCTTTGGCTGGCCATGCGCCTTGGCCTGCGGGCCGACCGCGCCTGGCCCTACCACCTGGTCTACCTGGCCGAGGCCTGCCAGGTGCTGCAGTGGTTGCAGGCTGGCGAGGCAAAACATGTGCATGCGCATTTCGGCACCAATTCCACCGAGGTGGTGATGCTGGCCAACGTGCTGGGCGGGCCAGCCTACAGCTTTACCGTGCACGGGCCGGAAGAGTTCGACAAACCGCAGTTCCTGCACATGGGCGAGAAGGTGCGGCGTGCCGCATTTGTCGCGGCGGTCAGCTCGTACGGGCGCAGCCAGTTGTTTCGCTGGGTGGCACACGACCACTGGGCCAAGGTGAAGGTGGTGCATTGCGGCCTCGAGCGCAGCTTCCATGAGGTGGCGCCGGTCGGCGTGCCCACGGCGCCACGCCTGGTGTGCGTCGGCCGCCTGTGCGAACAGAAAGGCCAGCTGCTGTTGCTCGAGGCCGCGCGGGTACTGGCCGCCCGGTCGGTCGCCTTCGAGCTGGTGCTGGCCGGCGACGGTGAAATGCGTGGGCAGATCGAGGCGTTGATTGCCCGGCACGGCTTGCAGCAGCAGGTGCGCATCACCGGCTGGCTCAGCAGCGCACAGGTGCGCGAGGAAATCCTTGCGGCGCGTGCACTGGTGCTGCCCAGCTTTGCCGAGGGGTTGCCGGTGGTGATCATGGAAGCCATGGCCTTGCGCCGGCCAGTGCTGACCACCTATGTGGCAGGCATTCCCGAGCTGGTGCGGCCGGGCGAGAACGGCTGGTTGTTCCCTGCCGGCGCCGTGGACGAGCTGGCGGCGGCCATGGCCGACTGCCTGGCGCAACCTGCCGAAGCGCTGCAGCGCATGGGCGAGGCAGCCCGCCAGCGTGTGCTGCAACGGCATGACATCGATACCGAAGCGGCCAGGCTGGCCAGCTATTTCAAGGCATCCGCATGATGAATGTATTGGCTTGGTTACTGGGCACGCTGGCGGCCATCGCCTTGTTGCCGGTGCTGCTGCTGTTGGTGCAGGTGCTGATGGCTTGCCTGCCAGCGCGCGCGCAGCCGTTGGGCAACAACGCTCGTCCGCAGGTGGCCGTGCTGGTGCCAGCCCATGACGAGGCTTCGCTGATCGGTGCCACGCTGGCGAGCATTGCCCCGCAGTTGCGGCCTGGCGACCGCTTGCTGGTGGTGGCGGACAACTGCACTGACGACACTGCGCAACTGGCGCGCGAGGCCGGTGCCGAAGTGGTGGAGCGCCGCGATGCGCGGTTGCGCGGCAAAGGCTACGCCCTGGACTTTGGCGTGCGCCACCTGGCCAGCCAGCCGCCCGAGGTGGTGATCGTGGTGGATGCCGACTGCCAGGTGGGCGAGGGGGCGATCGAGCACCTGGCACGGCGCTACCGCGAGGTCGCTCGCCCGGTGCAGGCGCTGTACCTGATGCACGCACCGGCAGGGGCCGGGCTGGCAGTGCAGGTTGCCGAGTTCGCCTGGCGGGTCAAGAACCTGGTGCGCCCGCGTGGTTGGGCACGGTTGGGCCTGCCTTGCCAGTTGATGGGCGCCGGCATGGCGTTCGGCTGGCGTGACCTGGCCTTGATCGACCTGGCCAACGGGCATCTGGTGGAGGATGTGAAACTGGGTCTGGACCTGTGCCAGCAGGGCAAGCCGCCAGTGTTCTGCCCCGAGGCCGTGGTCAGCAGCCGGTTCCCTGCCAGCCAGCAAGGCCTGGGTAGCCAGCGCACCCGCTGGGAGCATGGGCACCTGAGCCTGATGCTGGCCGATGCGCCCAGGCGTGCGCTGGCCGCAGTCACCCAGCGTAACGGCAGCTTGCTGGCCATGACCCTGGACCTGCTGGTGCCGCCCCTGGCGTTGCTGGTGCTGAGCCTGCTCGGGCTCAACCTGGTGGCCTGGCTGGCGTACCTGCTGTTCGGCCTGGCGGCACCTGCCTGGATCGCCCTTTGCGCGTTTGCATTGCTCGGCCTTGCCGTCGCACTGGCCTGGGCGCGCTTCTGTCGCGAATTGATCCCGTTTTCCGTGCTGCTGTACGCGCCGTTTTACGCCGCAAGAAAGGCCCCGTTGTATCTGCGGTTCCTGATCAAGCGCCAGGTTGAATGGGTACGTTCAAAACGGGATGAAGGCTGATGGCTGAGTGGCAGAAACGCTGGAGCACCCTCGTCGGCAAGCTCGAAGTGGTGGCGGATGCCACTGCCGCGCAGCGCCTGCTGGACAGGCTGAGCGCCCCGGAAGCCGCGACCGTGCTGGGCTTCGTCAATGCCCATGCAATGAACCTGGTGGTTCACGATGGCGCCTGCCACCAGGCATTGTCGGTGGCCGACGTGCTGCTGCGCGACGGGTCCGGCATGGCGATCCTGTATCGCCGGCTGGGGCTTGAACCGGGGCTCAACATGAATGGTACCGACTTCATTCCTCGGCTCCTGGCTGCCTACCGTGGGCGGCGGGTCGCGTTCTGGGGCACCCGGCAACCTTACCTGGACCAGGCCGTGCAGCGCAGCGCAGCTATGTTCGGGGTGGTGCCGGTGTCGGTCCACGATGGCTTTGCCAGCGTCGATACCTACCTGCAACTGGCCAGGGAGCAACAACCGGAGCTGATCGTGCTGGGCATGGGCATGCCCAGGCAGGAGGTTGTGGCGGCAAGGCTGGCAGCAACTGGCGGGCCGCGCCTGATCGTGTGCGGCGGCGCGATCCTGGACTTTCTCGGCGGCAAGGTCAGCCGGGCGCCCGAGTGGCTGCGGCGGTTGGGCGGGGAGTGGCTGTACCGGCTGTTGCGCGAGCCGAAGCGTTTGTTCATGCGTTATGTGGTGGGCAACCCGTTGTTCCTGCTGCGTACGTTGCTGTACCGCCGCGACGGAGGGGCGGCCAGACACCCCGTATGAGCGGCACAATCCGCGCACACTGATGGCGGGTGGCTGCTACAGTGAGATCAATGGGTTGGGGCTGCAGGATTTCGCTTCACGGGCTTTGCATGAGCCGTTGTCAAGTCTTGCTGGTTTGTGGAATGCACTTGCTGCACGCAAATTGATGAGGTCTGAAATGGTTCTAGAGCCCAGAAGCAGTCGGTCCTTGTTGCAGAGAAGAAGCAGCGTAAGTAACGCCATTCAGGCCGGCCTAGATGGGATTGCAGTCACCGGTATCGCCTGGTACCTGATTTACGACAAGTTTGGCTACATCACCTCCGATTACGTGATCATGCTGCTGTTGCTGGTGGGGGCCTTGGCAGTCATCTACGATCACTATGCGATATACCGTACCAACGTTGGCCTTTCCATCAAGGCTTTCCGGCTGTTCAAGGCTTGGTCGGTAACCTTTTGCTTTCTGGTAGTCATGGCTTTCCTGGCCAAACAGAGCGAAACCTATTCGCGGCTGCTGGTCGTGCAGTTGTTCATCATTGGCTACATCGCCCAGTTGTTCCTGCACTTTGCCGTGCGCGAATTGCAAAAGCGCTTCACCGCCCATGCCCGCCTGGACAACGCCCTGATCATTGGCGCCGGTGACCTGGCCAACTTCCTGTACCAGAAAATCAGCAACAACCCCTGGTTCGGTGAGCGTGTGCTGGGTTGCGTGCTGATCGACAGCGCCGATGAGCCCGGGCGCGAAAGCGCCGACGGCAAGCAGCGCATGCCGGTACTCGGGCATGTTGCCGAGCTTGACGATATCGTGGCTCGCCACGGCATCCGCACGGTGTACCTGGTGACCCCACTGGGTGGTTCCGAGGTCATCAATGATGTGTATTTCAAGTTGCTCGACAAGTGCATTGCGGTGAACTGGGTGCCGGATATCTTCTCGTTGCGCCTGATCAACCACAGCGTGCGGGAAATTGCCGGCATTCCCGTGCTGACCTTGTCGGAAACACCGCTGACGGGCATGAGCCTGTTCCTGAAGAACCTCGAGGACAGGGTGTTGGCGGCGCTGATCCTGCTGCTGGCATCGCCGGTGTTGCTGGCCGTTGCGCTGGCCATCAAGCTCGATAGCCGCGGCCCGGTGTTCTTCCGCCAGGAACGCACCGGCTGGACCGGGGAAGCGTTCCGCATCTGGAAGTTCAGGAGCATGCATGTCCATCAGCCGGAAGATGGCGTGGTGAAGCAGGCGCAGAGGAACGACCCGAGGCTGACCCGGGTCGGCGCCTTCATCCGCCGCACCAGCCTGGATGAACTGCCGCAGTTGTTCAATGTGCTGACCGGGGAGATGTCGCTCGTAGGGCCGCGGCCGCATGCCTTGCAGCATGACACGCTGTATTCGCAGGACATCGTCGACTACTTTGCCCGCCACAATATCAAGCCTGGCATGACCGGCCTGGCGCAGGTGCGTGGGTTCAGGGGCGAGACCAGGGATATCGAGCAGATGATCCAGCGGGTGGACTCGGACATCGAGTACATCAACAACTGGTCGCTGTGGCTGGATTTCGTGATTCTGGTGCGCACACTTAGCGCCTTTACCGGCAAGCAGGCCTACTGACGCGCAAATCTCGCAAGCGCTCTGCGCACCCTGTGGGAGCGGGTTTACCCGCGAAGAATCCAACGCGGTGCATGGCACCGGCTGCGCCGGTGTTCGCGGGCACGCCCGCTCCTACAGGGCCCCTGCCAATTCAATGAGTCATTTGCAGCGTGCAAGCGCAATTGGCTGGGCTAGTCCTTGTTCAACGGGTGCAACTCCCTGAACCCCCGCGCTTCCTCCACCAGCCAGTCATGCACCGCCCGCGCTCCCGGCTGGTTCAGCCCGCCCGGCGGGTAATGCACCACATAGCGCTTGTGGTTGGCGATCGGCACCCCGAACGGCACGATCAGCGCGCCGCGCTCCAGTTCGTCGTTGAGCAGCGTGCGCCGGGCAATCGCCACGCCAATGCCGGCAATCGCCGCCTCGATGGTCAGGTGGTTGCGGTTGAAGGTGTGCCCGCGCCGCACATCCAGGCCGGCGGCGCCGATGCCCTCCAGGTAGAACTCCCATTCGGCATATTCCGAACTGCCGCGCCAGGCCGTGATGTCGTGCAGCAGCGGGTAGTGCGCAAGGTCTGCCGGCCCGTGCAGCGGCGGGCGCCCGCGCAGCAAGGTGGGGGAGCACACGGGGAAGATCTGCTCGTCCAGCAGCGGCGTCGAGAGCATGCCGGGGTAGCTGCCATCGTTCAGGTCGATGGCCAGGTCGAAATCGCCCGGGGTCAACGCCTGGGCACTGTCTTCGGCCACCAGGCGCAGTTCGATGTCCGGGTAGCGTTGTTGAAAGCGCGGCAGGCGAGGCGTGAGCCATTTGGCCAGGAACGACGGGATCGAGCGCAGGCGCAAGGTGCCGCGGATTTCCCCCGCGTCCAGGCGCAGCAGTTCGGCTTCGATGCTGCCGTAGGCCTCGGTCACGGTCTGCGCCAGGCGTTGCCCTTCGGCGCTCAGTTCCACACCGCGCGCCCGGCGCAGGAACAGCCGATAGCCCAGGCGTTCCTCCAGCTGGCGCATCTGTTGGCTGACGGCGCCCGGGGTGATGTGCAGCTCTTCGGCACAGCGGGTGAAGGACAAGTGCCGGGCCGCACAGGCGAACACGTGTAGCCAGACGAACGTCTGGCCGTTGAGTTGTCGTCGCATCATTTAGTACCACTAAAGCCTTGCTTAGGAAGTTTCGTTGGTCATCCATGAGCCAGCGCGGCAGTATCGCGCAAAATCGCAATACCGCTCAATTTCTCCAGATAACCGTGCTGCGGCTTCATACCCGGGCACGGTCAGGCATTAGCATGGCTATCAGTGTTTTCGACCTTTTCAAAATCGGCATCGGGCCGTCCAGTTCCCACACCGTCGGCCCGATGCGGGCGGCGGCTACCTTTGCCCAGGCCCTGCGCGAACAGGGGCTGCTGGCCCGGGCAAGCCGGGTCGAGGTGCGGCTGTACGGGTCGCTGTCGGCCACCGGGGTTGGTCATGCCACCGATCGCGCCTGCCTGCTCGGCCTGATGGGGCAGTGGCCGGACCGTATCGACCCGGCCACCATCGAGTCGCGCATTGGCCAGGTGATGCAGGAGCACTGCCTGATGCTCGATGGCAGCCACCCGGTGGCGTTCGAGTACAGCTGCGACATGCTGCTGCTCGACGAGAACCTGCCGTACCACCCCAATGCCATGAGGCTGGAAGCCATGGACGGGCAGGGCAGCCTGTTACGCCAGACCTACTATTCGGTGGGCGGTGGCTTTATCGTCGAGCAAGCCGAGGTCGATGCGCCAGCCGTCGAAGCGAATGCGGTGGTGCTGCCGTACGAGTTCGACAGTGCCGCGCAGTTGCTGGCCTTGTGCAAGGCCCATGGCTTGAGCGTGGCGCAGTTGATGATGGCCAACGAATGTGCCTGGCGCCCGGAGGCCGAGGTACGCGAGGGCTTGCTGCGGATTTGGGGCGCCATGCGTGAATGCGTCGACAACGGCCTGCGCAACGAAGGCATCCTGCCGGGCGGGTTGCACGTCAAGCGCCGTGCGGCGCGGCTGCATCGCAGCCTGCAGGAACTGGGCAAGCCCAACGTGATCGGTTCCACCCTCAGCGCCATGGAATGGGTCAACCTGTTCGCTCTGGCGGTGAATGAAGAGAACGCCGCCGGCGGGCGCATGGTCACGGCGCCTACCAATGGTGCGGCTGGCATCATTCCGGCGGTGCTGCACTACTACATGAAGTTCAACCCGGGCGCGTGCGACGCGGACGTGGTGGACTTCCTGCTGGCGGCAGCGGCGGTCGGCATCCTGTGCAAGAAGAACGCGTCGATTTCCGGGGCTGAGGTTGGTTGCCAGGGCGAGGTGGGCTCGGCCTGTTCGATGGCCGCTGCCGGCCTGGCCCAGGTGCTGGGCGCTACGCCGCCGCAATTGGAAAATGCCGCCGAGATTGCCCTGGAACACAACCTTGGGCTGACCTGCGACCCGGTTGGCGGCTTGGTGCAGGTGCCGTGCATCGAGCGCAACGCGATTGCTGCGGTAAAAGCGATCAACGCCGTGCAGATGGCGTTGCGGGGGGATGGCGAGCACTTCATCTCGCTCGACCGGGTGATCCGCACCATGCGTGATACCGGGGCGGACATGCACGCCAACTACAAGGAGACTTCGCGCGGCGGCCTGGCCGTTGCCTTCGTCGAATGCTGACGCGGTCAACTGTAGGAGCGGCCTTGTGTCGCGAAAGGGCTGCGAAGCAGCCCCAGCGATTTCAGCTTGAATACGTGGATCTGGGGCCGCTCCGCGCCCCATCGCGACACAAGGCCGCTCCTACATGGACCAGTGAGGCTTTAGCGGGCTTTCTGCTTCGCTTCCAGGAAGCTCGCGCGCATGTCCTTGGCCCAGCCATCCAGCACCGGCTTGACGTCATTCAGGGTCAGCTGCGTGGTCTTGTTCTCCAGATCCTGCCCCGTGCCCTTGCGCACGACCTGGGCCAGCACTTTCTGGCTGGCACCATCGAGGAACGCAGCTTCCACGCCGACATCCACCTCCTGGTCACGGCCGCCCATGGCGGTGTTCACACCGGCTGAAATCAGCGCGATTGGGATGACCTCATAGGGCTTGAGGCCCTCGTTGCTGGTGGACACCGCAGTAATGGCCGGGCGCACCACGATCACGCCCGGGCCGGGGCCCTTGGCCAGCGGTACCACGCTGCCCATTTCACGGCGCAGCGCTTCGTTGAAGTAGCGGGTGATTTCCTGCAGCGTCTGCGCCGAGATGACCGCCGTCGGCTGCGGCCTGGGGTAGAACTGGCTGGGCTCGATGAACACCTGGCTGTACTGGTTGACGTTGACCTTGGGGTCGATCCAGCGCATCACCGGGTCGCCCGACGGGCTCTTGGTTTCCTGCAGCCGGCTGTAATCCTTGAGGAAGCCGGAGTAGTCCTTTGGGTCCACGCGATTGCTGGAGCAGGCGGCCATGGTAAGCAGTGCGGCGCACAACAGGGTAATGCGGGGCAATGATTTCATGATGAAGATGCATCCATGATAGGTCGGCCAGAACAACGCTAGCAGGTGCGCGACAGTTGGCCAGTGGGCTGGTTCAATCTGTAGTGGGAATTGGCTGCGGTAATGTTCCCAGGCGCGCAAATTCCTACAGTGTCTTGGGACCTCGCTGGCTTTTCAGTTTCTGCCGCCCTTGGAAAACTATGCCCGTTAAGGGTATGGTTGGGGTCCGGTGATGGAAATTTTCAAGCGCAAGGATTTCGCGCGTTGGCAAGCCGCTCACAGGCTCAGCGACGAAGTGCTGTGTAAAGCAGTGGACGAGATGTGCAGGGGCTTGGTCGATGCGAGCCTGGGTGGTGAGTTGTTCAAAAAACGCGTGGCAGCGCATGGTGCGGGAAAGCGCGGCGGTTATCGAACCCTTCTTTCCGCCCGCATCGGCAATCGATGTGTTTTCCTGCATGGCTTTGCCAAAAGTGACAAGGCAAATATCACCTTGGAGGAACAGAAAGCGCTGCGATTCGCTGGCAAAGTCTTTCTGGATTTATCACCGCTAGCGCTCTGCCGGGCGTTGCAGGCGGGTGTGCTGATGGAGGTATGTTGTGAGCAGCAAACTGATTGAATCGTTACGCGAGGACCTTGTCGCTCTGCACGAGGCCGGAGCGATCGGCAAGGTCACGCTTCGGGATTACGAAGCGCTATGCCCTGCACCGGTGCGAGATTTCAGCGCACTGGACATACGCCGTTTGCGCGAGGCACTCAACTTCAGTCAGCCGGTCTTTGCGATGCATTTGCACACGAGTGCATCGACAGTGCGCAAATGGGAGCAGGGCGAGACACGCCCATCGGGACCGGCTTTGAAGCTGCTGAATATCATTAAAAACAAAGGGTTACAGGTTCTTCTTTGAGTCCTTTGTCTGATTTTTTGAAAGTCCTTTAAAAACAGTGAATTACGGATTTTTTTGAAAATTTTCCTTTAACTTCCGATTCGCAGGCAAGCCTGCTGCCACGTCAACCCAACACCTCCCGCAATCGATACCACAACATCCCCAGCGCCAGCAGCGGCGAGCGCAGTGCCTTGCCGCCGGGGAAGGTCAGGTGTGGCACGGCGCTGAACACGTCCAGCCCCTGGCTGTGGCCGAGGGCGATGCTTTCGGCCAGCAGTTTCGCCGTCCAGTGCGTCACGTTCAGCCCATGCCCGGAATAGCCCTGGGCGTAGTAAACGTTGGGGTGCTGGCTGAGGCGCCCGACCTGGGGGAAGCGGTTGGCGGTGATGCCGATCATGCCGCCCCACTGGTAGTCGATACGCACGTTGGCCAGCTGCGGGAACACCTTCAGCACCTTGGGCCGCATGTAGGCGGCGATGTCCTTGGGGTCGCGGCCGGAATAGTGGCAGGCGCCGCCGAACAGCAGGCGCCGGTCTGCCGTCAGGCGGTAGTAGTCCAGGCCGACTTTCTGGTCGCACAGCGCCATGTTCTGCGGGATCAGGCTGCTGGCAAGTGACTCGGGCAATGGCTCGGTAGCCACCACGTAGCTGCCGGCCGGCAGCACCTTGCCGCTCAGGCGTGGTTCCAGTTCATCGAGGTGGGCGTTGCAGCCCAGCACCAGGCTGCTTGCCCGCACCTTGCCACGGGCCGTGTGCAGGGTCACGCGGGGGCCGTGCTCGATGCGCAGCACCGGGCTCTGCTCGAAGATGCGTACGCCCAGGCCGTGGGCGGCGCGGGCTTCGCCCTGGACCAGGTCAAGCGGGTGCAGGTGGCCCGAGCCCATGTCTACCAGGCCGCCGGCGTACTGGTCGCTGGCGACGATTTCATGCAGCTGGTCGGCACTGACCAGGCGGGTTTCAGGGCGATAACCGAGTGCGGCCAGGTCGTCCTGTTCGTCCTTGAATGCGGCGAACTGCGCTGGGGTGTTGGCCAGTTCGCAGAAGCCCCAGCGCAGGTCGCAGGCAATGCCGTACCGGGCGATGCGGCTGGCCACCAGCGCTACCGAATCGATGCCGGCCTGTTTCAGGTAGTGCACGCCGTCCTGGCCGACATGCCGGGCAAAGCCGCTGACGTCATGGCCGATGCCGCGAATCAGCTGGCCGCCGTTGCGGCCGCTGGCGCCCCAGCCGATGCGCCGGGCTTCAAGCAGCACCACCGAGAGCCCGCGTTCGACCAGTTCCAGGGCTGTATTGACCCCGGTCAGCCCGCCGCCGACCACGCACACATCGGCGGTCAGTTCGCCGTCCAGGCTGGGATAGGGCGCTGCATCGCGTGCCGTGGCGGCATAGTACGAAGCGGTGTGTTGGGTAGTGAAAGACATGGGCGTTCTCGACTCAGCGGTTGGACTTGATCTTGCTCCAGGAACGGGTCATGACGCGCATGATCTTCGGGCTCGGCGTGCTGGAGATGTACAGCTTGTCCAGCACATCCTGGGGTGGGTAGATCTCGGGGTTTTTCACCAGTGACGCGTCCATGTAGGCCTGGGCATCGGGGTTGGCGTTGGCATATCCGACCGTGGCGCTGACCTTGGCGATCACTTTGGGGTCGAGCAGGTAGTTGATGAACGCCAGGGCCTGTTCGGGGTTGTTGGCGTCCTTGGGGATGGCCAGCAGGTCGAACCACAGGTTGCTGCCTTCCTTGGGAATGCTGTAGGCGACTTTCACGCCGTTTTTCGCCTCCACGGCGCGGTTGGCGGCCTGGAACACGTCGCCGGAGTAGCCGAAGGCCACGCAGACATCGCCATTGGCCAGGTCGGAAACGTACTTGGAGGAGTGGAAGTAGGTGATATAGGGGCGCAGTTCGAGCAGGCGGGCTTCCGCCTTGGCATAGTCGGCCGGTTTTTCGCTGCGCGGGTCCATGCCCAGGTAGTTGAGCACGGCCGGGAACAGTTCGTCGGGCGAGTCCATGAACGCCACGCCGCACTGCTTGAGCTTTTTCAGGTTCTCGGGCTCGAACAGCACCGCCCATGAATCGATATGGTCGACGCCCAGGGCCGCCTTGACCTTGTCGATGTTGTAGCCGATGCCGTTGGTACCCCACAGGTAGGGTACGGCGTACTGGTTGCCCGGGTCGTTCTGTTCAAGCTGCTTGAGCAGCTTGGGGTCCAGGTGCTGCCAGTTGGGCAGCTTGCTGCGGTCCAGCGGCAGGAAGGCACCGGCCTGGGCCTGGCGTGCGAGGAAGTGGTTGGATGGCACCACCACGTCATAGCCGGTGCGCCCGGCCAGCAGCTTGCCTTCCAGGGTTTCGTTGGAGTCGAACACGTCATAGACCACCTTGATCCCGCTGCTGGCCTGGAAGTCGGCCACGGTGGTGTCGCCGATGTAGTCGGTCCAGTTGTACACGCTGACCGAGGGGGTGGCCTGGGTGGTGGTGGCGAACAGCAGGGCGAATGCGGCGGGGATCAGGGCTTGCAGATGACGCATGGGGGACACCTCGTTGGTATTGTTCTTCGAGTTCGGTGCAGGGGCTCGTGCCCTGTGGGAGCGGGTTTACCCGCGAATACGTCGTTGAATGCACCACAGCATTCGCGGGTAAACCCGCTCCCACAGGTACCGCGAAAATGTCAGACACTCAGCATCAGGAATTCACGCTCCCACGAGCTGATCACGCGCTTGTAGTTCTCATGCTCGGCACGCTTGACCGCCACGTACCCCTGGACGAACTGCTTGCCCAGGTACTGCTGCACGGTCTCGCAGTCTTCCATGTGCTGCAGGGCGTCCTCGATGGTGATCGGCAGGCGCAGGTTGCGCCGCTCGTAGGCACGGCCCTGCACCGGTGCGCTGGGCTCGATGCGCTCGATCATGCCCAGGTAGCCGCACAGCAGGCTGGCGGCGATGGCCAGGTACGGGTTGGCATCGGCGCCCGGCAGGCGGTTTTCCACGCGCATCGCTTCGGGGCTGGAGGTGGGCACGCGCAGGCCGGCGGTGCGGTTTTCTTCACCCCACTCGACGTTCACCGGTGCCGAGGTGTCCGGCAGGAAGCGGCGGAACGAGTTGACGTTGGGCGCGAACATCGGCAGCAGCTTGGGGATGTACTTCTGCAAACCGCCGATGTGGTACAGGAACAGCTGGCTCATGCTGCCGTCTTCATTGGCGAAGATCGGCTTGCCGGTGGCGATGTCGACCACGCTCTGGTGCAGGTGCATGGCACTGCCGGGCTCGTCGGTGATCGGCTTGGCCATGAAGGTGGCGGCCACGTTGTGCTTGAGCGCGGCTTCACGCATGGTGCGCTTGAACACGGTGATCTGGTCGGCCAGGTCCAGGGCGTCGCCGTGGCGGAAGTTGATCTCCATCTGCGCCGGGCCGTCTTCATGGATCAGCGTGTCCAGGTCCAGGCCCTGGATCTCGCACCAGTCGTAGACGTCTTCGAACAGCGGGTCGAATTCGTTGGCGGCATCGATCGAGAACGACTGGCGGCCGCTTTCGGCACGGCCGGAACGCCCCAGCGGCACTTGCAGTGGCAGGTCCGGGTCTTCGCAGCGCTGGGTCAGGTAGAACTCCATCTCCGGTGCCACGATCGGCTGCCAGCCTTTGTCGGCATACAGCTTGAGCACTTTCTTCAGCACGTTGCGCGGCGACAGCTCGATGGGGTTGCCTTGCTTGTCGAAGGTGTCGTGGATCACGATCGCGGTCGGCTCGATCGCCCACGGGATCTGGTACACGGCGCTCGGGTCTGGGCGGCAGACCATGTCGATGTCGGCGGCATCGAGCAGGTTGTAGTAGATGTCATCGTCAACGTAGTCGCCGGTGACCGTCTGCAGCAGCACGCTCTCGGGCAGGCGCATGCCACGCTCATGGAGAAACTTGGCGGTGGGCGCGATCTTGCCGCGGGCGATGCCGGTCAGGTCGCTGATCACGCATTCGACTTCGGTGATCCGGTGTTCTTTCAGCCAGGTGGACAGCTGATCGAAGGGGGCGTTCATACAGACCTCTTGGTTGGGTTTTAGTGTGGGAGCAAGCGTGCCAGCGTAAACCGTTCTACGGTTTCGAAGGCGTCCCGCTTCCCAGGTGACGCGCTGGAGACTATCTTGGTCGCAGCCCGCATGGCTGATCTATCCACTTTCTCCGGCAATGAATGCACCAAAAGAGTGCAACTAGGACCGAGCGTGACAACCGCCAATGCCCTGCAAGTCCAGGCTTTCCACACCACCGACGTGACCGAACAAGTACGTGCCACCCCTGGCTGGCAGCAGCAGTACCGGCAGATGTCGCCCGGGCATTTCAGCGGAGAGCTGCGTTGCCTGGGGCTGGACGGGGTGGAGGTATACGAGGAGCGGCTGAACACCCGGGTGGAGCAGTTTTTCCGCGCACCCAGCGGTTCGCTGGCGTTCTGCTTCGACCGCAGCGAGAACAGCCTGTACCTGCTGAACGAACAGAGCCGCAACATCTGGATCACGCCGGAGAACTACCAGGAAGTGGCGGTCGTGTTCGACCAGGCCTTCCTGGCCCGCCATGGGCTGGACCCGCAGCGCCTGGAAGGGTTGTTCATGGTGCCGCTGGGCAGCGGTCAGAACGCGCTGTTCGGCAGCTGGCTGAGCGCGACGCTGACCCGCCTGGGCCAGGCGGATTGCCCGCTGCAGGGGCAGGCCCTGGCGGAGCAGCTGCTGGAGGACTGCCTGTTCATCCTCGACAACGCCTGCCAGCGCCTGCAGGGCGTGGCGTTGGGCCGGCGTGACGAGGAACGGGCGATCATGCGCCGGGTGAGCGAGTGGGCGGCCGACTGCCCGGAGGAGACGCTGAACCTGGTGGAGCTGGCGGATGTTGCCGGGGTTTCCTTGCGTCAGTTGCAGCAAGCCTTCAAGGCGTATACCGGCATGCCGCCGGCGCACTGGTTGCGCCTGCGCCGGCTGAACGGTGCGCGGCGCGATCTGCTGCATGGCGGTGAAGTGACCGTGGCCGAGGTGGCGATGCGTTGGTCGTTCTGGCATTTGGGAAGGTTTTCAGAGAGTTACCGGCAGTTGTTCAAGGAGTTTCCCAGCGAGACCTTGAAGCGGGGCAGGGGCTGAATCTGGTGGTATAGCTGCTCCCACAGGATCACCTCAGTGCCAGGCGTTGTGAGGTCCATGTGGGAGCGGGTTCACCCGCGAAGAGGCCGGCCCAGGCAATACACAACCCAGCATTCCACAGCGAAAATTGCTATCGTGCCGCCCTGATTCCACCCGAGGTGCCGATGTTCTACCTGCCTTTGCCCAGCGACCAGGCCGACCGCCTCGCCAGCGAGCCCACCACCGACTTCTTCACCACCGCCAGCGTCCTCGACGCCGCCGCCGTGCTGTTCGTGCAGAACCTGCCGCGCCAGCCCGCCACCGCCTCGGCGGATGCGCAGGAACGCCGCTTTGCCGAAATAGTGCGCATTGCCAACGAGGTCGAAAGCGCCGCGCCGGGGCGCTTCCAGGGCCAGGTGGCGCAGCACTTCGATCGCGAAGCCTTCGCCATGGGCCTGGGCATGCTGGGCGAAAACGGTATCGCACTGCTGTCGACCGAGGTGGAGTACCAGGCCGACGAGCTGCTGGACGCCGAGGGCCAGTGGAATTTCCAGTTCGCCGACAGCTACCGCCAGCGGGCAACCCCGCTGCACCCAGTGTACCTGCCTTCCCTGGCCAGCGACCTGATGCTCAGCGACCAACAGAACCGCCTGCTGCGCGAATTCCTCAGTGGTATCGATGAGTCGGTGGCGGTACAGGGCTTTGCCGGCACCGGCAAGACCTTCCTGATTCACCAGTTCGCGCGCCTGCTCGAGCCGCAGCGCACGCTGTTGCTGGCCTTGACCGAAGGCCAGCTGCGCGCGCTGCAGGCGCGGGTCAAGGATGCCGCCGCCTACACCGCACTGACCTTCGGCCAGCTGGCCGACGAGCTGCTCAACCGCGACCTCACCAGCAATGGCTGGCGCCTGCGCGACCCGTATCGCACCAAGCTTTCGTGGCGCCCGCAGGATGCGCAGGTGGTACGTTGGCTGGCCATCCCCGACATCGGCCCGCTCGCCGCGCGCGATGTGGTTGCCTTGTGCATCCGCGCGGTGCGCACGTTCTGCCACAGCGCCGACACCCAGCTGCAGTTGCACCACCTGCCCTGGGCCGGGCCGGGGACCACGCCACTGGACCAGGAAGTGTTGCTGGAAAAGGCACGGCTGTACTGGCAGGAGCTGATTCGCCCGTCGGCACGGGAAATCCAGTTGCCGGTGCGCGACTACCACCGGGTCAAACTGCTGTCGCTGACCGGTCATGTGATCGACAGCCGCTACACCCATGTCATCGTCGACGAGGCCCACGAGCTGTCGGCACCGATGCTTGCCGTGCTCGACCGCAGCCCGCAGTCGATCATTGCCCTGGGTGACGAGCTGCAGAACCTCAACGGCCTTAGCGCGCACCATGGCGGCTTTATCCGCCAGCGTTACATCGACCACTCGCTGCGGGCCGGCCCGGCGATGGACAACGTGCTCAACCCGTTGATCCAGGCCCACCCGGCGGCGATCCAGGCAGCCTTCAGCGGCAGCGCCGAGCATTACACCCGGGTCAGCTTCTTCGATGCGGTAACGGTGCCGGAACAGCCCACGGCGCTGATCGTCGACGATGAATGGGGCCTGTTTGGCTGGTTCCAGCGCCTGACCCACCAGGGCGTGCCGTTCGTGCTGCTGAAAAGCGCGCGCAAGGACTTCGAGCTGTTCGTCGAAGACTGCATCGAGCTGTACCGCCATGGCACCCGGCCGCGTCACCCGATGCTGTTCCGCTATGCCAGCTGGCAGGCGCTGGAGCAGGACAAGGGTGATGACAAGGCGTTCGTCGCCGTGGCCAACATGCTGCGCAAGGGCTACACGCCAGAGCACTTTGCCAGGGCCAAGAGCCGTTACCGCTGGGACAAGGCGCCCAAGCTGTTCCTGGGGCGGGTGCGGGATGTGAAGAACATGGAGTTCGCCCGGGTGATGGTGTCGCCGGAGCTGATGGTGGTGCCGCAGGTGGCGGGGAACCGCAATGAACGGGCGCGGATGCTGGCGGGGTTGTATACCGCCTGTTCGCGGGCGCGGCATGAACTGATCGTGCCGGGGGGGATGCTGGACTGGGTCAAGGACCAGGTTCGGGATTGAGATTATCGGGGCCGCTGTGCGGCCCTTTCGCGACACAAGGCCGCTCCCACAGGGGAAACGCAATTTCCTGTGGGAGCGGCCTTGTGTCGCGAAAGGGCTGCAAAGCAGCCCCAGGGTCATGAATCAGTTACGGTCCAGCCACACAGTCTGGGCATTGGTGAACTCACGCACCCCAAAGTGCGACAGCTCACGCCCGAAGCCGCTCTTCTTCACCCCGCCAAACGCCACGCGGGGGTCGGAAGCGCAATAGCCGTTGATGAACACGCCGCCGGTATCCAGCGCCGCGGTCATGCGCTCGGCCAGCGCGTAGTCGGCGGTGTAGATGGTCGAGGCCAGGCCGAACTCGCTGTCGTTGGCCAGCTCCACCGCATGCTCCGCATCACGTGCGCTGATGATCGCCGCTACCGGCCCGAACAGCTCCTGCTTGAACGCAGTCATCTGCGGGGTGACGTTGGCGAACACGGTCGGTGCGTAGAAATTGGCCACGCCATCGACCTTGTGGCCGCCCAGCAGCAGGGTGGCGCCTTCGGCGATGGTCGCCTGGACCTGGCCATCCAGCTCGTCGCGCAGGTCGTAACGGGCCATCGGGCCGATGTAGGTATCTTCTTCCAGCGGGTTGCCGACCTTCAGCTCGCGAGTGGCCTCGACGAACTTGCGGGTGAATTCGTCAACGATGCTTTCCTCGACGATCAGGCGCTTGGCCGCAGCGCAGACCTGGCCGGTGTTCTGGTAACGGCCGATCACGGCTGCTTTCACGGCGGCATCCAGGTCGGCGTCGGCCAGCACGATGAACGGGTCGGAACCGCCCAGCTCCAGCACGCACTTCTTCAGCGCCGCGCCGGCTTGCGCACCAATCGCCATGCCGGCACGCACGCTGCCGGTCAGGGTCACGGCGGCAATGCGCGGGTCGTTGATGGCGCGGGTGACGCCGTCCGGGGTCACGTTCAGCACTTCGAACACGCCTTCCGGCAGGCCGGCATCCTTGAACAGCTCGCCCAGCAGGTAGGCGCTGCCCATCACGTTCGGCGCGTGCTTGAGTACGTAGGTGTTGCCGGCCAGGATTGCCGGCACGGCGCCGCGCAGTACCTGCCAGACCGGGAAGTTCCATGGCATCACGGCCAGGATCGGGCCCAGCGGGCGGTATTCGATGCGGGCTTTCTCGACCTGGGTCGGCTCGGCGGCGAGCATGGCCGGGCCATGTTCGGCGTACCAGCGGCACAGGCCGACGCACTTGCTGACTTCACCACGGGCCTGGGCGACAGGCTTGCCGATCTCGCGGCTGATCATTTGCGCGAAGGCTTCGGCCTTGGTTTCGAGGGTGCTGGCCAGGGCAAGCAGGTACTCGCTGCGCTGACCCAGCGACACCTGGCGCCACTGGCGGTAGCCAACCTTGGCGCGTTGCAGCGCCGCTTCCAGTGCGGCGTCGGTGTCGAACGGGTAGGCGCCGATCTGCTCGCCGCTATACGGGTCGAGGGAGATGGCGTGGGTCAGGCTGCTGATCGCGCTCATGGCGGGACACTCTCGTTGTTGTTGAACCGTGACGCCAGACTAGTGGGCTATGGCTTTAATGAAAACTGAATAATAATGAGCGAAACATTCACGTTTGGAGAAAGGCTGTGGACCTGGTGCAACTGGAGATCTTCAAGGCCGTGGCAGAGCAGGGCAGCATCAGTGCCGCCGCGCAGCATATCCATAGGGTGCCGTCGAACCTGACCACGCGTATCAAGCAACTGGAGGAGGACCTGGGCGTGGAGCTGTTCATCCGCGAGAAGAGCCGCCTGCGCCTGTCCCCCGCAGGCTGGAACTTCCTCGAATACACCCGGCGCATTCTCGACCTGGTGCATGAGGCGCGGCTGACCGTGGCCGGTGAAGACCCGCAAGGCACCTTCGCCCTGGGGTCGCTGGAAAGCACGGCCGCGGTACGCATCCCGGCCTTGCTGGCGGCCTACAACCAGCGCTACCCCAAGGTCGACCTGGACCTGTCCACCGGGCCGTCCGGGACCATGCTCGAAGGCGTGTTGTCTGGCCGCCTGGTGGCAGCGTTCGTCGACGGTCCGGTGCTGCACCCGACGCTGGAAGGCATGCCGGTGTTCGAGGAAGAAATGATGGTCATCGCGCCGCTCAACCACGCCCCGGTAACCCGCGCCCAGGACGTCAACGGCGAAAGCATCTACGCCTTCCGCGCCAACTGTTCGTACCGCCACCACTTCGAAAACTGGTTCGTGCAGGACCAGGCGGTGCCGGGCAAGATCCACGAAATGGAGTCGTACCACGGCATGCTGGCCTGCGTCAGCGCCGGCGCCGGCCTGGCCATGATGCCGCGCAGCATGCTCGACAACATGCCCGGTTGCAGCACCGTCAGTGCCTGGCCGATGTCGGAGGATTTCCGTTACCTGAAGACCTGGCTGGTGTGGCGCCGGGGCACGGTATCGCGCAGTTTGAGCATGTTCGTGAAACTGCTCGAGGAAGGGCGCGCAACCTGATGTTCCAGCACAATATTCACACCATTGATGCGAATTTCATCAAGACGACCATGCATCAGCACGAACGCCGTTACGCCCGAAGGATCAGATAATAGGTAAGCCATCCTCGAAAGGAGGGTCGTACCATGCGTAACCATCACTATGCCCTCGGCGCGGCGCTGCTGATCACCCTGGCGCTGCCATGGACCCTGGCGGCCGCCGCCGACCTCAATGCCCCCATCGACATGCAGGCCGTGCAACTGCAACAGCAGGAGCAGAACGGCGTCCGCTACCTGCAAGGCGGCATCGGCCAGGATGAAGCCAACGCCCTGCGCAAGACCCCGGGCTATGACCTGCACGTGGAACTCTCCACCGGCCCGGAAGGCAAGTTCCAGAGCGGTGCCACCGTCGACATCCAGAATGCACAGGGCCAGCCCGTGCTCAGCCTTACGGATGCCGGGCCGCTGCTGTATGTGCAGTTGCCTCCCGGCAAATACAAAGTGACTGGCAACGCCCAGGGTGAAACGGTGCAGCAATTGGTGACCGTGAATGGCAAGACCCCCGCGACCGTGAACCTGAACTGGCGTTGATGAAAAAAAGGGCAGGAGTACGGATGTGCTCCTGCCTGAAAGGAGCGCATCGCCATGAGCCTGGACCTTCAGCTGGAGATGTTGGACGAGCGGGGCTATGTGTTGCTCCCCGGTGTGCTCGAACCCTTGCGTATCGCCTTGCTGCGCTGCGCTATCGATGACCTGCGGCCCATCCACTGGGATTACCAGGGGCTGCTGGAGCACTACAAGTGCGTGTTCAACCGCAACCCGTTGTGGTTGCCCTTTCTCGACCTGCCGCCGCTGATTGCCCTGGCCGAAGCGGCACTGGGCGCCGACTGCCATGTGATCGGCCAGACCGCCTGGCGCAGCCACCCTGGCTACCCTGGCGTGGCCCTGCACCTGGACCATCTGCCCATGCAGTTGCCCGACTGGCTCAGCGAGCGCGGCGACTTCACCCAACCCCCGCAGATCCTGACTGCGCAGCTGTACCTGAGCGATATCGACCATCACATCGGGCCTACCTGGATTGTGCCCGGCAGCCACCGCGCGGCGCGGCCACCACAGGCTGGCGAGCAACACTGGCAGGGCCGTGAGGCCCAGCCGGTGCTGTGCAAGGCAGGGGACGCGCTGGTGTTTCGCAGCGATGTCTGGCACAGCGGCGGTGCCAACTGCACCCAGTCACGCGAGCGCGACATGCTGCAAGTGCACTATGGCCGGCGCATGGTCGCGCAGAAGTTTTCGCCGTACCTGAACTGGCGTTTCAACCCGCAGGTGCTGGAGGAGGCCACCCCCAGGCAAAGGCGTCTGCTGGGCGAACACGAAGAGGCGGAATACGACTGACCGCTGCTGTTCGGCATGGCAGATGCTGGCGCAGGGTATTAGCCAATGGTGGCAATTCACTTTCAACTTTCTGTTTATCTGGTCGATAATCAGAAAAGTATTACTTCGTGTGACCGGTCTGGATGCATCCGGTCACCACATAAGATCGAGGGGCCCAAGCCCCCACTTGCCGTATAGACCATCAGGAGAAGTCATTGATGAAAACCCGTCTAGCAGCTTCGCTGGCTGCTGCAGTGCTGGCCTTTGCCGGAACGAATCTGGCTCAGGCAGCACAGGTGACCGGCGCCGTCGGCGCCACTGGCCAAGGTGACATGACCTACCGTATCGGCCTGTCGTTCGACTGGGACAAGAAATGGCTGGAAAGCAGCACCGGTCATCTGACCGGGTACTGGGATGCGGCCTACACCTATTGGGAAGGCGGTGAGGCCAGTGGCGCGCACTCGCTGTCGTTCAGCCCGGTGTTCACCTACGAGTTCAGCGGTTTCACCTATACCCCGTACATCGAGGCCGGCATTGGCCTGGCGGCGTTTTCCAAGACCGACGTGGGCGACCAGCGCCTGGGCTCGTCGGTCAACTTCGAAGACCGCATCGGCTTCGGCCTGAAACTGCCGGGGGAGCAGAAGGTGGGGATCCGCGCGATGCACTACTCCAACGCGGGGCTCAAGCAGCCTAACGACGGCATCGAGTCGTACTCGCTGTTCTACAGCAAAGGGTTCTGAGACCAGGGGCCGCTTTGCGGCCCATCGCCGGCAAGCCAGCTCCCACAGGGACCGCGCAGTTCTTTGGATCTGCGCTGGCCCCTAAAGGGACTGCGTATGGCTGGGACGATGCGATCGAGGTGGGAGCTGGCTTGCCGGCGATGGGCTGCAAAGCAGCCCCATTAACTGTCAGAAGGTATACGAAACCCCAGCTTGCACCGTCCGCGGCGCTCCTGGGTAGGCGTAGAAGTTGAATGCTCCCTCGTCGTATTCCTTGTTGAACAGGTTCTTCAGGTCCAGGTTGAGGCGAATGTTGTCGTTGACCTTGTAAAAGGCCAGCAGGTCGACAACGGTGTACTGGTCCATGTTGTAAGTCACTGCCTCGGTTTGACCATTGCGGTCATCGACGTACTTCACCCCAACCCCCAGACCAAGGCCTTTAGCCAATCCGTCCTGGAATTCGTAGGTGTTGAGCAGGCTGAAGCTGTTCCTTGGAATGTTCGCCAGCCGGGTGCCAGAGGGCAGGCGGTTGTCCCTGGTCACTTCAGCGTCAACGTAGGCATAACCACCGATCACACGCCACTCCGGTGTCAGGTTTCCGGCAACGTTGATATCCAGGCCACGGCTACGTACTTCGCCAGCGGCAAGGTTGTAGTTGGGGTCCGCCGGGTCGCGTGTCAGCACATTTTCCTTGACGATGTGGTAGATCGCCGCGTCAACGCTCAGTTGACGGTCCGGCGCTTCCCATTTCACACCCAGCTCATACGACTTGCCTTTCTCGGGGTCGAAGCCCGAACCTTGCAGGCTGGCGCCGCTGTTGGGCTTAAATGAACGGGCGGTATTGGCATAGACGGCAACCGTATCGGTCAGGTCGTAGATCAGGCCAAAGCGCGGGGTGACGCCGTTTTCGCCCTTGCTGAAGTCGCGGTTTGCGGGCCGCTTGTCGTCGTAATCATGCTCGAAACGTTCGAAGCGCACACCGGCCAACGCCTTCAGGCGCTCGGTAAGGGCCACCTGGTCCTGGATGAAGAAAGCCCAGGTTTTCAGGTTTTCTGTATCCCAGGTTGTAGGCACTGAAGCTAATGCCGGCCTTGGCTGGCCCAGTACCGGGTTGTAGATGTCGATTGGGTAGGAGGCAGTGGATCGTCGGATGATAGAGCTGTAGTCGTAGTCTTCGTACTCGATGCCAGTCAGCAGGGTGTGGCTGAACGCTCCTGTATCGAAATGCCCGGTCAGGTTCAGTTGCCAATCGCGATCAGTCCACTCCAGCTTGCGATAGTTGAAGTTTCGCTGCAGCGTGCGGCCGTCTGCGGGTGCGCCATTGGCTTCGACAGCATTACCCTTGAGCGAGCCATCCAAAAACTGGAACCCGCCACCCAGCGTCCAGTTATCGTTGAGCAGGTGTTCGAAACGCACCTGAGCCATGTTGTTATCGTTGTGCAGAAGGTTGTCGCTGCCTTTTTCCCAGATATAGGTGTCGCGCGAGGCGCTGCCGGTCTGGGTGGCGTAGCGGGTCAGGCCACGGTCCAGTGGGTGGTTGTTGCGCATGAAATCGCCCTCGAAGACGATCTTCGTGCTGTCGTTGACCTGCCAGCTGAGCACCGGCGCCACGTCATAGCGCTCGCTTTCCACGTCGTCACGGAAGCTTTCGCCGCCTTCGCCCAGCAGGTTCAGGCGGTAGGCCAGCGAACCGTCCTGGTTCAGCGGCCCGGTGGCGTCCAGGGTCGCGCGGTGCATGCCCTGGTCATCGAACTGGCTGCCCAGGGTGACTTTCGACTCTGGCAGCGGCTGCTTGCTGACCACGTTGAAGGTGCCGCCGGGGTCGCCACGGCCGTACAGGCTGCTGGCCGGGCCACGGATCACTTCCAGGCGCTCGACGGTGTTGGCGTCGGGGGCGTTGGGGTAGCCGCGGTTGATCGGGAAACCGTTGCGGTAGAACTCCCCGGTGGTGAAGCCACGCACGGTGAAGGTGGTCAGGCCCTGGCCGCCGAAGTTGTTGGCGCGGCCGACACCGCCGGCGTAGTCCAGGCCGTCCTGCAGCCGCGTGGCGCCGGTGTCTTCCAGTACATCCTTGGGCACCACGCTGACCGATTGCGGGGTTTCGTGCAGGGCGGTGTCGGTGCGGGTGGCGCTGGCCGAGCGAGTAGCCTTGTAGCCCTCGACCGGGCCATCGGCACGTTCGCTGTCGGCGCTGCTGGTGATGTTCAGGGCCTGGAGTTCGATCTGGGCGGGTTCGCCGAGCGGTTCAGGCTCGGCAAAGGCCAGTGGGGAGATAGCATGAAGCACACAAAGCGAAACGAACGTGCGACGCATCGACGGTACGATCCTGGAGTAGGGCGCTGAGGGTAGGGTGGGCAAGCGCCGAGAAAGTACTACGAATCATTATCAAATGCATTCTTTTTGTGTGGCACTGGTGTACCAGATACCAAAGGTGAAATCCGTGTTGGCTTCTTCGCGGGTAAACCCGCTCCCACAGGGGTTTCACCAGGCCTGAGGTCAGTGGGATACCTGTGGGAGCGGGTTCACCCGCGAAGAGGCCGGTGCAGATTTACCAGCTCTCAGCGAACCGACTTGATCGCCAGCACATTGCACAGCGGATGCTCCAGCACATGCGCCGTGGTCCCGCCCAGGAACGTCTGCATGGCATCATGCCTGTGGCTGCCCATCACGATCACATCCGCCCGGCTGTGCCCGACGAACTGGGCAATCACCTTGATCGCGGCCCCTTCCAGGAAGTGCCTGCGCTCCAGCGGGATCTGGTGGTGGTCGCCCAGCCGGTTGAACGCCGCCCGCTGCGCGGTGCGCACGCTGACATCGAAGCCTGGCATGGTCACCGTGCCGGCGCCGAAGTCGGCAATGTGGGTCTTGGCCGCGTCGCACACATGCAGCAGGTGCAGTTCGGCATTGCACTGCAGGGCCAGGGCATGGGCGCAATGGATCACCTGCTCATCCAGGTGCTCGCCGGCGCCATGGCTGTTCAGGTCCACCGCGGCGGCAATCTGCCGGGGCAGGGGCAGGCGGATATCGCTGACCAGGTGCACGGCGACCGGGCTGTCCTTGAGCAACTGCCAGTCCAGTGGCGTTACCAGCAGGCGCTTGAGCACCGGTTCGTGCTGCACGTCCTTGATCAGCAGGTCGCAACCCAGCCGTTCCACCCGCTCCAGCACGCTGCCCAGCGGGTCGCGGGTCAGCAGCAGTTCGGTAGACACATCCAGGCCGGCGTTGGCCAGTTGTTCGGCTTCGTCCGCCAGCCATTGGCGGTTGTCGCTGAGCAGCCGCTCACGCTCGCGGCTATCGCTCATCAAACCGAAGGTGTCGACATCGTCGACGAACACGTTGATATCCAGCAAGGCACCGCTGGATTCCGCCAACGCCGCAGCGCGTTGCAGCGCTGGCGTGTGGCGCATCTGCGGGCCGAGCATGACGAACAGACGCTTGAACTGGCTCATCTCACACCTCCACGTGTGGCAGCCCCCCGGTGTCTGGTCTTGTTCAGTCTAGACCGCGCAGGGCCGCATGAGCAGCCGACGGAGGCTGGCGCGGCACGGTGTGTCGGGTATGATGCGGGCCCCATCATTTTCACGAGGCCCGCCCCATGTCCCTGAGTGCTGAACAGATCGGCGAATTCCGCGCCTTCGCCGAGCAGCTGGCCGATGCTGCTGCCGTGGCGATCAAGCCATACTTTCGCGCCAGCCTGGACGTCGAGGACAAGGGGGGGCGCCTGTACGATCCGGTGACCGTGGCCGACAAGGCAGCCGAGGACGCCATGCGCGAGCTGATCCAGGCACGCTATCCCGAGCACGGCATCCTCGGTGAAGAAGCCGGCGTGGCAGTCGGCAGCAGCCCGCTGACCTGGGTGCTCGACCCGATCGACGGCACCCGTGCCTTCATCACCGGCCTGCCGCTGTGGGGCACGCTGATTGCCCTGAACGACGGCACGCGCCCGGTGGTAGGGGTGATGAACCAGCCGTTCACCGGCGAACGCTTTGTCGGCACACCGGAAGGCGCCTGGCGCAGCGGTACGCCGTTGCAGACCCGCGCCTGTGCCGACCTGGCCTCGGCCACGCTGATGTGCACCACGCCGGACATGTTCGATACCGCCGCGCGCAAGGCTGCATTCGAAGCCGTTGCCGGCAAGGCGCGCCTGATGCGCTACGGTGGCGATTGCTATGCCTACTGCATGCTGGCTTCCGGGTTTGTCGACGTGATCGTCGAGGCGAGCCTGCAGCCGTATGACGTGCAGGCGCTGATGCCGATCATCGAAGGGGCGGGCGGGGTGATCACGGCGTGGGATGGCAGCAGCGCGCAGAATGGCGGGTGCGTGGTGGCCTGTGGTGACCCGGCGCTGCATGCACAGGTGGTGGAGATGTTGCGTCACGCCATGTGATTCATGTGATCCATGTGATCCATGTGTTGCTTGTGCCGGCCTCTTCGCGGGTAAACCCGCTCCCACAGGTACTGCGCAGTTTTCAAGATATGTGGTGATCTTGTGGGAGCGGGTTTACCCGCGAAGAGGTCGGCACAGGTATCCATAACCCCGATCACCGCACTTTTTCCAATTTCCGGGCTCTATGCTTGGCCAGGCCACACTGATCCCCGGTGCGGCCGCCGAATATCGACCCGGTGCCGATGGTTGCAAGCAAGCCAAAATTCTTCCTCCGCCTGCTATTGGCAGGCACCCTCACGTGCCTGTGCGCCTGCACCCAGCAGCAGGGTCGCGACATGGTCAACCAGCTCGGCAACGGCAAGCCCAGCGAACTGTTCCAGACCAGCGTCGACCGCCTGGCCACGCTGTCCATGCGCGACAACCTGCAGAGCTTGTACCTGCTGATGAACAAGCTTTACCTGCGCAACCCCAACCAGTGGAAGCTGTCCGGCTACGTGGACGCGGCCACTGCCGAGCGGCAGATCCGTATCGCCATCGAACAACGCCAGCCCTTGCCGCAATTGGGCAACCGTCGCGACCTGGCAGCCTTGAGCTATGCCCTGAGCCCCGAGTTTCGCGGTGACCGGGTGGGCGCCTTCATCTACGCCATCGGCAGCATGCTGATCACCGCGCACGGCGGGCGTACCGAGTTCTACATGACCGATACCATCGACCCGCTGTTCGTCAACAACGCGGCGCGCAATATCGAGAAGGCCACCTGGATGCTGAGCCAGCGGCAGGATGCCAATGGCGTGCTGCTGTTGTTCTCCAACGAAATCTCGGAAGAGGGCAGCAACCTGAGTTTTGCCGTTGAGTTCGGCAAGATCGTGGCACGGCTGGACTTGCTGGCGGAGTTGCTGGATGAGCGGTACAGGCGGATTGGCTTGAATTATGCGCAAAGCCTGCTGTTGATGAACTTCCTGCCGGTGCAGTGAAATGGGTGGTTCCGGGTTGCCTGTACCGGCCTCTTCGCGGGCATGCCCGCTCCCACAGGGATATCACCAGCCTGAAGGGCGATGAAGTACCTGTGGGAGCGGGCGTGCCCGCGAAGGGGCCAGCACAGGCAGCCGACATTCAGCGGGTACGCAACGACTCCAGCAACGGCTGAAACTCTGCCAGCAACCAGTCCCGCAAGCGGCAGCAACTGGAGTCATGGTCCTTGTCTTCGTTGAACGCCAGGAAGTGGAAGGTATCCTTGAGCACCAGTTCCTCTTCCACCGGCCTTGCCAGCAGCCCTTGGGCCACCAGCGGCTCTACCAGGTGGTGCCAGCCCAGCGCCACGCCCTGGCCTCCCAGGGCCAGCTGCACCAGCAGGTTGTAATCGTTGGCATTGAAGAAGTGCGGGCCGGTGTTGGCGCGGCTTTTCAGGTCGATGTCATGGAACGCCAACCAGACGTTCCAGTCCACGTGCTCGGCCACCTGCGAGCGGCCATAAGGGCTGAGGTTCAACAATGTGCCATCACGCAGCCCCTGCAGGGTACGCACCTCTGGGTGCTGCGCCAGGTACAGCGGTGTGCACACCGGGTAGATCACGTCGTGGTTGAGCTGGTGCGAGCTGTAGCCCGCCTGCACCTTGCCCAGTTTGGTGATGTAGATGTCCGGGCGAACCCCGGGCTCCATGGCCAGGAAGTTCTGCGTGGTCACCAGGTTGATGTCGATGTCCGGGTTCTCATCGAAGAACCTCGGCATCCGCGGCCCCATCCACAAGGCGGCGAAGGCCGGCGAACAGCACAGGGTGACCACCTGCTTGCTGTTGGTGTTGCTGCGAATGCGCTCGGCAGCCTGGGAAATGTTGACGAACGACAACTGCACCGCATCGAAGAAGATCGAACCGGCCACCGTCAGCTCCACCGCACGGCCCACGCGGGTGAACAACTCGGCGCCCAGATAGGTTTCCAGTTCGCGGATTTGCCGGCTGACCGCTGCCTGGGTCACGCACAGCGCCTCGGCGGCGCGGGTGAAGTTCTGGTACTTGGCGGCGGCGACGAAGACTTTGACCGCACGTAGCGAGGGCATCTTGATCAGCGTCTGATCGGGTTCGGAGTGTCTGACCATGTCGGTGGGGTGCAGGTCCTTTGTAGGAGCAGCCTTGTGCTGCGAAAGGGCCCCTACAGGCACCCATGGCTCAAGTGTATGAGCCGCTCTCTTCGCTGCACAAGGCTGCGCCTGCATTCAAGCGCACTGCGCCAGGCTGTGGCTCGGGGCTCAGGCCCTGATTGATAACTTCAGGTAATGGTTTGCGTGAAACAAATGTCGTTGGACCCGCTCTGGCTCAAGGCCTAACGTTGAACACACGGCGCGACATTCGAGACATCGATAGTCGGACAATTTTGAAGCAGGACATTCTGCGTGCCGGTTTTGACTCACGTTCGAATTTGAACGGACTGCCAAGCGTACTCGCACTGATCTCTACCCGCCTTATTGAAAGTGCGATGTTGAAAGATTGGTTATAAGCATAATAAAGAGGGTCGTATGAGCCATGCCGATGAGATTCTTTCGGTAAAAAACATCTTCAAAGTGTTCGGTCCCAACCCGAACATGGCCATGGAGATGCTCCGCAAAGGGGCCGACAAGAACGAAATCTTCAGCAAGACCGGCCACGTCGTCGGCGTGTTCGATGCAAGCTTTTCTGTCAAGCGTGGCGAAATCTTCGTCATCATGGGCCTGTCCGGTTCGGGCAAGTCGACCATGGTGCGGCTGTTCAACCGCCTGATCGAGCCCACCTCCGGCAGCATTCACCTCAACGGCAAGGAAATCACCGGGCTCTCCGACAAAGCCCTGCTGGATGTGCGCCGCAAGGAAATGGGCATGGTGTTCCAGTCATTTGCACTGATGCCGCACATGAGCGTGCTGGAAAACACCGCGTTTGGCCTGGAAATTGCCGGCGTAGCGGAGGCCGAACGCCACAGCCGCGCCCGTGAAGCATTGAGCCAGGTTGGCCTGGCCGGCCATGAAAACAGCTACCCGCACCAGTTGTCTGGCGGCATGCAGCAGCGTGTAGGCCTGGCCCGGGCCCTGGCCAACGACCCGGCGATCCTGCTGATGGACGAGGCGTTCTCCGCGCTCGACCCGCTGATCCGCAGCGAGATGCAGGGCGAGCTGATCCGCCTGCAGGCCGAGCAGCAGCGCACCATCATCTTCATTTCCCACGACATCGAGGAAGCCATCCGCATCGGCCACCGCATCGCGATCATGGAAGGTGGCCGCGTGGTGCAGATCGGCACCCCGCAGGAGCTGATCAACCAGCCGGCCAACGACTACGTGCGCACCTTCTTCAAGAGCTTCGACAGCTCGCGGGTGCTCAAGGCCGGTGATGTGGCCAAGTTCGACCCGGCGGTGGTGTGCAAGGTCAACGGCAAGGCCCCGAGCTTCCAGGCCGGCGTGCCGTTCGGCTACCTGGTCGACGACCGCGGGCAGTTGCTGGGCGTGGTCGACACCGACGCCAACGGCGCTACCGCCAGTGAGCGTTACAGCCTGCACGAGCAGTGCCCGGTATACACCGACACGCCACTGCACGAAGTGCTCGGGGTGGCGGCCGACCTGCCGTACCCGGTACCGGTGCTCGACCGCCAGGGCGCCTTCAAGGGCACGCTGTCGAAGAACGAGCTGTTGCAGACCCTGAGCCGCCACTAATACCCAGAGGTACACCCTCATGTCCGAATTCAGCATTCTCGACCCGTTCCAGGCGGCCACCATCCCCTTGGGCGACTGGGTCACCGCCACCCTGAACTTCCTGGTGCACAACTTCCGCGAGGTGTTTCGCGCCATCCGCTGGCCGATCGACCAGGTGCTCAATGGCATCGAGTTCACCCTGCAGAGCATCCCACCCACCATCGGCATCATCCTCTCGTCGCTGCTGGGCTGGCAGCTGGCCGGCAAGCGCATGGCCGTGCTGTGCTTCGTCACCCTGACCCTGCTCGGCCTGATCGGCGTTTGGGCCGAGTCGATGACCACCCTGGCGCTGGTGTTGACCTCGGTGTTCTTCTGCGCGGTCATCGGCATACCGCTGGGCATCCTGTGTGCCCGCAGCGACCGCCTGGAGCGCATCATCCGCCCGCTGCTCGACGCCATGCAGACCCTGCCGGCCTTCGTCTACCTGGTACCGGTGGTGATGCTGTTCGGCATCGGTAACGTGCCCGGCGTGCTGGTAACCATCGTGTTCGCCCTGCCGCCACTGGTGCGCCTGACCAACCTGGGTATTCGCCAGGTGCCGGAAGACAAGATCGAGGCCGCCCGTGCCTTCGGCTGCACGCCGCGGCAGATGCTGACCCGCGTGCAATTGCCGCTGGCCACCTCGACCATCATGGCCGGCCTCAACCAGACCTTGATGCTGTCGCTGTCGATGGTGGTGATCGCCTCGATGATTTCCGTCGGCGGCCTGGGCCAGATGGTCCTGCGCGGTATCGGCCGCCTCGACATGGGCCTGGCCACGGTCGGTGGCGTAGGGCTGGTGCTGCTGGCGATCTTCCTTGACCGCCTGACCCAGGCCATGGGCGCCCGCACCAGCGCCGACCCGAGCCTGCGCTGGTACCACACCGGCCCGGTAGGCGTGGTCATGCGCCTGTGTGGCGTGGCGCAACCGCAAGGGCAACGCAAGACCGCCTGAGCACTGCAAGGCTTTTGAGACGTTCGATCTGCCGCACTTGAAGATAAAAATCAGAAGAAGGTAAGCGACGATGCACGAATCCAAGTTCTCCCGCAGCATCCTCAAATGCGCCACTGCGCTGACCCTGGTGGCAGCCGCGCTGGGCGCGCACGCCTCGGCCGAAAAACCGGGGGAGGGCGTGAAGGTTACGCCGATCTTCCCCTCCATCGCCGAAGAGCGCTTCCGTGGCGAAGTGGCCATGGAAGGCCTGCGCGAGCTGGGCTACAAGGTCCAGGAGCCGAAGGAGACCGAGTACGGCGTGATGATGGTGGCCCTGGCCAACGGCGATGCCGACTTCACCGTGCACCTGTGGGACAAACTGCACAACCAGTTCTACCAGCAGGCCGGTGGTGACGACGTTATGGTCAAGACTGGCGACATCCTGCCGGGCGTTGCCCAAGGCTACCTGATCGACAAGAAAACCGCTGACCAGTACAACATCAAGTACATCACCGACCTCAAAAAGCCAGAGATCGCCAAGCTGTTCGACACCGACGGTGATGGCAAGGCCGACATGACCGGTTGCAACCCGGGCTGGGGTTGCGAGCTGGTGATTGCCCACCACATGAAAGCCTACGACCTGGACAAGAGTATCACCGTCAACCAGGGCTCCTACTTCGCGCTGATGGCCGACACCATCACCCGTTACAAGGAAGGCAAGCCGATCTTCTACTTCACCTGGGTGCCACAGTGGATCGCCAGCGTGCTGGTCGAGGGCAGGGACGTGGTCTGGCTGGAAGTGCCGAAGACCGACCTGCCGGATGGCAAGAATGATGTCGACACGATGTACCACGGCAAAAACCTCGGCTTTGCCATCGACAAGGTGGTGGCCGTGCTGAACAAGGACTTCGCCGAAGAGAACCCGGCAGCGCTGAAGTTCCTGTCGCTGGTGCAGATCAGCACCGACGACGAGAGCAACCAGAACCTGAAGATGCAGCAGGGCGAGAAGAAGCCTGCCGACATCACCCGCCATGCCAAGGAATGGGTAGCGGCGCACCGCCAGCAGTTCGACCAGTGGCTGCAAGCCTCTCGTGACGCTGCGGCCCAGGCTGGCAAGTAACCTGATCCATTAGCATTGGCTCCTTCGCGGGTGAACCCGCTCCCACAGGTACTGCACAGGCTCTGAATACTGTGCGATACCTGTAGGAGCGGGTTCACCCGCGAAGGGGGCAACGCGATTTCCGCTGTTGAGTGAATAGCCATGAGCCACTTCGAAAGCATCCTCAAGAACACCAACCTGGCCCACCTGGACCCGGCCATCCGCACTTCGCTGTCGATGCCATGCCAGCGTGTCGCCTTCGTCCTGCGCGAGCACTTCTCGATGATGGCCTTCACCGCCGCCATGGACAGTCTGGTCACCGCCAACCTGATGAGTGCCACGCCGTTGTTCCAGATTCAGGTAGTGGGTGAGGGTACCCAGGTGATGAGTGACCTTGGCATCGCCCTGCCGATCAACACCCAGCTGGCCGACCTGGAGGTGCAAGGCCTGGATTGCCTGCTGGTGTGCGGCGGCTTTCGTGTGCGCCTGGAAACCGCACCGCTGCTGCGCGCCAGGCTGCGTCAGGCCGACCAGCACGGCTGCCAGCTGGGCGGTTTGTGGAACGGTGCCTACTTCCTGGCCGAAGCCGGTTTGCTCAACGACCATGATTGCGCCTTCCACCCCGATGGCCGGGCGATGATGAGCGAGCTGTTCCCCAAGGTGCGCATCAGCCGCCAGGCCCATGTGCTGGACCGCCGGCGCATGAGCTGCGCGGGCGCCAGTAGCGCGCTGGACATGATGCTGGCGCTGCTTGAACAGTGCGGTGGCGTAGCGTTGCGCCGCGCCGTGGAGCAGATGCTGGCGTGCGACCGGGCGCGGGTACTGAGTGATGCACCTGCCAGCTCGCCGGAAATCGACCCCAGCCTGCCCAACGGCGTGCGCCTGGCCCTGGAGCTGATGCACGCCAATATCGAAGACCCGATCGGCATCGACGAGATCGCCGAGCATGCCGGCTTGTCCAGGCGGCATCTGGAGCGCCTGTTCCGCCGGCATGTACAGGCCACGCCGCCGCGTTACTATCTGGAGCTGCGGTTGACCCATGCGCGGCAGTTGCTGCAGCACACCAGCAAGTCATTGACCGAAGTGGCGGTGGCCAGCGGGTTTGTCAGCTTCCCGCATTTCTACCGGCGCTTCCGTGAGCTGTTCGCCATTGCCCCGCGGCAGTACCGGGCAAGGAGCCAAGGGTGGGCAGGGCGGCAGGATGTGGCTGTGCACTGAACTTTCGGTTGCCTGTGCCGGCCTCTTCGCGGGTAAACCCGCTCCCACAGGTAGTGCACAGGTCTTGCGGCAGTGGTGATCTCTGTGGGAGCGGGTTCACCCGCGAAGAGGCCGGCACAGGAAAACACCGTTCGATAAACGAACACTGGCCCTGTCATGCCTGTCCGCTATCCGCCCATCCATTCCCAAGGTCGCATTGCCCAACCCACGCCTTTTTGCTTAAGTGTGCCCATCCACCGGTTGTCGCCTGCCCCCGTGACCCGCAGCCGGCTCGATAGAATGACCGTGACGACCGCAACCACAGCCCCACCGGGCCGTAGGAAGCGGCGACCAGAACAATAACGATCCGAGTGCCTTGCCTATGGAAAGCCGCCTGCTGAGCGAGCGCAGTAGCGTGTTTCATCACGCCGACCCTTATGCTGTGTCCGATTATGTCAACCAGCACGTAGGCCAGCATTGCATCGGTCTGTCCCGCACCACTCATCCGCAAGCCAGCCTCAGCCACCGCAAGTTCGCCGAACTCGACCTGTGCCGCATCAGCTACGGCGGCAGCGTGCGCGTTACCTCGCCGGCACTGGAGACCATCTACCACCTGCAGGTGCTGCTCAACGGCAACTGCCTGTGGCGTGGACACAAGCGCGAGCACCATTTGGTGCCGGGCGAGCTGCTGCTGATCAACCCCGACGACCCGGTTGACCTGACCTACTCGGAAGACTGCGAAAAATTCATCCTCAAGGTGCCGACCCGGCTACTGGACTCCATCTGCGACGAACAGCGCTGGCACCGCCCTGATGGCGGGGTGCGCTTCTTGCGCAACCATTACCGGCTGGACGAACTGGACGGGTTCGTCAACCTGCTGGCCATGGTCTGCCAGGAGGCAGAGGTGAGCGATTCGCTGCCCAGGGTGCAGGGCCATTACAGCCAGATCGTCGCCAGCAAGCTGCTGACCTTGATGAGCACCAATATCCGCCGCGAAAGCCTGGGTTCGCCGGGTGCAAGCCTTGAACGGATCATCGACCACATCGACCGCAACCTGAAGCTTGAACTGACAGCTGAAGCACTGGCGGAGCAGGCGTGCATGAGCCTGCGCTCGTTGTATGCATTGTTCGACCGGCATCTGCAGACCACGCCCAAGCAGTATGTGCGCCAGCGCAAGCTGGAGCAGGTACATGCCTGCCTGGGTGATGCCAGTTGCGCGGTACGCAGCGTGACCGAACTGGCCATGGATTATGGCTTCATGCACCTGGGGCGGTTTTCCGAGGTGTATCGGCAGCAGTTTGGCGAGTTGCCCTCGGAAACCTTGCGTAATCGGCGCTGAGCCGCACCGGCCTCTTCGCGGGTAAACCCGCTCCCACAGTGCCCCGCAGAAACACCAGCCTGCACAAAACGGATAGCACCGCGCACAAACCGGATATTCCCGCCCAGTACCAATCCCTAACCTGACCAGGTCTAAACAATAACAAGGGAGACCCTGGCCATGTCCCTGGGATTCGACTACCTCAATGCCTTGCTCGAGGACGACCGTGAAAAGGGCATCTACCGCTGCAAGCGCGAGATGTTCACCGACCCACGCCTGTTCGACCTGGAGATGAAACACATCTTCGAGGGCAACTGGATCTACCTGGCCCATGAAAGCCAGATCCCCGAGAAAAACGACTTCCTCACCCTGACCATGGGGCGCCAGCCGATCTTCATCGCGCGCAACAAGGACGGTGAGCTCAATGCCTTCCTCAACGCCTGCAGCCACCGCGGCGCCATGCTCTGCCGGCACAAGCGCGGCAACCGCTCCAGCTACACCTGCCCGTTCCACGGCTGGACCTTCAACAACAGCGGCAAGCTGCTCAAGGTCAAAGACCCGAGCAACGCCGGCTACCCCGACAGCTTCAACTGCGACGGCTCCCATGACCTGACCAAGGTGGCGCGCTTCGAGTCGTACCGTGGCTTCCTGTTCGGCAGCCTGAATGCCGACGTCAAGCCGCTGGTCGAGCACCTGGGCGAGTCGGCCAAGATCATCGACATGATCGTCGACCAGTCGCCGGAAGGCCTGGAAGTGCTGCGCGGTGCCAGCTCGTACATCTACGAAGGCAACTGGAAGCTCACTGCCGAGAACGGCGC
The DNA here is from genome assembly GCF_032971465.1 of Pseudomonas sp. LSJ-87. NCBI lineage: Bacteria > Pseudomonadati > Pseudomonadota > Gammaproteobacteria > Pseudomonadales > Pseudomonadaceae > Pseudomonas > Pseudomonas sp. LSJ-87. The sequence continues at coordinate 127,546 of NZ_JAWJYQ010000023.1, read as the reverse complement.
CGACGGCTACCACGTCAGTTCCGTGCACTGGAACTACGCCGCCACGCAGAATCAGCGCAAGCAGCGCGAGGCGGGTGAAGAGATCAAGACCATGAGTGCCGGCGCCTGGGCCAAGCAGGGCGGTGGCTTCTACTCCTTCGACCACGGCCACCTGCTGCTGTGGACCCGCTGGGCCAACCCCGAAGACCGCCCGGCCTACGAGCGCCGTGACCAGCTGGCCGCCGACTTCGGCCAGGCCCGTGCCGACTGGATGATCGAGAACTCGCGCAACCTGTGCCTGTACCCGAACGTGTACCTGATGGACCAGTTCAGCTCGCAGATCCGCATCGCCCGGCCTATTTCGGTGAACAAGACCGAAATCACCATCTACTGCATCGCGCCGAAAGGCGAGAGCGCCGATGCCCGCGCCAAGCGCATTCGCCAGTACGAAGACTTCTTCAACGTCAGCGGCATGGCCACCCCGGATGACCTGGAAGAGTTCCGCTCGTGCCAGACCGGCTACGGCGGCGGCACCGGCTGGAACGACATGTCCCGCGGCGCTGCGCACTGGGTGGAAGGCGCCGACGAGGCGGCCAGGGAGATCGAGCTCAAGCCGCTGCTGTCGGGCGTACGCACCGAGGACGAAGGCCTGTTCGTGCTGCAGCACAAGTACTGGCAGGACACCATGATCCAGGCCCTGAAGGACGAACAGCAACTGATCCCCGTGGAGGCCGTGCAATGAGCCTTTATGAAACCGTGCGCGACTTTCTCTACCGTGAAGCGCGCTACCTGGACGATGCCCAGTGGGACCAGTGGCTGGAGCTGTACGCCAGCGATGCCAGCTTCTGGATGCCGAGCTGGGACGATGACGACACCCTTACCGAAGACCCGCAAAGCGAAATCTCGCTGATCTGGTACGGCAACCGTGGCGGCCTGGAAGACCGGGTGTTCCGCATCAAGACCGAGCGCTCCAGTGCGACCGTGCCCGACACCCGCACCTCGCACAACATCAGCAACATCGAGATCGTCGAACAGGGCGAGGGTAGCTGCCAGGTGCGCTTCAACTGGCACACCCTGAGCTTCCGCTACAAGACCACCGACAGTTACTTCGGCACCAGCTTCTACACCCTCGACCTGCGCGGCGAGCAGCCGCTGATCAAGGCCAAGAAAGTGGTGCTGAAGAACGACTACGTGCGCCAGGTCATCGACATCTACCACATCTGATCCAGGGTTTTGCGAGTGCTGCCCGGTGCGTCCTGCGATGTGCCGTGGCCCGGCTCGCCCGCGAGGTGCAACATGAGCTACCAGATCGCACTGAATTTCGAAGACGGGGTGACCCGCTTCATCGAGGCCACCGGCCATGAAACCGTGGCCGATGCCGCCTATCGCCAGGGCATCAACATCCCGCTGGACTGCCGCGACGGCGCCTGCGGTACCTGCAAGTGCAAGGCCGAGTCCGGGCGCTACGACCTGGGCGACAACTTCATCGAAGACGCCCTGAGCGAAGACGAAGTCGCCGAAGGCTACGTACTGACCTGCCAGATGCGCGCCGAAAGCGACTGCGTCATCCGCATCCCGGCCTCGTCGCAGCTGTGCAAGACCGAGCAGGCCAGCTTCGAGGCCGCCATCAGCGATGTCCGCCAGCTGTCGGCCAGCACCATTGCCCTGTCGATCAAGGGCGAGGCCCTCAGCCGCCTGGCCTTCCTGCCGGGGCAGTATGTCAACCTCAAGGTGCCGGGCAGCGAGCAGAGCCGCGCCTATTCGTTCAGCTCGCTGCCGAAGGACGGCGAGGTCAGCTTCCTGATCCGCAACGTGCCGGGCGGGCTGATGAGCAGCTTCCTGACCAACCTGGCCAAGGCCGGCGACAGCATGACCCTGGCCGGGCCGCTGGGCAGCTTCTACCTGCGGCCGATCCAGCGCCCGCTGTTGCTGCTGGCCGGTGGCACCGGCCTGGCGCCGTTCACCGCGATGCTGGAGAAGATCGCCGAGCAGGGCAGCGAGCACCCGCTGCACCTGATCTACGGCGTGACCAACGACTTCGACCTGGTCGAGCTCGACCGCCTGCAGGCGCTGGCAGCGCGCATCCCCAACTTCACCTTCAGCGCCTGCGTGGCCAACCCGGACAGCCAGTACCCGCAGAAGGGCTACGTGACCCAGCACATCGAACCGCGCCACCTGAACGATGGCGATGTGGATGTGTACCTATGCGGCCCGCCACCGATGGTCGAGGCGGTCAGCCAGTACGTGCGCGAGCAGGGCATTACCCCGGCGAACTTCTATTACGAGAAGTTCGCGGCGGCGGCCTGACAGATCGCCGGGGCCGCTGTGCGGCCCTTTCGCGACACAAGGCCGCTCCCACATGCACCACGTTCCCCTGTGGGAGCGGCCTTGCGTCGCGATGGAGGGCGCAGCCCTCCCAATTGCCCTTACAAGGATCAAGCAGGAGACACACATGAACAACCGATTCCAAGGCAAGGTCGCCCTGGTCACCGGTGCCGCCCAGGGCATCGGCCGTGGCGTGTGCTGGCGGCTCAAGGCCGAAGGTGCGCAAGTGGTCGCTGTAGACCGCTCCGAACTGGTTCACGAACTGGCCGGCGAGGGCATGCTCACCCTCACTGCCGACCTGGAACAACACGCCGACTGCGCCCGGGTCATGGCCAGCGCGGTTGAAGCGTTCGGCCGCCTCGACATCCTGGTCAACAACGTCGGCGGCACCATCTGGGCCAAGCCCTTCGAACACTACGAAGTGGACCAGATCGAAGCCGAAGTACGCCGTTCGTTGTTCCCCACCCTGTGGTGCTGCCATGCCGCACTGCCGTACATGCTCGAACGCGGCAGCGGCGCCATCGTCAACGTCTCGTCCATCGCCACCCGTGGCGTCAACCGCGTGCCCTATGGCGCGGCCAAGGGCGGCGTCAACGCGCTGACTGCGTGCCTGGCCTTCGAAACCGCCGGCCGGGGCATCCGGGTCAACGCCACCGCTCCCGGCGGCACCGAGGCGCCACCCCGGCGCGTGCCGCGCAACAGTGCCGAGCAGACCGAACAGGAAAGGCACTGGTACCAGCAGATCGTCGACCAGACCCTCGACAGCAGCCTGATGCACCGCTACGGCAGCATCGACGAGCAGGTGGGCGCGATCCTGTTCCTCGCTTCCGACGAAGCCTCGTACATCACCGGCGTGACCTTGCCGGTAGGGGGCGGCGACCTCGGCTGAGCGACACCCACAAGGCAAAGAGCTTTCTTTCACAACAAAAACAAGAGCGACAGATGCCATGCGAACCCTTGACGTACACCCGATCATCGATAACGCGCGCTTTACCCCGTTCCACTGGATGGTCATGGCCTGGTGCGGCCTGCTGCTGATCTTCGACGGCTATGACCTGTTCATCTACGGCGTGGTACTGCCGGTCATCATGAAAGAGTGGGGCCTGACCCCGTTGCAGGCCGGTGCACTGGGCAGCTATGCGCTGTTCGGCATGATGTTCGGCGCCCTGGCCTTCGGCAGCCTGGCCGATCGAATCGGGCGCAAGAAGGGCATCGCCATCTGTTTCGCCTTGTTCTCCGGGGCGACCATCCTCAACGGGTTTGCCAGCAGCCCGAGCGAGTTCGGCATCTACCGCTTCATTGCCGGCCTGGGCTGTGGCGGCCTGATGCCCAACGCCGTGGCACTGATGAACGAGTACGCGCCCAAGCGCCTGCGCAGCACGCTGGTGGCGATCATGTTCAGTGGCTACTCGCTGGGCGGAATGCTCTCGGCGGGTGTTGGCATCTTCATGCTGCCGCGTTTCGGCTGGGAATCGATGTTCTTCGCCGCAGCGGTGCCACTGCTGCTGTTGCCGGTGATCCTCTACCACCTCCCGGAATCGATCGGTTTCCTGGTGCGCCAGGGCCGTACCGACGAGGCCCGCAAGCTGCTCAAGCGGCTGGACCCGGATTGCGACGTGCAGGCGGATGATGTGCTGCAGGCGGCCGACCGCAAAGGCGGCGGGGCGTCGGTGCTGGAACTGTTCCGCAACGGCCTGGCCATTCGCACCCTGGCGCTGTGGCTGGCGTTCTTCTGCTGCCTGCTGATGGTCTACGCGCTCAGTTCCTGGCTGCCGAAGCTGATGGCCAACGCCGGCTACAGCCTGGGCTCGAGCCTGTCGTTCCTGCTGGCGCTGAACTTCGGCGGCATGGCCGGGGCGATCCTCGGCGGCTGGCTGGGCGACCGCTACAACCTGGTCAAGGTCAAGGTGGCGTTCTTCATTGCCGCCGCGCTGTCGATCAGCCTGCTGGGCGTCAACAGCCCCATGCCGGTGCTGTACCTGCTGATCTTCATTGCCGGCGCCACCACCATCGGCACGCAGATCCTGCTGTATGCCGGCGCCGCCCAGCTGTACGGGCTATCAGTGCGTTCCACCGGGCTGGGCTGGGCCTCGGGCATCGGCCGTAACGGCGCCATCGTCGGCCCGCTGCTGGGTGGAGCGCTGATGGGCATCAACCTGCCCCTGCAACTCAATTTCATCGCCTTCGCCATCCCCGGCGCAATTGCCGCGCTGGCCATGGCCGTGCACCTGGCCAGCGGCCGTCGGCATGCCCAGGCCATTGCGGCGCAGGCGTAACTCCAGAACAACAACATGAGGTAACCCACCATGACCGTGAAAATTTCCCACACTGCCGAGGTACAGCAGTTCTTCGAAGAGGCCGCAGGCTTTGGCAACGATGCCGGCAGCCCACGCCTGAAGCGCATTGTGCAGCGCCTGCTGCAAGACACCGCGCGGCTGATCGAAGACCTGAAAATCAGCGAGGACGAGTTCTGGCATGCCGTCGACTACCTCAACCGCCTGGGCGGCCGCGGCGAGGCGGGGCTGCTGGTGGCGGGGTTGGGCATCGAGCACTTCCTCGACTTGTTGCAGGATGCCAAGGACCAGCAGGCAGGCCTTGTCGGCGGCACCCCACGCACCATCGAAGGCCCGCTGTACGTGGCCGGTGCGCCCATCGCCGAAGGTGAAGTGCGCATGGATGACGGTAGCGAGGAGGGCGTGGCCACGCCGATGTACCTCGAGGGCCAGGTGCTCGACCCACAAGGGCGGCCGTTGCCTGGGGCCACGGTTGACCTGTGGCATGCCAATACCCGTGGCACTTATTCGTTCTTCGATCAGAGCCAGTCCGAGTACAACCTGCGCCGGCGCATCGTCACCGATGCCCAAGGGCGCTACCGCGCGCGCTCCATCGTGCCGTCAGGCTATGGCTGCGACCCGCAGGGGCCGACCCAGGAGTGCCTGGACCTGCTGGGCCGCCATGGCCAGCGCCCGGCGCATGTGCACTTCTTCATCTCGGCGCCTGGGCACCGGCACCTGACCACGCAGATCAACCTGGCCGGGGACAAGTACCTGTGGGATGACTTTGCCTATGCCACGCGCGATGGGCTGGTGGGCGAGGTGGTGTTCGTCGAGGGCAAGGCGGGGCGGCATGCCGAGCTGAAGTTCGACTTCCAGTTGCAGCGGGCCCGGGGCGGTGCCGATGAGCAGCGCAGTGGGCGGCCGCGGGCGTTGCAGGAGGCCTGATCCACCCAGTTGGCTTCTTCGCGGGTGAACCCGCTCCCACAGGTACGGCGCAAATGCTGGAACCTGTGTAGTCCCTGTGGGAGCGGGTTTACCCGCGAAGAAGGCAACACAAGAACAAGAGCCGGTCACCTAGCCCGGCCAGATGCCTTGCGAGAGGTGCCATGAAAACCCTGATCAAGGACAGTTCACTGTCCGCCATCGTCGCCGGCTGCATCGCCACGATGATCTCTTACGCAGGCCCCCTGGTGATCATCTTCCACGCCGCAGAAGCCGCCGGCCTGTCCCATCGGCAACTGTCCTCCTGGGTCTGGGCAGTGTCCATGGGCAGCGCCGTGCTTGGCGCGCTGCTCAGCCTGCGCTATCGGGTGCCGGTGGTGATCGCCTGGTCGATCCCCGGCTCGGCGCTGCTGGTCACCGCCTTGCCGCAACTGGGCCTGGAACAGGCCGTGGGCGCCTACCTGGTGGCCAACCTGGTTTTGCTGCTGATCGGCATCAGCGGGGCCTTCGACCGCATCATCGCGCGCCTGCCAGGCTCCATCGCCGCCGGCATGCAGGCCGGCATCCTGTTCAGCTTCGGCGTCGAGGTGTTCCGCGCCTTGCCGGTGCAACCGCTGCTGGTACTGGCAATGTTCGTCACCTACGTGCTGATGCGCCGGCTGCAGCCGCGCTACGCCGTGGCGGCGGTGCTGTGCGTGGGCACGGTGGTGACCGTGGCCAGCGGGGCGTTTCGCAGCGAGGCGCTGGTGCTGGAGCTGGCGTCGCCGCAGTGGGTCACCCCGCAGTTCAGCCTGGCAGCGGTATTCAGCCTGGCACTGCCGCTGGTGCTGGTGGCCCTGACCGGGCAGTTCATGCCGGGCATGGCAGTGCTGCGCAACGCCGGCTACCCCACGCCGGCCAGCCCGATCATCAGTGCCAGCGCCGTGGCCGGCGCCGCGCTGGCGCCGTTCGGTTGCCACGGGCTGAACCTGGCGGCGGTCACCGCCAGCCTGTGCACTGGCCATGAAGCCCATGAAAACCCACGGCGGCGCTATGTCGCGGCGGTGGCTGGCAGTGCGCTGTACCTGCTGCTGGGGATCGCCGGGGCCACGCTGATGTCGCTGTTCGCAGCATTCCCCGCCGCCCTGATCGCCGCCCTGGCCGGGCTGGCCCTGTATGGCGCCATCAGCGACGCCCTGGCCCGCAGCCTGGCAGAACCGACCGAGCGCGATGCCGGGCTGTTCACCTTCCTGGTCACCGCTTCGGGGGTGGCCTTCCTGGGCCTGTCGGCAGCGTTCTGGGGCCTGCTGTTCGGCCTGCTGAGCCATGGGTTGCTCAGGCTGCGCCAGCCACGTGCCCGGGAGGTGCTGCGCCGTACCCCATGAACCGCCGTGCTTCCAACGCTTTACCCATAAAAACAAGATCAAGAGAGCTTCGGAATGAACAACACCCCTTGCGTCGCCCTGGGCCTGACTTTGCTCAGCCAACCGTTGCTGGCCGCCGAAGGCGGCTTCTTCGAAGATTCGAAGGCCACCCTGAGTGCCCGTAACTACTACTTCAGCCGCGACTTCTCCGACATCGTCGGGGCCAACCGGCAATCCAAGGCCGAGGAGTGGGCCCAGGGCTTCATCCTCGACTTCAAGTCGGGCTACACCCCGGGCACGGTCGGCTTTGGCGTGGACGCCCTGGGCCTGCTGGGCATCAAGCTCGACAGCAGCCCCGACCGCACCAACACCGGGTTGCTGCCGGTGCACGGCGATGGCCGCGCTGCCGACGAATACAGCCGCCTGGCGCCCACCTTCAAGGCCCGGTTGTCCAGGACCGAATTGCGCGTCGGCGAACTGCAACCCAACCTGCCGGTGCTGACCTTCAGCGACATCCGCCTGTTGCCTCCCACCTACCAGGGCGCAAGCCTGAGTTCGGCGGAAATCGACGGCCTGACCGTGCAGGCCGGGCACCTGAAAAGCACCCACCTGCGCAACGAAGGCGGCGACGGCAAGATGAACGCCATGCTCGGCCATGTGCCGATGCGCCAGGCAGAAAGCGATGCCTTCAACTACCTGGGCGGGGATTATGCGTTCAATGCCAACCAGAGCAGCGTCAGCCTGTGGTACGGGCAACTGGAGGACATCTACGAACAGGGCTTTGTCGGCCTCAAGCACAGCAAGCCCGTAGGCAACTGGGTGCTCAGCGCCAACCTGGGGTATTTCACTGCACGCGAGGATGGCGATGCGTTGCTCGGCAACATCGACAACCAGGCGTTTTTCTCGATGTTCACGGCCCGGCATGGCGGGCACAGCTTCCATGCCGGCTACCAGGGCATTTATGGCGACAGCCCGTTCCCACGGGTGTTTGCCAACATCTCGCCGCTGGGTAACGAAGTGCCGACCTATGAGTTCGCCTACACCGACGAACGCTCGTACCAGGTGCGCTACGACTACAACTTCGCGGCCATGGGCGTGCCGGGGCTGACGGCTACCGTGCGCTACATCACCGGTAACAATGTCGACACTGGGCTGGGTTATGAAGGGCGCGACCGCGAGCGCGACCTGGACATCGGTTACGCCGTGCAGGGCGGGGTGCTGAAGGGGCTGGGGATCCGGGTGCGCAATGCCATGGCCCGGTCCAACTACCGCAGCGACATCGACGAGAACCGCTTGACGCTGGTGTACACCTGGCAGTTGTTCTGACGCATCCACAGGGTGCCTGCAGGACCTTTGTAGGAGCTGCACATAACTCATTGAGTTAGCAGGGACCCTGTGGGAGCGGCTTTAGCCGCGAACACCGGCGCAGCCGGTGCCATGCACCGCGTTGGATTCTTCGCGGCTAAAGCCGCTCCCACAGGGTACGCGGATTGCTTGCACTTTCAGTTATCTACGCGACAGCGCAGCCCAAAGGGCTGGGCCATCTCCCACAATGAAAGCCCATAACCAAGGGAATTGCGCATCAGGGCAGGATGAAGGTAGCTTCTGGAAACCACCTTTTCAGGAATGCCACCCTTGGACTCCATCACCCAGGCCGTACTCGGCGCGGCCCTGCAAGGTACCGTACTCGGCCGCATCCAGGGCCGCCGCTCACTGCTGTATGGCGCGGCGCTGGGCACGCTTCCCGACCTGGACGTGATCATCCGCTACGCCGACCCGGTGTCGCAGATGACCTACCACCGCGGCTTTTCTCATTCCCTGTTCGTGCTCACCGGGCTGGCCTTGCTGCTGGCCTGGCTGGTCAACAAGTGCTGGCCTGGCAAAGGCTATACCTTGCCCAGGCTGTTCATGGCGTTCTGGCTGGTACTGGTCACCCATCCCTTGCTCGACGCCTTCACGGTCTACGGCACGCAGTTGTTCTGGCCCTTGCAGGCCACCCCGGAAAGCTGGGCCGCGGTGTTCATCATCGACCCGGTCTACACCGTGCCGCTGCTGGCCGCGGTGATCTACGCAATCATCAAGGGGCTGACCAGCAAGGCTACGCAGCTACTCACCTTGGCCCTGGTATTCAGCGCGGCCTACCTGGGTTTCGGCCTGGCCGGACGCATGGCGGCCGAGCAACGTTTCCAGGCTGCCCTCGATCGCCAAGGTATCGCCGTCAGCGAGGTACGTGCCGTGCCGATAGCTTTCAACAGCCTGGTCTGGCGAGTGCTGGCCAAGACCCCGGATGGCGATTACTACGAAGGCATCAGCAGCGGGTTCGACCAGCAAGCGCCAGAAATGCAGCGTTTGCCGCGTAATCTGCAACTGGCGCAAGCGCTGGCCGGGCACCCGTTGCACCAGCGTTTGCGCTGGTTCACCGATGACTGGCTGCGCTACGACCAGATCGGCGATGCGCTGGTGGTCAGCGACCTGCGCATGGGCATCCCGGGGAACTACACGTTCCGCTTCAACATGGCCCACCGTGACAGCCAGGGGCACTGGATCGCCGATGTGCCGTCGATGTGGAAGGGCGCTGGACCAGGGGCGGCGTTCAATGGCGACGACCTGGTGCTGATCTGGCGACGGATCGTCGAACAGCAGCCACCCTTGCCGCTGGCTGCCTGGACCGACCGTTACCTGGGCCCTGGCGCAGTCGAGCCCGGGCGCTGAGGCATGCGCTCAGCCGGGCTGGACCTGGTCAAGTGGACGGCGATGCTGACCATGGTCGCCGACCACCTGCGTTTCCTGTGGCCTGCTGCCGATGGCCTGTTCGTACTTGGCCGGTTGGCGTTTCCGCTGTTCTGCCTGGCCATTGCAGTGAATGTGGGGCGTGCCAGAGGCGGGGCGCTGTATACCCGCGGCAGCCTGCGTTATCTGGGGTTGATGCTGGTGTTCGCGGTGCTGTCGGAGCCTGTATACCGTTGGCTGGACAGTGGTTCGCCAACGTTCAGCGTGATGCCGACCCTGGTGTTGGGGTTGCTGGTTGCCTGGGGCGTGCATCATCCGTCGAGGTCGGCGCGCGTGCTTGGCGTTGCCGGTCTGCTTGCAGGGTGGTTGTTCAGCGAACAGCTGATGTACGGGTTGTCGGGGGTGATGCTGCCGGGCGCCTGGTTGATGGCCCGCCGCAAGGGAGGGGCGGCCTGGGTGTTGCCTTGCCTGTTGGCCATGGGTGGGAACCTGACCAACAGTTGGTTGCGGGAACATCTGTTGGCGCCCATTACCGTGCTGACGCTGATTGCTGCAGCCTTGGCGATTCCGGTCGGGTTGCTGTTGCTGCGTCATGATGATTGGCGGGTGCCAGCAGTGGGGCGTTGGGGCTACCTGTTCTATCCGGTGCATTTATTGGCGATCAAGGTTTTCGCTTGATCGCTCTCGACGGTCCTGCTTGCATTTCACAAATCCATACCCATCTAAACCGGCCGCACCAGACTCAGGAACCCCCCATGGAACCCAACCGCTTCGGCGACATCGCCGCCTTCGTCAGCGCCGCGAAGGCCGGCAGTTTTACCGCCGCCGCCGCCACCTTGGGCCTGACGCGCTCGGCGGTGGGCAAGAGCATCGCTCGCCTGGAGGCGCGCATGGCCGTGCGCCTGCTCAACCGTACCACGCGCAAGCTGAGCCTGACCGACGAGGGCCTGGTGGCCTACGAGCGCTGGCGGCAGATTCTGGATGACCTGGACGAGGTGGAAAGCACCATGGCCCAGCGCCGGGGCAAGCCCACCGGCACCCTGCGCCTGACAGCACCCCTGTCGTTCGGCCAGCGCCATGTGCTGCCGATTCTCGACCGCTACCTGAAGCAGTGGCCCGAGCTGCGCGCGGATATCCGCTTCACCGACCGTTTCGTCGACCTGGTCGAGGAGGGTATCGACGTTGCGGTGCGTATCGGCGCACCGAAGGAAGACTCGCAACTGTTGACGCGCACGGTGGCCTGGCAGCAGTTCGTCACCTGCGCCTCGCCCGCATACCTGGACGCACGCGGCGTACCGCAGGTGCCCGGCGACCTCTACGGCCACGACAAGATCGCCTTCCTGGCCGGTGAAAAGGCCATGCCGTGGCGCTTCCATACCGAAGCGGGGCTGCACCTGTGCGAAGACCCCGGGCGGCTGAACATCGACAGCTCCGAGGCGATGCTCGAAGGCGCGCGGGCGGGTTTCGGGCTGATTCACCTGCCCACCTACATTACCGGCGACGACCTGCGTGCCGGCACCCTGGTGGAGGTGCTGCAAGCCTATCGGCCGCCAGCAGACCCGATTCGCATCGTCTACCCAAGCAAGCGCCACCTGTCGCCACGGGTACGCGGCTTCATCGACCTGCTGGTAGCCAGCTGGGAACCGGGCGTGCCCTGGGAATACTGATTGGGGAATGGCAGGCCCCTATGCCGGGCCTGAAGCCGGGTTTATCACTGGCTGCGCAGCAGGGAAACTGGCAGTCACTGATAATCCCTGTGGAGACCCCATGACTGCACTGTCCGTACTGGACCTGGTCATGATCGGCGAAGGCAAGACCTTCGCCGACGCGATCGAAGAGTCCCGCCAACTGGCGCGCCATGTCGAGCAACAGCACTACAGCCGCTACTGGATCGCCGAACACCACGACATGCCGGGCATCGGCTCGGCCGCCACGTCACTGGTCATCAACGAAATCGCCAACGCCACCCGGCATATCCGCGTCGGCGCCGGTGGCATCATGCTGCCCAACCACGCGCCGCTGGTGGTAGCCGAGCAGTTCGGTACGCTCGACACCCTGCACCCTGGCCGCATCGACCTGGGCCTCGGCCGTGCGCCGGGCAGCTCCGGGCCGACCGTGCGCGCCTTGCGTGGTGCTGCGCCAGAGCGCGACTTCAGCCAGGACATCGCCGAACTGCGCGACTACCTGGCCGACAACGGCCAGCGCCGCGTGCGCGGCGTGCCGGGCAAGCATGACATCCCGGTGTGGATCCTCGGCTCCAGCCTGTTCGGCGCCGACCTGGCAGCGAAACTGGGCTTGCCCTATGCCTTCGCCTCGCACTTTGCCCCGCGCTACCTGCTGCAGGCCATTGCCCACTACCGGGCCAACTTCCAGCCTTCGGCACAACTGGCCAAGCCGTATGTGATGGTGGGCATGAACCTGTTCGCCGCCGACAGCGACGCCGAGGCGGATTACCTGGCCAGCTCCCATCGCAAGTGGATGCTGGACCTGCATGTCGGGCGCTTCGGCCTGCTGCCCAAGCCGCAGGAGGGTTATGTCGAGAGCCTGCCGGGCCATGAGCGCGCGGTACTCGAGCAGGTGATGGCCTGCACCGTGGCCGGCGGGCCGGAGCGGGTAAGGGAAGGGTTGCGCACCCTGATCGAGCAGACCGGGGCGGATGAACTGATGATCGACTGCCGCATTCACGACCCGCTGGCGCGGCAGCGTTCGCATGCCTATGCCGCGCAGGCCCTGGCGCAGCTGGGTTAAAGCTACCGGCCTCTTTGCGGGTGAACCCGCTCCCACAGGATCACCACAGACTTGAACTTTGTGGGATCCCTGTGGGAGCGGGTTCACCCGCGAAGAGGCCGGCACAGGCAACAAAAAAGGGAGCCCATCAGCTCCCTCTTTCAGCATCAAGCCTGCTTGAGGAACGGATAATCCGTATACCCCTCAGCCCCATTGGCATAATCGAACTGCGCCCGGTGCGCATTCAACGGCGCCTGCACCCGCAGCCGCTCTACCAGGTCCGGGTTGGCAATGAAGCTGCGCCCGAACGCTACGGCATCGATCAAGCCACGCCCGATCAGGTCTTCACCTTTCTCGGCGGTGTAGGCACCGGCAGCAATGATCACCCCCGGGTAGGCTGCACGAATCGCCTGGCGGAATTCGTCACGCAGCGGCTTGCCGCCGGCCCAGTCCGGTTCGGACAGGTGCAGGTAGGCAAGGTTGCGCTTGGCCAGTTCGCGGATCAGGTACAGGCCTGCGGCTTCCTGGTCCTCGCCATTGTCCACGCCATTGAAACCACCCAGCGGGAACACACGGATACCCACGCGTTCGGCGCTCCAGTTGGCAATCGCCGCGTCCACTGCTTCAAGCACGATACGCGCACGGTTCTCGACGCTGCCGCCGTAGCGGTCTTCGCGTTGGTTGGCGCTGGGGGTGAGGAACTGATGCAGCAGGTAGCCGTGGGCGGCGTGCAGTTCGATGAAGTCGAACCCGGCTTCACGGGCATTGGCCGCCGCCTGGCCGAAGTCTGCAACGATGCCGGCGATTTCCGCCTCGCTCAGCGCTCGCGGCGCAGAGGTTTCCACACGCATCAGGTTGCCGTGCTCGTCACGCAGGGTAGTGCGGGCAGCGGCCGGCAGCGCCGAAGGTGCCACCGGTGCTTCGCCGCCGGGTTGCAGGGAAGTGTGCGATACCCGCCCGGTGTGCCACACCTGCACGGCGCTATGGCCGCCATCGGCGTGGATGCCTTCGTTGACACGCTTCCAGGCGGCGATCTGCTCGGCGCTGTGGATGCCTGGCGAGCCGGAATAGCCTTTGGCCTGGAAGGAAATCTGCGTGGCTTCGGTGATGATCAGCCCGGCGCTGGCGCGTTGGCGGTAGTACTCGGCCATCAGCGGGGTAGGTACGTCACCCGGCTCGAGGCTGCGCAGGCGGGTGAGGGGGGCCATGAACACGCGGTTGGGCAGGGTGAGCGGGCCGACTTTCAGGGGTTGCAAGAGTTTCATTGCTGCTCCAGAGGTGGAAAACCAATGGTGCGCACGATACCGAGGTGATTGGGGAAAGGGGGGACCGGGAGCCCGGCATTGGGCTCCCCAATGATTTGTTCCAGCAGCTTGGATGTCGCCTGTCCCGGCCTCTTCGCGGGTAAACCCGCTCCCACAGGGGTTGCACAGGCCCTGAAGGCATAGGTGACCCTGTGGGAGCGGGTTTACCCGCGAAGAGGCCAGGACAGGAGTACGATCAGCTACGGGCCAACCGCCCACTCACATAATGCGCCACATCATTGAACCCCGGCGTCGACGCATGCCCCGGCGTGACCAGCGAATCAATGAACGCTTCATCCTCCGCCGTAATCTTCACCGCCAGCGCGCCGCCATAGGTATCCCACTGTTCTTCCGTCCGCGGCCCGACAATCGCCGAACTGACCAGCCGATTGTTCAGCACCCAGGCAATCGCGAACTCGACGATACCCACGCCCTTGGCCTCCACATAGGCCTGGATCTGCCGGGCAATGGCCAGCGACTCCTGGCGCCATTCCACTTCCATGATGCGCTTGTCCTGGCGCCCGGCACGGCTACCGGCATCCGGCACCGCCCCCGGCGCATACTTGCCGCTGAGCACGCCCCGCGCGAGCGGGCTGAACGGCACCACGCCCAGGCCATGGGCGCCGGCTGCGGTGAGTTGCTCCGGCTCGGCCTGGCGATTGACGATGTTGTACAGCGGCTGGCTCACCACTGGCCTGGGCACGCCCAGGCGCTCGGCAATGTGGCAGGCCTCGGCGATGCGCCAGCCGCGGAAGTTGGACACGCCCCAGTAGCGGATCTTGCCTTGGCGCAGCAGGTCGCCGATGGCCTGTACGGTTTCTTCCAGCGGCACCTTGTGGTCTTCGCGGTGCAGGTAGTAGATGTCCAGGTAGTCCATGTCCATGCGCGTCAGCGTGGCCTCCAGGGCATTGAAGATGTGCTTGCGCGACAGCCCGCTGCGGTTGGGCAGGCCATCGGCCGGGCCGAAGCCCACCTTGCTGGCCACGATCCAGTCCTGGCGATGGCGGGCCACCGCTTCGCCGACGATTTCCTCCGCGCGCCCGGCGTTGTACACGTCTGCGGTGTCGATGAAGTTGATGCCCTGGTCCCAGGCCTTGTCGATGATGCGCAGGGCGTCCTCGGTGCTGGTCTGCTCGCCGAACATCATGCTGCCCAGGGTAAGGGCGGAAACCTGCAGGCCACTGTGGCCGAGGGGGCGGTAGATCATGCGCTTGGGTCCTTGTGCAGTCGGCTGATCTACCCGTTTTACACACAACCGGGGCGCAATGAAAGGCAGCCTCAACCGATCAGCGCCAAGGCCTCCTGCAAGGTCAACGGGCGCTTCAGGCGTTGCGACAACGTCGCCATGGCATCGGAATAGCCCTTGGCGATGACCGCCTCGACCCGCTCATCCACGCATTGCAAGGCGATGAAGTCGCCTTTTTCCGGCTCGCCGACGAACTCGATGCGGTTCCAGTCCCGCGCGTGGCCCAGTACTTCGTAGGTGCGGCCGTGCTGGTAGGTCCAGAAGAACGGCACGTCGGCATATCGGCGCTGCTCGCCGAGCATGTTGGCGGCGGCGATCACCCCATGTTGCTGGGCCAGGCGCCAGTGTTCGATACGCACCGGGCGCCCGCTGAGCGGAAAGGTGGCGATATCCCCTGCGGCCCACAGGCCATCTGCAGCGCGCATTTCAGCGTCGACTTGCACCGACTTGTCCTCGGTCAGCAGCACCCCCTGGATGAAAGCGGTCGCCGGTCTGACCCCGGTGCCCAGCAGCACCAATGGCGTCTGTAGCCGTTCACCGTTGGCCAGCAGCACGGCCTCGACCTTGCCCTGGCCCTCGATCCGCTCAACCTCGGTGGGGCCATGGAAGGTGACCCCCTTGCGTTCGTGCAACTCGCGGATGCTACGGCCGATGCGCTCGCCCAGCTGCCGGGCCAGGGGGACCTCATGGCGGGTGACCAGGTGCACCTGCACACCGTACTTGCGCAAGGCCGAGGCGGCCTCAAGGCCGATGAAACCGTCGCCGACGATCACTGCCGGCTGGCCGGGCTCGGCAGCGTCCAGCAGTTGCGCCGCATCTTCCCGTGAGCGCAGGGTAAATACCCCAAGCAGGTCGACGCCCGGGATGTCGGGCCGCAGCGCCTTCCCGCCGGTGGCCAGCAGGCAGGCGTCATAGTCGATCTGCTGGCCGTCGGCCAGGGTGATCTGGCGCTTCTGCGTGTTCAGGGTGCGCACCTTGCCATGCTTGCGCTCCAGCTGGCCCTTGCGCAGGGCGTCTGCGTCGAGCAGGGCCGGCACCTCATCGGGCGGCATCTGCCCGGCGATCACGAATTTGCTGAGGGAAGTACGATCGTAGGCTGGCTGGCGCTCCTGATCGACCCAGACCAGGCGGCCGGCAAAGCCATGGTCCAGCAGGGTGGCGACTGCGGCGCTGCCCGCGGCACCGGCGCCGACCACCACGAAACAGCGGGCGTCGCTGTGGCGGGGCGGCTCGGTTCTGGGCAGGGGTTGGTCGTCGACCCAGACCTCGTCGCCCTTGACCCAGGTTTTGTAGCGGCGCAGGTCGGCCAGGGCCGGCGGCTCGCAGACCGCGCCCTCGTCCACGGCGAACGCGGCCTTGTGCCAGGGGCACACCAGCAGGCCGCCGCATACCACGCCCTCATTGAGTGGCGCGCCTTCGTGGGGGCAGTTGCCCTGGTAGGCGTGCACCTGGTCGCCCTGGCGGATGAGGATGATCTCCTCGTTGCCGGCCTGGACGCGCAGGGGGCGGTGTTCGTCGAGTTGGGCCAGGCGGGCCACGGCGTGCTGGGTCATGGGGGTTCTCCAAAGGGACCTTTGGAACCATTTGACGCCTGGGCTGGGGAGGGGATGCGTTGAGCTGACGATCGGTGGAGGAGCTAGCGTTTGTATGGCCTGGGCTGGCCTCTTCGCGGGCTTGCCCGCTCCACAGGGACACCACAGTGTTCGAGCTTGTGGTGATCCTGTGGGAGCGGGCGAGCCCGCGAATGGGTTCAACTGGCCCTTGCAGTACTCAGCGCACCAGCCCGGGTAACCCGCAAGGCCACCAGGCTACCCAGCACGATCAACGCCGCCAGCGAATACAGCGCGGCATCGGTCGAGCCGGTCTGGTCCTTGATGAAACCGACCAGGTACGGGCTGAGGAAACCGGCCATCTGGCCCACCGAGTTGATGATCGCCAGGCCCGCGACAGCCACGCCGGCGCTGAGCAGCGCGGTGGGCATCGGCCAGAACATCGGCAGGCCGGTGAGCGCGCCCATGGTGGCGATCGACAGGCCGAGGATGGCGATGGCCGGGTTGCCGGCGAAGTTCACCGCGATCAGCAGGCCGATGGCGCCCATCAGCATCGGCACCACAAGATGCCAGCGGCGCTCGTTGCGCAGGTCGGCCGAACGCCCGCACAGGATCATGAACACGCCGGCCAGCAGGTACGGGATGGCGCTGAGCCAGCCGATCAGCAGCGGGTTGTCGAAGCCCATGTTCTTGATGATCGACGGCAGCCAGAAGTTGATCGCGTACACACCGCTCTGGATGCAGAAGTAGACAAAGCCGAAGGTCCAGATCAGCGGGTTGGTCAGCACGGCGAGCACGCCGTCGCCGGTAGTGCTCGGCTTGCTGGCGGCATCGGCCTCGAGGTCGGCGGCGATCAGCTGGCGTTCGGCCGGGCTCAGCCAGGCGGCTTTCTGGTAGCCGTCACTGAGCAGGAACACCGCCAGTACACCCAGGGCAACGGTCGGCAGGCCCTGGATCAGGAACATCCATTGCCAGCCGGCCAGGCCGTGCTGGCCGGCGGCGAAGTGTTGGAGGATCCAGCCGGAGAACGGCCCGCCGAGCAGGCCCGAAACCGGGATCGCCGACATGAACAGGGCCATGATGCGACCGCGGCGTGCCGCCGGGAACCAGCGCGAAAGGTACAGCACCACGCCCGGGAAGAAGCCGGCTTCGGCGGCGCCGGTCAGCAGGCGCAAGGCGTAGAACTCGGTGGGCGTGGTGACGAACAGCAGGCAGGTGGAGAGGCTGCCCCAGGCGATCATCATCAGCGCGATCCAGCGCCGCGGGCCGAAGCGGTTGAGTGCCAGGTTGCTCGGCAGGCCGCAGAGCACGTAGCCGATGAAGAAGATGCCGGCGCCAAGGCCGTACACCGTTTCGCTGAACTTCAGGGCGTCGAGCATCTGCAGCTTGGCAAAGCCGACGTTGACGCGGTCCAGGTAGTTGAACAGGTAGCAGATGAAAATGAACGGAATCAGCCGCAGGGTGATGCGCCGGTACAGCGCGTTGCGGTTGGTGTCCGTGCCTTGGTCAGGGGCGGGGCTGTATGCCATGATCGGGTTCTCTGTTGTTATGGTTGTCGCCGCGTCGCCTGTTCCGGCGCTCGCCCTGACGAGTCTCGGGGACTGCGGCGTGCCTGTCTTTGTGCTTTTGCACAGCACTTGCACCGGGCTGCTGTGCCCGAGCCCAAAACCCTGACACCCAAAGGACCGTTCAATGTTCGAACTCGACCATGACCTGGCGCAGGATATCGTTGACCGCGCGATGGCCATTCTGCCATGCAACGTCAATGTCATGGACAGCCAGGGGTTGATCCTTGGCAGTGGCGAGCCGGAGCGTATCAACACCCGCCACGAGGGCGCGCAACTGGTGCTGGCCAACGGCCGCATCGTCGAACTGGATACCGACGCGGCCAAATGCCTGAAGGGCGTGCAGCCCGGGGTGAACCTGCCGCTGATGCTGGATGGCCGATTGATGGGCGTACTCGGCCTGACCGGTGACCCGCAGCAAGTGCGTACCTATGGTGAACTGGTGCGCATGACCGCCGAAATGCTGCTGGCCCAGCGCCATTTGCAGGCCGACCAGCAATGGCGACGGCAGCGCTGTGACGATTTGCTGGCCCTGCTGCTGGGCGGCAGCGGCGATTCTCCGCGGTTGCTCGACGAGGCCCGGCAACTGGGCCTGAAACCCCAGTTGCCACGGGTACCGTGCCTGTTCGAACTGGCCTCGGGGCCAGCCGCCGAAACCCTGGCGGCATGGTTGATGAGCCGCTACCCGGACAGTTGGTGCGTAAGCCCGGCCCGCCAGTCGTTGTTGTGGTGTCGCCCGGCAGGCGTGGTGCTGGACGAACCTCGCCTGCTGGAACGCCTGCAGCGCCATGGCTGGGAAGTGGAGCGGCTGGCCCTGGGCAGTCCCGCGCAAAGCCTGGAGCAACTGCGCCGGGGTTATCGCCGGGTGCGCGACCTGCTGGCCTATGGGCGCGAGGTACTGCCCGGCGAGCGCCTGCTCAGCCTGCAACGCTACCGGTTACCGGCATTGCTGTGGCGGCATCGCAACGATGATGCGCTGGATGAATTGCTGGAGCCGTTGCAGCGTATTCGCAGCAAGGACAGCAGCGGGCAGTTGCTCACCACCCTGCGCGCCTGGTGTGCCCATGACGGCCAGAGCCAGGCCTGTGCCGATGCCTTGGGCATCCACCGCAACAGCCTGCGCTACCGCCTGGAGCGGATTGCCGAGCTGGGCGAGGTCGACCCGCTGCGCATGGAAGGGATGCTTAGCTTGTACCTGGGGTTGCAGCTGCTGCCTGCCGACTGAAGGGCCAGTGCCGGCGAAAGGCATCTGCCCAAACAACCCGCCCGGCGTTTTGTGCATTTGACCGAGGCCTCCTTGGCAGCCACCTGTCAGCATGCCGCTCATCAGGACAGGAGAAACCCCATGAAGATCGTCATTGCCCCCGACTCGTTCAAGGACAGCCTCGACGCTGCCGGTGTCGCCCGCGCCATTGCGGCGGGCCTGGGCGAGGCCTGGCCGGAGGCCGAGCTGGTCGAGTGCCCGATGGCCGACGGTGGCGAAGGCACCATGGATGCGATTCTCGCCGCCAGCCACGGCGAACTGCGTCGTCAGACCGTGCGCGGGCCGTTGGGGCAAAGCGTGGAGGCCGGCTGGGGCTGGCTGCCGCAAAGCCGCACGGCGATCATCGAAATGGCCCAGGCCAGTGGCCTGCAGTTGGTGCCGCCAGGCCAGCGCGATGCCTGCCGCAGCAGCACCTGGGGCACCGGCGAGCTGATTGCCGCCGCCCTGGCCGCCGGCGCGCAACGGGTAGTGCTGGCCATCGGCGGCAGCGCCACCAACGACGCGGGCAGCGGCATGTTGCGGGCGCTGGGCCTGCGCCTGCTGGACGCCGATGGGCAAGCGCTGGAGGAGGGCGGCCTGGCCTTGGCCAAGCTGGCCCGCATCGATGCCAGCGACCTTGACCCGCGCCTGGCCGAGGTGCAGTTCGAAGTCGCAGCAGACGTCGACAACCCGCTGTGTGGCGCCAATGGCGCCTCGGCGATCTTCGGCCCGCAGAAGGGCGCCAACCCACAGCAGGTGCAGGCGCTGGACCAGGCCTTGGGGCATTTTGCCGACCATTGTGCGCAGCTGCTGGGTGAGGATGTGCGGGACTACCCTGGCTGTGGCGCTGCCGGCGGCATGGGGTTCGCCGCGCGTGCTTTCATGGGCGCGCAGTTCCGCCCTGGGGTGGAAGTGGTGGCCGAACTGGCCGGCCTGGATGCCTTGGTGCAGGGCGCAGACCTGGTGGTGACCGGCGAAGGTCGCTTCGACGCCCAGACCTTGCGTGGCAAGACGCCGATGGGCGTGGCCCGGGTTGCCAAGCGCCACGGGGTGCCGGTGGTGGTGTTGGCCGGGACCTTGGGTGAAGGCTACCAGCAGCTGTATGCCCATGGTGTCGATGCTGCCTTTGCCCTGGCCAGCGGGCCGATGAGCCTGGAGCAGGCATGTGCCAATGCAGCTGGGCTGCTGCGGGCGCGGGCTTGTGATATCGGGCGGCTGTGGCGCTGCGCAACGCAGCGTCCCTTGGGCTGTGCTGTCGCGTAGAGAACTGTATTCGCAAGCGGTCCGCGTACCCTGTGGGAGCGGCTTTAGCCGCGAAGAACGCAACGCGGTGCATGGCACCGGCTGCGCCGGTGTTCGCGGCTAAAGCCGCTCCCACAGGGACTGCACGGATTCAGCCTTTGCGGTGATCCTGTGGGAGCGGGTTTACCCGCGAAGAGGCCAGTACAGGCGACACAAGAAGGACAGGTATGAACGCGATCGTATCCATACCGAAGACAGTGACCAGCAGCTCCCACAGGGCCCCTGCTAATTCAATGAGTCATGTGCCGTTCTATGAGAGGGGGTTATGTGATGCTGTTCCTGGACAGTGCCCCCTGATGCCCAGCGACGCCCGAATTCTCGAACATGGCAATGAAGTTGGCCAGCGCCGGTGAAGCATTCCGCGCGTTCCATTTCATGTACAAGCCCAGGCCCGGGGTGGGCTGGTCGTCGATTGGCAGGATTGCTCGGAACTGCACGCGCTCGCGCGGTATGGAGCCGATGAACGAGGCCGGCACCAGGGCCACGCCAAAACCACAGGCCACCAGGCCGAGCAGGGTGTGGACCTGTGCCGCTTCCTGCACCACCCTGGGGTAGAAACCCGCCGCCTCGCACAGCGCCGTCAACTGCGCATGGTAGCCGCCGCCCAGGGCTTGCGGGGTGAAGACGAAATCCTCATCGGCGAACTCGCGCAGGTCTACCGCCCCTTCCTGTGCTTTGGCGTGGCGGGCAGGCAGGGCCATGACGATTTGCTCGTCGAGCAGCAACCGTGACTCGAGGGTGCCAGCCGGCAACGGCAGCCTGCGCATGAAGCCGATATCCGCCTCACCGGCCAGCAGGGCCTTGGCCTGCGAGGCCGATGGCATCTCGCGGATGGTCAGCTGCACGTTCGGGTACGCCTCGCGAAAGCGGCGCAAGGTGGTGAGCAGCGACTCGTAATAAGCGATGGAAATGGCGGTGATGTCCAGCTTGCCGCAGATGCCGGCGGACACATTGCGCGCATACTCGATGCCCTGTTCCAGCTCGGCCAGCGTGCGGTAGGCGGTGTCGAGGAAGGCCGTGCCCGCAGCAGTCAGCCGCACCCCGCGCTTGTTGCGCAGGAACAGGCTGAAACCGAGCTTGTCCTCGAGGCGACCAATCGCCTGGCTCAGCGGTGGTTGCGCCATGTGCAGGCGCTCGGCGGCCTTGTGGAAGTGCAGCTCTTCGGCCACGGCAACGAACTGCCGAAGCAAACGTGTCTCGATCATCCTGCGGTCCTTCGGCCCGGTGAACCGGCGGTGATATCCATGAGATATCAAAGTTACATGCTTTTAATATTAAGTCATTGATTTTTTTGTTGTTATCGTAGAAAGGAGAATCGAAGGTAGCCAGCAAATGCCCGTCACAGAGCCTTTCCACGACAACGTTGCGGTCTTCACCGATGCCGCACAGGGCCTGGGACTGGCCTGTTCCATGACGCTGGCGGAGGTGGACGTACTGCGTAACCGCCTCAAGGCATGCAGCCATGTGCCAGTCAACGTCGCCAACACCCGCGCCGACCTGGGCGAAAGCCTGGTCTGGGATGAATGCAGCGGCGCGTTGTACTTCGTCGATATCTCAGGCGGGCGGATCAACCGCCTGACACCCGATGGCGAAGCCGAATGCCTGTACGAATCCGCGGCACGCATCGGCGCGTTGGCGTTGACTGACCAGGGCAACCTGATTTTCACCGAAGACGCCAGCGTGGCCATCTTCGATGTGCCGCTGCGCAAGGTACGCCGGCATTCGGTGTCGGTTCACCCACGTTCGACCTACCGTTTCAACGACGGCGCCTGCGACCCGCAGGGCCGCTTCGTAACCGGGCTGATGGACGATGCCCTGAGTGGCAATACCGGGGCGCTGTTCCGCTTTGACGGGCAGTTGAGCGACCAGGTGATCCACGACGACATGGCGTTGCCCACCGGCCTGGCCTGGTCGCAGGACGGCCACACGGTGTACTTCGTCGATTCGGCAGCGCGCTCGATCTACCGCGCCAGCTACCTGGCCGAAGGCCGGCTTGGTGCGGTCACCCTGTTTGCCGAAACCCCTGCCGAACTGGGGCGCCCGGACGGCCTTGCGCTGGACCGGGAAGGCGGCCTGTGGGTATGCCAGTACCATGGCAGTTGCCTGCTGCGCTATGACCGCCATGGCCATCTGACCGACCAGGTGCTGATGCCAGTGCCGTGCCCCACCAGTTGCTGCTTCGGCGGGGCGGGCATGAATACCTTGTTCATCAGTACCGCGCGCTTCGGCATGAGTGCCGAAGACCTGCACCATTACCCCGACGCTGGCGACCTGTATGCCATCAGCCCGGAAATTGGCGGCATCGCCCGGCACACCTTCAAGGAATGAGCTTTTGCGCCTGGCTGGCCGGTAGCACAGCCAGTTCGCCAAAGCGCTGCGCCGCGTCGATGTAGCGCAATGCCGACTTGGCGTCTTTCCAGCCCACATAGCTCATCAGCGCCTTCAACTCCCAACCGTTGGCCGTGGCCCAGGTGGCGAAGCCACGGCGCAGCGAGTGGCCGGTATACAGCGCCGCCGGTACCCCGGCGCGTTCCAGCATGCGCCGCAGCAGGCCGACCAGGCTGTTGCTGTTGAGCGCGGTGTCGCCGAGGTTGCCCCAGCGGTCGAGCTTGCGGAACACCGGCCCATGGGCGATGCCGGCGACTTCCAGCCATTGCAGGTAGGCCGTGACCGGGCACAAGGCCTTGAGGGCCGGGGTGCGATGTTGTACGCCCAGGGCCTCGCGGTCGCCCTTGCTGCGCGGCAGGAACAGGGTGATGCCGACACCCGCCTCGGCCTGGATATGCTCCACGCGCAGGCGCGCCAGTTCATCACCCCGAAAACCGCGCCAGAAGCCCAGCAACAGCAGCGCAGCGTCACGACGCGCCCGGCGCAGGGTGGCCAGGTCATGCTGTTCCCGGGCCTGGCGGGCTTCTTCTTCGAAACATTCCACTGCGCTTTGCAGGTGCTGCAGCAACAGCGGCGCGGCCTGCCTGGGCGGGGTCGGGTGCAAGGTGCGGATGCCGCGTAGCACCTGGCGCACCAGCGGCGCCTTGGTCGGGTCGGGGAAACCTTGGGCGACGTGCCATTGGCTGAGCGCCGCCAGGCGCTGGCGCAGGGTGCTGACGGCATGCTGGTCGGCGTGGTCGGCCAGGTAGCGGGCGATGCTCTCGGCCGTGGCCGGCAGAAAACCGCCCCAGTGGGTTTCGAAATGCTCGATGGCGGCCTGGTAGCTGCGCCGGGTGTTGTCACGGGTGGCGGCGCGGAGGTAGCGCTCGATGTCGGTCATGGTGCGGGTGCGAGTAGATGATGGGCACACGATAAACCGAAATGGGTTGCCTGTCCTGACTGCGATGCTGGCGGGATTGTCGGGGGCGCTTTGCGCCCCTTTCGCGACACAAGGCCGCTCCCACAGGGTTGCGCTGCCTGCAGGTCCAGCGCTGTACCTGTGGGAGCGGCCTTGTGTCGCGATGGGCTGCGAAGCAGCCCCGATCTGGCTTGCGTTACACGCAGGCCTTGTCCTCGACACCGTTGAAGAGCGGGTAGTCACGCAACTGCGCCGGCGACAGTGGCCGGCTGAAGTGGTAGCCCTGGGCGATATCGCAGCCGGCAAGCTTCAGGCACACCACTTGTTCGCGGGTTTCCACGCCTTCGGCCACCACTTCCAGGCCCAGGCGTTTGGCAAGGATGATGGTGGACGACACGATCGGGCTGTCGTCGTGGCTGTTGGAAAGCGGCGCAATCAGCGAGCGGTCGATCTTCAGTTTGCTCAGCGGCAGCGAGTGCAGGTGGGCGAATCCGGCGTAGCCGCGGCCGAAATCGTCCAGGCTGATGCCCAGGCCAGCGTCGCGCAGGGTGTGCAGGTGCGCCACCGCCGTGCCTTCGGGGTCGAGGATGGTGGTTTCGGTGATTTCCAGCTCCAGCTGCTGCGGGGCGATGGCGTACTGCTGCAGTTTGCTCAATAGCCGTGCAGCGAAGTCCGCCTGGCGTAGCTGCAGGGCGGATACATTGACCGCCAGCCGCGTCTCCCGGCCCTGGGCGTGCCAACCCGACAAGGCCTCGCAGGCCAGGCGCAGCACCTCCCAGCCCAGCTCGACAATGAAGCCGCTGCGTTCGGCAAGGTCAATGAACCGGTCCGGGTACAGCAGGCCGAACTCGGGGTGGTCCCAGCGCACCAGCGCTTCGTAGCCCAGCACCTGCTGGGTGTCGAGGCGGATCTGTGGCTGGTAGTGCAGCACGAACTGGCGCTCGGACAGGGCGCTGCCGAAGGCCTGTTCGAGGGTGAAGGCGTGGATGTCGGCCAGGTTCAGCGACGGGTCGAAGAAACGGTACTGGGCGCGCCCGGCCTGCTTGGCCGAGTACATCGCGGCATCAGCACTGCGGATCAGGCTGTCGATGTCCTGGCCATCGCGCGGGCAGATGCTCACGCCCACGCTGGGGCTGGTGTTGACCTCCTGGCCGTCCAGCGCGTAGGTGGCCGACAGCTTCTGCACCAGTACGCGGACCCAGGCATTGATCTGTTCCTCGCTGCGCTCGCCGGCCAGCAGCACCACGAACTCGTCGCCACCAAAGCGCGAAGCCTCGTCGCCTGGCTCCAGCAGACGCTGGATACGCCCGGCCACGGCCTGCAGCAGCAGGTCGCCGACCTTGTGCCCGAGCGAGTCGTTGATCGACTTGAAACGGTCCATGTCGATGAACAGGATCGCCATCAGCCGGCGCTTGCCGCGTTGCCGGGTCAGCGCCTGGCTGGCCACCTCGACGAACTGGCGGCGGTTGTGCAGGCCGCTGAGGTGGTCGGTGGCCGCGGCATGGCTGCTGCGCCGGTGTTCGTCCTCGAGGCGGCCGATCAACTGCTGGTTGACCTGCTGGGCCTGTTCCAGCGCGCTGAAGGCCTCCTGGCGCTTGCGCAACAGGCGCAAGGTCCACAGCAGGCTGGCGAGGATCATCAGGGTCATGCTCAGGTTCAGCCAGAACTGCCGGGAATAGGCCAGCGTCGAGGGCGCGAGGATTTCGTCCTGGCGCTGGCTGACCACCACGCTGAAACCCCGCTCGGGCAGGCGCCGGTACAGGCTCTGGTACGGGTCGCCGGCCGCGTACTGGGTCAGCATACCTGCTTCACTGCCGCTGTCCGGCAGCCCGGGCAGCAGGGCGTCGCCAGCCACCACCACGCCGCTGCTATCGATGCGCAACCGCTCCAGGCCGTCATCCTGCAGCAGGCGCACCAGCCCGCTGCTGCCCAGGTCGATGTGCTGTAGCAGCACCGCCAGGTAGCCGATGTCCAGCTGCACCACGAGAATATTGTCGATTTCGCGGCCGGGCAGGTTGGTCAGCGGCAGCAGGAAGGGCAGGTGCCAGTTGGGCAGGGTGGCCGGTTGGCCGGGGGGCTGCACGCTGGGCAGGAACGGTTTGAAACCGTAGCGGGCAACGTGCCGCTGCAGCTGGCGCAACCAGTCTTCGGGCAGCTCGGCGGCCTCGTCGGCATGGCTGGCCGACAACAGCCGGCCTTGCCGGTCGTACAGGCTCATGCGCTTGAAGACCGGGTCTTCGGCAAGCATCCGCGCCAGGCTGGCGCTGCCCTGGCGCAGCACCTTCATGTCGTCCTGGGTGACCCGGCCCACGGCCTGGGCGCGATCCACCAGCTGGCGCAGGCTTTCGCCGACGATACTGGCCAGGTTCAAGTGCTCGGCGGCCTTGGCCGACAGCGCGTCCTGGCGGGCGGCGGCCTTCTGCGAAACGTGCAGCCCCCAGAGAAAGGCCAGGGTGGCTGCACAGAGCATCAGGATCAGCAGCCGCAGAAGGCTGGCGGATGAAAGCGAACGGCGAATCACTGCTGATAGTTCCCGACCCTGGGTGATGGTCGAAAAATACGACAGTAAGATGACAGCCTAATGACTGATGGCTAAGTGCCTTTAAGGATTGCCCTTATCGGCCAGGGGCGTCTGCAGGCGCGCGGTTTCTTCCTCCATGTAACTCATCAGCGCGCTGACTTCGGTATCGCCCAGGCGCATGTTGGGCATGGCCACGCGGTTGTACTGTTCGTACAGCAGCATGGCCAAGGGGTCTTTCTGGGCCAGCATCAGGTCGGGCTCCTTCAGCCAGCGGGTCAGCCAGTTGGCATCACGCTGGCGGGTCACGCCGAGCAGGTCGGGGCCGATGCCGGGCTGCCCTGGCTCGGCGTTGCCCAGGGTGTGGCAGGACGAGCAACGGGTACGGAACAGCTGCTCGCCACTGCTGGGGGCGCGCACCTCGGGAGCCTGGGCGTAGTCGTTGGCCATGGCGCTGGCCTGTTTCCAGTTGTGCAGGCTGTTGCCCAGGCGGTCGGCGAGGATGTACGGGCTTTCGAAGGGCGAGGCTTTCATCCAGCGACCGGTGGCCTGGTTGCCGATGATCAGGCTCAGGTTGTGGTCCTTTGAGCGGCCGTTTTCCAGGCCATCGATGTACAGGCCCAGGCTGCGGCGCAATTGTTCGATATCGGCTGGCTCGCCGGTGAGCAGCGTCCAGCCGGGGCCGATACCGAACTTTTCGGCGTAGCGCTTGAGGGTGGCGGGGGTGTCGTTGTAGGGGTCGATGCTGATGGAGTAGAGGAAGATGTCCTTGCCGACCCGGTCACCGAGGATTTTCTGTACCTGGCGCAGGCGGGCGGTTTCCACCGGGCAGGAATCGGAGCAGCCGGTGAAGATGAAGTTGATGGCGACCACCTTGTTTTTGATCAGGTCGTCGAAGAAATGCACTTTTTCACCGTCCTGGGTGAGCAGCGGGATGTTGGGGAAGTAGTCGGCACCCCAAGGCGTTGCAGCTTCCTCGGCCACGGGGTGCTGCGGTTGCAGCGGCCAGAACGGGATGCCGGCGGCGAACAGTGAGAGCACCAACAGGAAACGCCATGAGCCGGACATGATGCGGTCCTCGTCGATAACGGTATTGGGGGCTGCCCTGCTGCCCTATCGCCGGCAAGCCAGCTCCCACAGGTACTGCACAAGGCTTGGAGTCGACGCGGTCGAGGTGGGAGCTGGCTTGCCAGCGATGGGCCGCAGAGCGGCCCCCGCTTTTCGGTTACCTGATGCTGACTGGCGCCGTCACGCTCTGCCCCAGCGCCGATTTCACGGTCACGGTCGCCGGTGTGGCCGGGCCGCTGCCGGTGGTTGTGGTCGACAAGCGCCAACGGGCGCCGCTGGTAGTGGTACTCAGCGTGGCCGTACCCAGCAGCAGCGGGCCACTGGTGGTTGCCGCAGTCACGGTGATGCTGTTGCCGGTGGCCACCGTGGTGGTGCCCGAAATATCCCAGGTAAAGCGGTTGCCACTGCGCACCTGCACCGTGGCACTGGTGACCTGGATCTGGTCGACCGCCGCTGCCGGGCTCACCGCAATGCTGACCGTGGCCGGGGCCACCGATTCGGCGCCCTTGGCATCACGAGCCGAGTAGTTGAAGCTGGCGGTGAACGCTGTGGTTACCGTGGCCGGTGGGACGTAGGTGACCGTTGTGCCGTCGGTACTGGTAGCGCCCTGGCCGGAGCTCGGCTGGCTGAGGCCGACGACGGTCAACGGCAGGTTGTTTTCCGGATCGGTGTCGTTGGCCAGCACGTTCAGGGTGATTTGCTTGCCTGCCGTGGTAGCCGCGCTGTCGTTGGCCGCGATCGGCGGTTTGTTGGCCGGGTCGTCGTCATCATGGTCTTTGGTGCGGAAGGTCGGCAGGCCAACCGAAGCCACGTACTCCACGCCATCCCAACCCGGCAACGGGGTCGGCATCACCTGGAACTGGCCTGGGTGTTCCAGGTCCCAGCGCAGCAGCATCGACGAGTCCTCATGCTGGGTGTTGTGGCAGTGCTCCATGTAGGTCCCGGCAAACTCTCGGAAGCGCAGGGCCACTTCCACTTCTTCCGACGAGTCGATATCCGGCCCGATGCGATACACGTCCTTGCGCGCCCATTTTTCCCATTCTGGCGGGGCCTTGCCATCGCGGCTGAGGATCACACCTTCCTCGAAGTGCACATGCACCGGGTGGCTCCAGCCATTGCCGCCGTTGATGATCTTCCACACTTCCAGGGTGCCGTCGCCGCTGAAACCGCCGTCGGTGGACTGCTGGGCCAGCTGTGGCGCCGCGCTGATGCGCCCTGGGTCCATGCTGTAGCCAAAGCCGCCATCGGTCTTGATGGTCCAGGGCTGGGTGTCGGTACCGTCGGAGCGACCGAAGATGAACTCGCGATGGCGGGCATTCTTGAGCTTGGCCTGGTCGGTGGCCGAATTACGGTCTATCGGCAGCGGCAGCATTTTCAGGCCTTCGGCCTTGCCCGGTTTGGCCGGTTCATAGGCAACCGGGTCCATGCTCAGGTCCTGGCCGCTGTACGGCTGAACCACGAACTGCATGAACTTGCCGATCGCCGGGTCGCCGTTGTCCCACTCAGGCCCATTGCTGGTCTGCTTGATCACCGCCTTGTATTTTTCCGACAGCACATCGGCCAGGGCAATGGTACCCTCCGGGCCCTTGCCGCTCTGATGTTCCTCCAGGTTGACCAGGTACAGCTTGTCGCCGACCTTGATGCCATGTTTGGCGAAGTTGATGATGATGTCGTAGCGCTCGGCGATGCCCTGCAGCGGCAGGATGCCGTTGTTGTCTTGCAGGTTGCCGTCACCGTTGAGGTCCAGGGTGCCGTCGAACGGCACGGTGTGTTCCATGATATTGCCGTCGTTGGCGATCATGTGGAACGGCACTCGCGCATACGACAGGTTGGAGCCAGTGGGCCCTTTGAACTCGCCGCTGTTGCCGGCAATCTCCCGCACGACGGCAAGCTTCAGGTAGCGCGATACCGAGCCGTTGAGGATTCGGAAGCGGTAGCTGCGCGCGCGTACCTTGAGCGTGGGCCGGTACTGCCAGTTGACCAGTATCTGGTCGCCGAGGAAGCCGTCGGTGTTGAACGGGTTGAACCACAGCTGGCCGTTGGCATCCCAGGCCTTGTCGGCGATCACCAGGTTGACGTCGTAGTCGCGGTTGCCCCACGGCATGCCCGAACCGCTGGGGAAGCGCAGGTTGACGCCATCCTGCAGCGCCTCATTGCCGCGGTCCAGGGCGCTGTAGTAGTTCATCATCACGGCGTTGCCTTTGTAGACGTTCTGCGCCGTGAAATCCATCATGTGGTCGTGGAACCAGTGGGTGCTCATGGTTTCGCGCCAGTCACCACGGATCTTGATGCTGCCGTTCTGGCAGGTTTTCAGGCCTGGCGAGGCGTCATTGACGAACAGGGTTTCACCCGGAGAGCAGGGGAACGCCGCACGCGGGTCCTGGGCGCGGGTGTTAATGGTGTCGTAGCCGGCCAGCTGCAACGGCCAACGGTAGTCGTAATACTGGCCGGGGAAGAAGTAGGCATTGGCATAGCCGTCGCTCTCGGCCGGCGAATGGCCGTTGTGCTCGTGGGTGGAGAGGGTGTGCAGGCCAAAGCCGTTGTTGGCCGAAGGGTCGATCGGCAGGGCGTTGTAGTGGCGCATCAGGATCGGCTGGCCATAGCGCGCCATCAGCAGCTTGGGCGGGAAGGTGCCGTCGAAGGTCCACAGTGACTTGTGGTTCTGCAGCGGCATTTTTGGGTGGAAGCGGGTGTCGATGCCCTTGGTGGTGCCCAATGTGTTCGGGATGTCGGAAGTCTGGTAGTACAGACCTCCCGGGGCAAATTCACCGACTGCATAGTTGTGCAGTTGCTTGCGGTCACGCAGGCCGAGGTTGATGCGCGCACCGGCCTGGGCGGTCTTGAACCCTGCCTGCGGGTAGAACTCGTTCCAGCGCTGGTGCGACCAGCCTTTTCCTGGTGGTCGACCTTCCGCCGGCGAGCCGACCGGCTGGCGGTTGAGGAACATTTCGATCTGCGCCTTCCACGGGTTGCGGTCGAGCACGTTGGAATACTGGGTCGGGAACGGGTACAGGCCCGGCTGTTTGAGGAAGGCTTCCAGGGCCGTGCCGCTAGGGCCGCTGCGGGCCACCACATTAGGGTCCTGCGCCGGTGCTGCGCCCAAGGTGGGCACCGGGAAGGTCAGGGCCGGCGGCGGCAACGTGGGGTCGAGTTTTTCCGTGCCGAATTCCTCGAACAGCAGTAACTGCTGGGTAAACGGCAGCGCCCCGAACAAAGGGCTGGGCTTGCCGTTGGTGGGGTATTTTTC
This sequence comes from Pseudomonas sp. LSJ-87, assembly GCF_032971465.1. Taxonomy (NCBI): domain Bacteria; kingdom Pseudomonadati; phylum Pseudomonadota; class Gammaproteobacteria; order Pseudomonadales; family Pseudomonadaceae; genus Pseudomonas; species Pseudomonas sp. LSJ-87. The sequence continues at coordinate 96,895 of NZ_JAWJYQ010000023.1, read as the reverse complement.
TCCAGTTTGCAGGGCCGGCGGCAGCACGTTGTTGGCGCGTACTGTGTCGCGGTCACCGTACACGCCATCGGTCAACTCGAGTGCGCCTCGATTGGCCTCTGGCATGCTGTAAAGGTCCAGCAAGGCCTGGGTTGGATCTTCCGGCTGGTCGGTATAGGCCGAAGGGTCGGTCGGCGGTGGCATGCTGTTGTCGTCGAGGGGAGCGGCGATAGCCGTGACCAGCCCGAGGCCGAGCATCAGCGTGGTGAGGGTGGACAGCTGGAATGCATGCCTGGCAGGGTGGATCACGGCAGGTGTTTTCATTGCCTTGTGCCTCGCTCTCGACATAATGGCCTGCGGCCATCAATGGCTTTTTGCCCGTTTCTGGGGCTAGAGCAACGGGTGTGCCAACCAAATACGAGGAATGTGTTTCTAAACAAATCCTTGTGGCGCCTGATGTGCGCTAAATGCCATTGCGTCAAAAATGGGTGAGGGGCCCCACTAGTGGGTCACCCATTGCCCACAGATTGGGTGGTGACAGCAGCAGCGCCCTGGGGTATACCTGAGCGCCACCAAGGGGAGCCCGGCATCGGGCTGAGAAACCGCTAGATGCTGCAGCGCGGTGACCCTTCGAACCTGATCCGGATCATGCCGGCGAAGGGATGGGACTTGAAACCTGCCTTTTTGCCGGCCTCACTGCGAGGCCCGTCCATGCCAACCATCGCGGTCTCGCTGTCACCCCCATCAAGGACAGCAACATGACCGAACGCTTCAGCCAGTCCCTGCGCCGCCGCAGCGAGCCGACCTGGTCGGCGGCCGTTGGCCACCGCTTCGTCACCCAATTGTGCGACGGCAGCCTGCCGGACCCGATCATGGTCGACTACCTGGTGCAGGACCACCGCTTCCTCGACAGCTTCCTGACCCTGCTGGGCGCGGCCATCGCCACTGCCGACACCTTCGAGGCGCGCCTGCGCTTCGGGCGCTTTGCGGGGATGATCTCCAGTGACGAGAACACCTACTTCCTGCGCGCCTTCGAGGCCCTGGGGGTAAGCCCCGCGCAACGCAGCGAACCGGCCGACACTGTGCCAACCGCAGGCTTCAAGGCGATCATGCGCGAAGCGGCGGCCACCCGGTCCTATGTGGCCGCGCTGGCGGTGCTCAACGTCGCCGAAGGCCTGTATCTGGACTGGGCGCTGAAGGCGCCAAAGCCGATGCCGGACAACTTCGTCCACGCCGAATGGATCACCCTGCACGACAACCCGGCATTCCAGGACTTCGTTGCCTTCCTGCAAGCCGAACTCGACCGCGTCGGCCCGCAGGAAGCCGCGCTGGCGGCTGACTTTTACCAGCGCACCGTGGCGCTGGAGCTGGCCTTCTTCGATGCCGTCTACCCGGAGGACAAATAAGCATGGATATCTTCGACCGCCTCAAGGCTGCTGCCACGCCGCAATGGAACAGCTACGTCGACCACGAGTTCGTGCGCCAGATGGGCGAGGGTACGTTGAGCGAAGCCGCCTTCCGCACCTATCTGGTACAGGATTACCTGTTCCTCATCCAGTTCGCCCGCGCCTGGGCGCTGGCCGCCTACAAGAGCCGACGCCCGGCCGACATCCGCGTCGCGCAGGCCGGGCTGGCGGCGATTCTGGATGAAACCGAGCTGCACTTGCGCCTGTGCGCACGCTGGGGCCTGACCCAGGCGGATATCGAGGCCGCGCCAGAGCACCAGGCCACGGTTGCTTATACCCGCTATGTGCTGGACTGCGGTGCCGCGGGTGACCTGCTGGAGTTGCATGTGGCCTTGGCGCCTTGCGTGATCGGCTACGCCGAGATTGGCCGGGCGCTGTCCGAGCGCATTGGCGATCTGAGCAATCACCCGTACCGCGAGTGGATCGCCGAGTATGCCGGTGAAGGCTACCAGGGTGTCGCCACCGCGGCGCGCAAGCATCTGGACGAGCTGGCAGCGCGGAGCATGACCGAGCAACGGTTTGCCGAGCTGGTGGGGATTTTCGGCCAGGCGTCCAGCCTGGAGGCGGACTTCTGGCAGATGGGCTTGGACGGAGCCTGATTTGCTGCCTGCGCCGGCCCTATCGCCGGCAAGCCAGCTCCCACAGGTACTGCACAGACTTCAGGGCTGTGGTTTACCTGTGGGAGCTGGCTTGCCGGCGATAGGGCCAGTAGCAAATACCACAAGGCTTGGGCCACTATGCGGGTAGAGCCACCCGCAAAGCCCAGGGAGAAGCATCATGAACATCATCAACGCACGCCTGCGCGGCAAGCCCGGCCTGTTCCGCATCGAGCTCAGCGGCGAACGCATCGCCGCCATCGTGCCCCAGGCCGAAGGGGTGGCGACGCGCGCTGCCGATGACCTGGATGCCGGGCAGAACCTGGTGGTGGCGCCCTTCATAGAACCGCACATCCACCTGGACGCCACGCTGACCGCCGGCGAGCCGCGCTGGAACATGAGCGGCACCCTGTTCGAAGGCATCGAGCGCTGGGCCGAGCGCAAGGCGATCACCACCCACGACGACATCAAGAACCGCGCGAAAAAGACCATCGGCATGCTGGTGGAGCATGGCATCCAGCATGTGCGTACCCATGTCGATGTCACCGACCCCACCTTGACTGCGCTCAAGGCCATGGTCGAAGTGCGTGACGAAGTGCGCCACCTGCTCGACCTGCAGATCGTCGCCTTCCCCCAGGAGGGTATCGAGTCTTATGCCAATGGCCGGGCGCTGATGGCTGAAGCGGTGGTCATCGGCGCCGACGTGGTTGGCGGCATCCCGCATTTCGAGAACACCCGAGACCAGGGCGTGTCGTCGGTCAAGTTCCTGATGGACCTGGCCGAGCGTACCGGCTGCCTGGTGGATGTACATTGCGACGAGACCGACGACCCGCAGTCGCGCTTTCTCGAAGTGCTGGCCGAAGAGGCACGGGTGCGCGGCATGGGCGCCCGGGTGACAGCCAGCCATACCGTGGCCATGGGCTCGTACGACAATGCCTACTGCTACAAGCTGTTCCGCCTGCTAAAGCAGTCGGGTATCAATTTCGTGTCCTGCCCGACCGAGAGCATTCACCTGCAAGGGCGTTTCGACAACTACCCGAAACGCCGCGGCGTCACCCGCGTGGCCGAGCTCGACCGGGCCGGGATGAACGTGTGCTTTGGCCAGGATTCCATCGTCGACCCTTGGTACCCGCTGGGTAACGGCAACATCCTGCGTATTCTCGAGGCCGGCCTGCACATCTGCCACATGCTTGGCTACGAAGACCTGCAGCGCTGCCTGGACCTGATCACCGACAACAGCGCCCGCACCCTGAACCTGGGCGAGCGCTACGGCATCGAAGTGGGGCGGCCGGCCAACCTGTTGCTGCTGTCGGCGCCGGACGATTACGAAATGGTGCGCAGCCAGGGGCATGCGCTGGTGTCGGTACGCAACGGCAAGGTGCTGATGCGTAGAACGCCTGCCAGGGTTGAACACTACACCTGACGCCCCCTGCGTCAGCATTCTGCAGCGCCCCGCCGGCTTGAAGCCGAGCGGGGCGTTTTGCTGTCTGGCGTACTGCTTTATTCCCTTGCACGGGCTTCATGAACCAATCACATGCGATAAGCCGTGATTATTCCACCATAGGAAATGTTTGCATGGGCAATGGCATGTCTCCATAATTGGTACGTAATTACATGGTACATAACACGTTACAAAATCGTAGGAGCAAGCATGGCCCGGGGCGGTATCAACAAGGTTGTAGTGCAGCAGGCGCGTCAGGCGCTGATTGCCCGGGGCGAGAACCCCAGCATCGATGCCATACGTATCGAACTGGGCAACACCGGTTCCAAGACCACGATTCACCGCTACTTGAAAGAGTTGAATGGCCAGCAGCCTGTGGCCTCCGAGGGCGGCATTGCGCTGAGCGACGTGCTGAGCCGAATGGTCGGGCAGCTGGCAACCCAGTTGCAGGACGAGGCCGACCTGAAGATCGAGCAGGCCGAAAGCGCCTTCACTCGACAGCGCGAACAACTGGAGGCGCAGCTGGCGATTGCCCAGCAGGCACTGGCTGCGGCGCATCAGCAGCATCAGATCGACGCGGCCGCGCTGGCGGCCGCATCGGAGAAACTGCTCTCCACCCAAAGCACCCTTCAAGCCGAACAGCTGCGCAGTGCCAGCCTCAACCAGTCGCTGGGCGAGCTGCAGGTGCGCCTGGCCGACAAGGACGAGCAGGTAAAGTCACTGGAAGACAAGCACCGTCATGCCCGCGACGCGCTGGAGCATTACCGCAACGCCAGCCGCGAACAGCGTGAACAGGAACAGCGCCGCCACGAGACGCAGCTGCAACAGTTGCAGGTGGAAGTGCGCCAACTGCAGCAGGGCATGATCGTCAAGCAGGACGAGCTGACCCGCCTGCACCGCGACAACGAGCGCTTGCTGGGTGAGCATCGCCAGGCTGCCAGCGCCTGCAGGGCGCAGGATGAATTGCTGGAGCAGCGTGATGCACAGATCCAGGGCTTGCGCACGATCCTGGCCCAGGCGCAGGGTGCCAGCGAGGAAATGCGTCGGCAGCTGGATGTACAGGCACAGAGCCTGGAGGCCAGGCGCGACTTGTGCACGGAACAGGCTCGCCAGTTGCAGCAGCTTGAACAGCAGCTCAAGGCACGAGACGAGGCGTTGCACCAGTGTCAGTCGCAGTTGTCTGCCGCCAACGTGGCGCAGTAGCTGCGAAGAGGCCCTGTGGGAGCGGGCGTGTCGAGGCGTCGAACCGCCGCGAACACCGGCGTAGCCGGTGCCATACACCGCGTTGGGCCCTTCGGGGGCACGCCCGCTCCCACAGGGAATGTGACACGCTCTCGAACCCTGTTCCTGTGCGACAAGGTTGGGCGGGAGGGCGCGTTCAGTCTTCGGCTTGTCTGGCTGCCTCCACGCCCGCAGCCGAGAGTTTGATGGGGTAGTTCACGCTGATCTGGTGGTCGCTGCTCACCGCCACGCTGCCATCCTGGATCAAACCGGCCTCCTGCAGCGTCTTGAGCATACCGGCCACGGCTTTCTCGCCCCGATAGTTGTCCAGCACTTCCTTGCCCAGCCCCTGGGGGTGAGCGTGCAGCAGGCGAGTCAGCACTTCGGCTTTCAATGCATCGTTACTCATGGCGGGCCTCACTTGCCGTGTTTGGCCTGAAGCGCCTTGGCATGCTCCAGATGCTGTTCGAGTTTGGGCAGGGTTTCGCTGGCAAAGGCCTTCAATTCAGCCTTGTCGGACGATGCCGCTTCCTTCTTGAACAACTCCACCGCCTTTTCGTGAGCGTCGACCTGGTTGTTGACGTAAGACTTGTCAAACGACTCCTCCCGCCATTCCAGGATCATTTTCTTGACCTTGTCGGTTATTGCCGCCTCATCGGGTACGGATATATCGAGCTTGCGAGCGATGTCGCCGAGTTTCTGATTTGCCTTGGTGTGGTCAGTGACCATCTGCTGGGCGAAGGTCTTGATTTCGGCATTCTGAGTTTTTTCCAGAGCCAGCTTGCCAGTGACCACTTCGGCAATACCGGCCTCGGTGGCCGCTTCGACGAAGTCATCGGAACTCGCCGCCATCGCGTGTACCGATGCCAGGCCCAACACCATCGAAAAACCGACGCGCTTGATGAAGAGACTGCTCATGCTTCACTCCTTAAACCGTGGCGCGACCTCAGTGTCGCGTACGGTTGAGGGTGAATGGGCGGCAAAGGTTTAATCTTTTTCCTGGCCGGCTGCGCCCAGGTGGTGCTGAACTATAGTGAAAGGCGGCGAACGCGGTATGGCTAGGGATTTCAATGTGTGCAGCCAGGAAACAGGATGAAGACGGGTTCTTCGCGATAACCGGCGAGGGCCGCGCCGTGGCGCTGTTCCGCCTGGTACTGGCGTTCATGCTGGTGGTGATGCTGGCCTTCGTCGTGGTGGAAGGCTGGCGTATCTGGCGCGACTACCGGCACGCCTTCACCAACGCCGAAAACATGGTCACCAACCTGGCCCGGGCCACGGCGCAGCATGCCGAAGACGCCATCCGCCAGGTCGACGCAATTACCGCGGCGCTGGCCGAGCGCCTGGAAGGCGACGGCTTCGAGCACATCGACCGGCCGCGTCTGCATACCTTGCTGGTGCAGCAGAAAAGCATCATGCCGCAGTTGCACGGGTTGTTCGTGTATGGCCCGGATGGCAGCTGGATCGTGACCGACCAGGCGGTAGTCCCGCCCAATGCCAACAATGCCGACCGCGACTACTTCATCTACCACCGCGACCATACCGACCGTGGGGTACACATCGGTTCGGTGGTGCGCAGCCGTTCCACTGGCGACCTGATCATCCCCATTTCACGGCGCCTGCAATATGCCGATGGCAGCTTCGCCGGGGTGTTGCTGGGCACCATCAAGGTGGAGTGGTTCGTGCGCTACTACGGCGACTTCAAGATCGATGAACGTGGCGCGCTGGTGCTGGCCAAGCGCGACGGCACCATCCTGGTACGGCGGCCGTTCGTCGAGCAGGTGGTGGGCCGCAGCCTGAGCAGCAGCGAGATCTTCCGCAAGCACCTGCCGTATGCAAGCGAAGGGGTGGCCGAGGCGGTCGCCGTGGTGGACGGCACGCCACGGCTGTATGGCTTTCGCGCGCTGGGCAGCTACCCGTTGGTAGTGGAGGCGGGCTTGTCGCGGGAGTCGATCGTTGCGCCCTGGCGACACGATGCGATCAAGTCGGTGGCGGTCTTGCTGCTGTTGCTGGTGGGGCTGGCGGCCTTTGGTGGCGTGGTGTTGCGCCAGTTGCGCGAGCGTATCGTGATCGAGCGGGCGCTGCACCAAGCACACCAGACCCTGAAGGCCCTGGCATTGACCGACAGCCTGACCGGCCTGGGTAACCGTCGGCGGCTGGATGCAGTGTTCGAGCCGGAGCTACGCCGGGCGCGACGCCAGGGCTATCCGCTGGCGCTGGTGATGCTCGACCTGGATTACTTCAAGGCCTACAACGACCGTTACGGGCACCCCGCGGGTGACCAGTGCCTGCGGCGCTTTGCCGAGGTGCTGCAGCAGGCGCTGAAGCGGCCGGCCGACCTGGCTGTGCGCTATGGGGGCGAGGAGTTCACATTGCTGCTGCCTGATACCGATGTTCGCGGGGCGGAACTGCTGGTGCAGGAAGTGCAACAGCTGTTGCGTCGGCAGCCGCTGGAGCATGCGGGCAGCCCACTGGGGCGGGTGTCGTTCAGTGCGGGGATTGCCGTGGGTGACCTGGCGCGGGAGGGAGTGACGGCCGAGCGCCTGATGGCGGCAGCGGATGCGGCGCTGTACCAGGCCAAGCGCCAGGGGCGGGATGGGTATCGTGTGGCAGAAAGTTCGGTGGTGAGTGTAGATGAATGAAGGCTTTGGGTTGCCTGTACCGGCCCCATCGCCGGCAAGCCAGCTCCCACAGGTAATGTGCATCTCTTTGGCACGGCGCGGTCCCTGTGGGAGCTGGCTTGCCGGCGATGGGCTGCAAAGCAGCCCCGGGGTCTAAATATCTAAGCCAAGGCGCATCGCACAACGTCCCTCAAGCCCATGGGCACGCTCCTCGGCCAGAATCTGCTGCAAGCGTGCATCCAGCAGCCCCTCATCAATCACCTCGAACCCCAACCGCGCATAGAACGGCGCATTCCACGGCACATCGGCAAAGGTGGTCAAGGTCAGCTCCCGCACCCCCGCCTGACGCGCCGCATCGACCACCTGCTGCAGCAGCTTGCGCCCGACACCTTGCCCCTGGGCCTCCCGACGCACCGAAACTTCATGAAGATGCAGCGCCTGGTCCTCGAGTCGGGCACAGGCAAACCCCAGAATGCGCCCATCCGGCCCCTCGGCCACCCAGCTCCCGCCAGCTTCGACAAATGCCTGATGGGTGCCGCAGTCCATCACATCTCCTTGCGCCAGCCATGCCAGCGCCGGCCGGGCGGCAAAGGCCTGGGCCGCCGAGCGCTCGACGCCCGGTAGCCATTGAATGTCTTGCTCGAGGGTAGGGCGAATGCGCATGAAGAAGTCCTTTCGTTCTAGTCTGCCGCCAGCACCTGCGGCTGCAATTGCCAGCGCACCGAGCTTACACCTTTCTCCAGGCTGACCCGGCTGACCAACCGTTCCAGTTGAGCTGGCGCCTGCGCGGTGCCGAGCAGTTCGGCGCGTACTTCCAGGCGTGCGGGGTTCGCCAGGTCTTCGCTGTGCAGTGACTGCAGGCGCAGCTGCGGGTCGCCCAGGCTGTGCAACATCAGGCTGCGGACCTGGATCTCGTCCTCGGCGCGGCAGACGATGCGCACCTCGAAGTGCTGTTCCACCTCGCTGGCCGGCACCACTTCCTGGCGGTCCAGGCGCTGGGCAATGTCGCGCAACAGGATATTGGCACACAGCACCACCAGGCTACCCAGCGTCGCTTCCAGCAGCAGCCCGAGGCTGCACAGCACGCCGACCGCGGCCGTGCACCACAGCGTGGCAGCGGTGTTCAGGCCACGTACGTTGAACCCGTCGCGCATGATCACGCCGCCACCAAGAAAACCGATGCCCGATACCACGTACGCGGCGATACGCGACGCATCGGTGGGCGCCATGCCCGGCACCGCCTGGGTCATCAGCACGAACAGGCAGGCACCGGTGCTGACCAGTGCATTGGTGCGCAGCCCGGTCAGGCGCTGGCGCAGTTGACGTTCGGCGCCGATCAGCGCCCCCAGCAGCAGGGCGATGCTGACACGCAGCAGAAATACTTTCCAATCCATAGCAAACCTCTTCCACGGGCACACGCCCGCAAGAACGCCATCAGCTGGCGCGGTTGAAAAACCAGAAAATGCGCAGGACCACGAAGGGGGAGGAAGAAGAGGGGGATTACAAGAAACCACCGTCTTGCCAGGCCGGCCAGACAGTGCAGGACACTGCCGGACTAGCGCGCCACGTGGGCCTGTCGCATGCGACTGGGGCTACTGTCCAATGCAGGTCTCCTGTTCAGGGATGCAAAATTGCGCCGCGGACCTTACGCCCCGTGGCAGGCCAGGTCAAGGGCAAAAACATGACAATGGCTTCATCCGCAATGGGCCTGCTACCGGTCGCGCCTGCATGGAAAAAAATGCGGGCAATCGGTACCCTTGCGCCTTCCCTTGCCATCCCCCGGACCGTTCCATGCTGTTCAATCTCGCCGTACTGTTCGGCACCCTGGTGGCCATGGAGGGCGTTGGCACGCTGGCTCACAAGTACATCATGCATGGCTGGGGCTGGTGGCTGCACCGCTCGCACCATGAGCCGCAGCTGGGCATGCTCGAAACCAATGACCTGTACCTGGTGGCCCTGGGGCTGATCGCCACGCTGTTGGTGGCCCTGGGCAAGGGTGGTTATGCGCCCTTGCAGTGGGTGGGCGGCGGGGTGGCGGGGTATGGCGTGCTGTATGTCGTGGCCCACGACGGTTTCTTTCATCGGCACTGGCCACGCAAGCCACGGCCGGTCAACCGCTACCTCAAGCGTTTGCATCGCGCGCACCGGTTGCATCACGCGGTGAAGGGGCGCACGGGGAGTGTGTCGTTCGGGTTTTTCTATGCACCGCCGTTGAAGGTGCTGAAACAGCAGTTGCGGCGTAAGCGCAGCCAGTTGTGACAGGGACTGGCAGAGCAGCCCACGATGATGCAACTGCACATGACTCATTGAGTCAGCAGGGACCCTGTGGGAGCGGCTTCAGCCGCGAACACCGGCGCAGCCGGTGCCATGCACCGAGTTGGATTCTTCGCGGGTAAACCCGCTCCCACAGGGGTACGTGGAAAGGCCCTCAGTTCACTGTTTCACCCTTGGGCTGCGCCGCCACATGCCCGCGGCTCACCCACCAGCCAAACGCCGCCGCGGTGAAGAACATGATCAGGCTGTACAGCGCCGCCGGCACTGCCATGGTGGCGTTGTTCAGCAGCGAAGGGCTCAATGCCAGGGCAATCGCCAAGGTGCCGTTGTGGATGCCGATCTCCATGCCGATGGCAATCGCCTGGCGCTTGGGAATGTTCAGCAGGCGCGGCACCCAGTAGCCCACGCTCAGGCTCAGCAGGTTGAACAGCAGCGCGGCCAGGCCCACCACCGGCGCGTACGCAACCACGGTCTGCCAGTCCTTGGCCAGCGCCAGGACGATGGTGAACGCCAGGAACAACGCGGCCACCAGCTTCATCGGCTTCTCCATGCGCGTGGCGAAAGCGGGTGCGAAGCGGCGAACCAGCATGCCCAGCGCCACCGGTAGCAGGACGATGGCGAACACCTGCATCACCTTGGCAAATTGCAGTGGTATGGCCTGGTCCGATGCCATGAACCAGCTCAGCGACAGGTTCACCAGCAGTGGCATGGTCAGGATCGCGATCAGCGAGTTGACCGCCGTCAGGGTGATATTCAACGCCACATCGCCATGGGCCAGGTGGCTGAACAGGTTGGCCGTGGTGCCTCCAGGCGAGGCGGCCAGCAACATAAGCCCCACCGCCAGGGCCGACTCCAGGCCAAAGCCGTTGGCAATCAGGAAGCACACCAGCGGCAGCAGCAGGATCTGGCAAACCAGGCCTACCACCACCGGCTTGGGGTATTTCACCACGCGAACGAAGTCGGCCAGGGTCAGCGATAACCCGAGGCCGAGCATGATGATGCCCAAGGCCAGCGGCAGAAAGGCTGTGAGCAAAGGTGAGGCTGTCATGGGCGGTCTCTCGGGCGAAGGATCCCGAGCAGTGTAGGTCGGCCCTGATTGATAGCTAATTGCAAAGCGCCAGCCCTTGGTAACCGTTTGTTACCAAGCGCAGCGGCCAGCGAGGCTGTATGCCGCGTTGCAGTAGGCCTGCAGGCGCAGTAGCATTCCGGTTTTTACCGAGGATTAGCCTGTCATGCCGTTCCAGCAAGGTCTGCTTGCCACCCCGGTGCCGGCCCACGCCCGTCACCTGTTCTTCACCCTGCAGTCGCCAGAGGCCCTGCCTGCTGCCCTGGATGCCTTGCTGCCGCAGGTCGATGGCGAACAGCTGATCCTGGGTGTCGGCGCCCCGCTGGCCAAGGCCCTGGGCCGTGAAGTACCTGGCTTGCGCGCCTTCCCGCAGCTGGATGCTGCAGTGGAGAACCCCAGCACCCAACACGCCCTGTGGCTGTGGCTGCGCGGCAACGAGCGCGGCGACCTGCTGCTGCGGGCCCAGGCTCTGGAGCTGGCATTGGCACCGGCCCTGCGCCTGGCCGACAGCGTCGACGGCTTCCTGCACCGTGGCGGCCATGACCTGACCGGCTATGAGGACGGCACCGAAAACCCGGTGGACGAAGAGGCCGTGCAAGCGGCCATTGGCGCCGATGGCTCCAGCTTTGCCGCGTTCCAGTTGTGGAAGCACGACCTGGAGTACTTCAAGTCGCTGCCCCAGGCCGACCAGGACAACATCATCGGCCGTCGCCTCAGCGACAACGAAGAGCTCGAGGACGCCCCCGAGTCCGCCCACGTCAAGCGCACGGCCCAGGAAAGCTTCGAACCAGAAGCGTTCATCGTCCGTCGTTCGGTGGCCTGGGCAGACCAACGTGGCGCTGGCCTGGCCTTCGTGGCCCTGGGCCACAGCTTCGATGCGTTCGAGGTGCAGCTGCGGCGCATGAGCGGCCTGGAGGACGGCATCATCGACGGCCTGTACCGCTTCAGCCGGCCACTGACCGGTGGTTACTACTGGTGCCCGCCCATGAGCGAGACGGGTGTCGACCTGAGCCTGCTGCTGCAAGCCTGATCGCTAAACATCCAGATACAGAAACACCGGACGCAGCGGGGTACAGCGGCTAGCCTTGAAAGTTTCCGCTTCGTGACGGGAGCTTTTCCATGTACGCACGTCGTGATGTCCTACGTGCGGGTGCTACCTTGGGCTTGCTGGCCGCCAGCCCCTGGTTGCACGCCGCTGCCCCGGCGGGCTTGCTGACCCGCAACGTGCCGAGCACCGGTGAAGCGCTGCCGGTGATCGGTGCCGGTACCTCCGGCAGTTTCGAAGTGCAAGCCGGTTCGGCCCAGTACCAGCAGCTGAAAGTTGTACTGAAGGCGTTCTTCGAAGGCGGTGGCCGGGTCATCGACACCTCGCCCAACTACGGCGGCGCCGACAGCATTCTCGGCCAGCTGCTGGAAGAGGGCGGCTGGCACCGGCAGTGCTTCATCGCCACCAAGATCGCCGCCGACAGCCGGGCAGACGCCGAAGCGCAATGGGCCGGCAGCCTCGAGAGCCTGCGCACCGACAAGGTCGACTTGCTGCAGATCCACAACCTGCGCGACTGGCAGACCCAACTGCCCTATGCCCGCGAGTTGAAGCAGCAGGGCAAGACCCGCTATGTCGGCATCACCCATTACCTGAACAGTGGCCAGGACGAGGCCGCCCGCATCGTGCGCAGCGAACCGCTGGACTTCATCCAGATCAACTACTCGGTCAATGCCCCCGACGCCGCCCGCGAACTGCTGCCGCTGTGCCAGGACAAGGGCGTCGCCGTGCTGATCAACCGGGCATTCGACGATGGCCGCCTGTTCGCCCGGGTGAAGGACCAGGCCTTGCCCGGCTGGGCCGCAGAGGCAGGTATCGGCAGCTGGGCGCAGCTGTTTCTCAAGTTCGCCATCAGTCACCCGGCGGTGACCACGGTCATCCCCGCGACCAGCCGACCCGAGCGCCAACTTGACCAGCTCAAGGCCGGGCACGGGCCGTTGCTGACCCAGGCGCAGCAACAGGCGCTGATCAAGCAGTTTGCCTGACACCATGGCAGCCTGGCGGCGGCGCCTGGACCAGGGGCTGAATATCCAGCCCGGCGAAGGGCCGGCGGTGATCGCCGGTTTGCTGCTGTTCTACCTGTTGTTCACTGGCTATTTCATGCTGCGCCCGGTGCGCGAAACCATGGGCGTTGCCGGTGGCGTGGACAACCTGCAATGGCTGTTCACCGGCACCTTCATCGCCACCCTGGCGTGCCTGCCGTTGTTTGGCTGGCTGGCCTCCAAGGTGCAGCGCCGGTACATCCTGCCCTGGACCTACGGCTTCTTCGCCAGCAACCTGCTGCTGTTCGCCGTGCTGTTTGCCCGCAATCCGGAAGCTTCGTGGACGGCTCGGGCCTTCTACATCTGGTTGTCGGTGTTCAACCTGCTGAGCATCTCGCTGGCCTGGAGCGTTCTCGCCGACCTGTTTTCCACCGCGCAAGGCAAGCGCCTGTTCGGCCTGCTGGCGGCCGGGGCCAGCCTGGGTGGGCTCAGTGGCCCCATCCTGGGCACGCTGCTGGTGGCGCCGCTGGGCCATGCCGGGTTGCTGGTGCTGGCCGCGGCGTTGCTGCTGGGCAGCATTGGCGCCACGTTGTACCTGCAACGCTGGCGAACGCGGCATCCACTGCCGGCGCAAGCCGAGCGGGCAGGTTCCCGGCCACTGGGCGGCAATCCGTTTGCCGGTGCCACTGCCGTACTGCGCTCGCCCTACCTGCTGGGCATTGCCCTGTTCGTGGTGTTGCTCGCCAGTGTCAGCACCTTCCTGTATTTCGAACAGGCACGCATCGTCAGTGAAACCTTCACCGACCGTACCCGGCAAACCCAAGTGTTCGGCCTGATCGACACCGTGGTACAGGCCTTGGCCATCCTCACCCAGGTGTTCCTTACCGGTCGCCTGGCCCGCCGCCTGGGGGTGGGCGTGCTGCTGGTGGCGGTGCCGCTGGTGATGGCTGCGGGCTTCCTGTGGCTGGCACTGGCCCCGGTGTTCGCCGTGTTCGTGGTGGTGATGGTGGTGCGCCGGGCCGGTGAGTACGCGCTGGTGCGGCCGGGGCGGGAGATGCTGTTCACCGTGCTGCCCGCCGAGGACAAGTACAAGGCCAAGAACTTCATCGACACCGTGGTCTACCGGGGCGGTGATGCGCTCAGCGGGTGGGTCAAGCGGGGGCTGGATGTGATAGGCGAGTACCCGCAACTGGCGATGTTGATCGGTACGCTGATTGCCCTGGGCTGGGCGATGACCGGAGGTTTGCTGGGAAGGCGACAGGCACGCCTGGAAACCACATCGCGCGACTGACAGGCGCGCCAAATATGCTGATGCCGCTTATTTAATGCCGTTGGTCCGAACGCTTCGCATTAAACCGAATCCGCCGAAATGACCGAACTCCCAACTGGTGTACGGCAGGTAATGCCGTGCATTCCGAAGTCATACGAGGTTTAAGACCATGGCCAACAAAGAGAACAGCCGCACCGGCAACCAGCAAGGCAGCCAGGGTGGCAACAAGAACCCGGGCAACTTTGCCAATGACCGCGAAAAAGCCTCCGAAGCTGGGCGCAAGGGCGGCCAGCAATCCGGTGGTGGCCGTACCAGCGAATCGGGCCGCAAGGGCGGCCGTTCGTAAGTGAGGCTACGCAGTGCCCGGGCGATCGGGCACTGCGATTCTGCACATGAGGAGAACCCCATGCGATTGATCCCTCTGATAGCGCTGGTGGGCACGCTTGGCTTGCTGGGTGGCTGTTTCGACCGGGACAACGACCACCCGGCAAAGGATGCCGACCAAAGCAAACCTTCGCTGCAGATGCAGCAACCCGGCGACAAACCTGCTCCCCAACCTGCGCCAGACCCTGAGCCGATGCCTGGCCAGAAACCCAGCCAATAAAACGCGGACAAGGACTACGGCATGACGGTAATGACCCGCAAGACCGCCGCGGTGATACCAGCTTCGGCAAATGGGCCAAGCCTGAAGGAGCGTTACAACAAGTTGCTCGTGGCCCACGACACCACGAGCGCGGCGTGGCTGAGCGAACAATTGGTACGCGCGCAGCGTTTGCCGGATGACTTGCCTGCCGATCCTGCTCAGCTGGAAGCCTGGAGCGCTAGCCATGCAAACCAGGTGGCCGAGGCCTATGCCAGTTACCTCGAGCAACGCCGCCAAGGCGCGCCGCGGCGCTATTTTGCCAACCGCGCCCAGGCGTTGTGGTTCCTGCAACAAGTGGCGCCCACCAAGGCAGTGGACGGGGCATGGCTGCACAGTACCTTGCGACAGTGGGGCGATCCGCGCTATCACGGCCTGATTCGCACCTACCTGGAAGAACTGGGCGGCGGTGATCCGCGCTGCAACCATGTGCTGATCTACCAACGGCTGTTGAGCCGGCTGGGTTGCCTGGGTTTGCCTGAACTGGACGACCAGCGTTATCTGCAAGGCGCCTTGCAGTTGGCATTGGGGCGCCACGGCGATGATTTTCTTCCCGAGGTTATCGGCTACAACCTGGGCTATGAACAACCACCGTTGCATCTGCTGATCACCACCTACGAACTGGCGGAACTGGGCATCGATGGCCATTATTTCCAGCTTCACGTGACCATCGACAACGCGGCCAGCGGGCATGCGCATCTGTCCATCCAGGCGCTACGCCAACTCTGCCCGGCCGACGAAGCTGGCCAGTTCTACCAGCGGGTGCGCAGTGGCTACCGCTTGAACGACCTGGGGCTTGATACACCCAGCCTGATCAGCAGCTTCGATCTTGAATCCGAATTGCTGTCGGCACTGGAGCACAAGCGCAATTTTGGCCAGTTCATGCATTCCGACCATTGCCGCCTGCAAAAGCGTACCGTCAACCAATGGCTGGCCGAACCCGGCGCCATGCCCGCGTTTCTGCAGGCCTTGCAGGCGCAGGGCTGGATCCGCCGTGGTGAAGCACCCGCCAACAGCCGCTGGTGGGGGCTCATCGACGGCCCCTCGGCACCGATGTGTGGCGTGTTCACGGCGTATGAAAAACAACTATGGCACGACTGGATCGCGGCAGGTTGGCAAGCCCGGGGGCGCCGCGTGCTGCCTGGCAGCTGGGAGGTGCAAGTGCAATCGGATGATGCGCTTTCGACTCCTGCCGCGGACGCCGATATCGAGACGTTGATCGACACGATGTCCGGTAACCGCCATGCAACACCGGAAGGCTTGCTTGCCACTCGGCGCTATATGCGTGCTACCGGCCTTGTTCAGGAGATCACCCGCTGATGCTGCTCGATCCGCAACAGACCCAGGCTGACCAGGCAATGCTGCAACTGGGCAGGCGCTTGCGCGCCGACGGCTACCGCTTCACCTGCGTCACCCCGGCAACCCATGCTCGCGTGAATGCGCGCCCGGAAGCCGGGCAGGCCAGGACAGTGCGCGATGTGTTCGGCTGGAACCGTCCGTTCCGATCGTCACTGGTTTCTGCCGATGAGCTGGACCAGATGCGGCAGGCCCAGGTACTCGAGGAGCACGGTGATTTGCTGATCAGCCGCGTGCGCTGGTCCACCCTCGACGACCTGCTGCTGGTGCACTCGGCGTACCCCACCCAACAATCCGACGCGGTGTTTTTCGGCCCCGACAGTTATCGTTTCGCCCAGGTCATCCATGATCACCTGCAACGCACGCCGAAGCGTGTCGACCATGCCGTGGATATCGGTTGCGGCACGGGTGTCGGCGCCTTGCTGATTGCCCGAGCGGCTCCCCATGCCCAGGTCAGCGCCGTGGATATCAACCCGCTCGCGCTGCGTTACACCGCGATCAACGCGGCATTGGCGGGCCTGAGCAATGTGTCCGTGGAGCCAAGTGACCTGCTCGGCGGCATTACCGGGCTGTTCGACCTTATCGTTGCCAACCCTCCGTACATGCTCGATGCCAGCGAACGTACCTATCGGCATGGCGGCGGTTCGCTCGGCGCGCAGCTTTCGCTGCGGATCGTCGAACAAGCCTGCGAGCGGCTCGGCTCGGGGGGCTCGCTACTGTTGTATACCGGCGTGGCGATCGTCGAAGGCCGGGATGCCTTGCTCGAAGCCATTCGCCTGCGCCTGGCGGGCCCGGAATGGTCCTGGGTGTATCGGGAAATCGACCCGGACGTGTTCGGCGAGCAACTGAACGAACCCGGTTACGAGCAGGTCGAGCGCATCGCTGCGGTGGTGCTCACAGTTACCCGCAACAGTTGAGGCAGCATGGCCCGACCCTGCACGTTCGGCATCGAGGAAGAATACCTGCTGGTGAACCTGGACACAGGGCAGGTGCCAGCCACACCTTCGCCAGCCGTGGTCGGGCGTTGTCGCAAGGCGCTGGGCCAGCATTTTGCCCAGGAAATGTTCCGCAGCCAGATCGAGGTGGCCTCGCCGGTGTTCGCCAACCTGTTCGAGGCACGCGAGTTCTTCCAGCAAAGCCGCCAGCGGCTGAATACAGCGCTGGCCGAAGAGGGCATGGGCCTGTACGGTGCGGCGAGCCACCCCAATGCCGCCTGGCTGCGGCAGAAGCCCGCTACCCCGGCGCACTACCAGCAACTGTTTGCCGACTACCGGCATGTGGCGCGGCGCAGCCTGCTCAACGGCCTGCATGTACACGTGGGCGTACCGCCAGGTTGCGACCGCATGCAATTGATCAACCGCGTACTGGGCTGGTTGCCCTTGTTGCTGGTGCTGAGTGCGTCATCCCCGCTGTGGGCAGGCCAGTGCACCGGCTACATGAGCTATCGGCGGGTCATTTGCGGGGAGTGGCCGCACATGGGCTTGCCCGAGCCTTTGCCGGACTGGGCCGCCTACGAGCGCTACCGCGCATTGCTGCAACGCACAGGATCGCTGGCCGCGGATGGCGACTTCTGGTGGGCGATCCGGCCTTCGCGGCGCTTCCCGACAGTCGAGCTGCGCATCTGCGATGGCTGCCCGCGGCTTGAGGACGCGCTGTGCATCGCTGCGCTGTTTCGTCACCTGGTGGAGCACAGCATCGTGTACCGGCATGACCCGGCGGCCTGCAACCGCGAACAGCGCTGGATCACCCAGGAAAACTACTGGCGCGCCATGCGTCATGGGCGCCAGGGCAAGTTCATTGGCCTGCATGAGCAACAGCCGGTCACGGCCGAAGGTTGGTTGGCCCAATTGCAGGAGCAGTTGCCGATCGACACCGCAGACGCCGAGCGTGCCTTTCACCATGCACAACGCCTGCTGCGCGACGGCACCCATGCCGATCAGCAACTGCAATGCCTGGCTCAGGCCAGCGCTGCCGGCCTGGGCAGGGCGCAGGCGTTACGGGCCGTGGTAGCCGCCGGGGCTTGCAATTAACCGGGGTTTGCCGAAAATGGCCGCGCCTTTCGCAGCCACTCGGAACCACCTGCGCCATGATGCTGATCAAGCAATTCCCCGACATTACCCTGGACGACACGTTGTTTGTCTTCGCCCTCGAAGCCGAGGCCGGCGATGTATTCGCTGACGTCAACACCGTGTTCACCGGCATCGGCAAGGTCAATGCTGCCATCGCTCTGACCAAGGCCATTGCCGCGCGCCGGCCCAGGCTGATCGTCAACCTCGGCTCGGCCGGCAGCCAGCGCCATGGCAAGGGCGAGGTGGTGTGCTGTACCCGCTTCGTGCAGCGCGACATGGATGTGACCCCGCTGGGCTTCGCCCGCTACCAGACACCTCTGTCGGACATCCCGGTGGTGCTGGAGCATGGGGCGCAAATCCCCGGCCTGGCCCTGGAGACTTGCGGCAGTGGTGACAGCTTCGAGATCAACCATGGCGATGCACCTTATGACGTGGTCGACATGGAAGCCTACGTGCTGGCGCTGATCGCACGCGGCGAAGGCATCCCGTTCGTGTGCCTGAAATACATTTCCGATGATGCTGGCAGTGACGCGGCGCAGGACTGGGCGGTGCAGGTTCACCTGGCGGCCGAGGCTTTCAGGCAGGTGCTGTTCAGCCAGGCGTGATTGGGGCTGCTTTGCAGCCCCAACAGTCCTGAAACGTACCTTGGCCTGATATTCGGTCCTTTGAACTCAGGCAGACAGTACTAGTCTTAATATGTGGGAATATTTCCCGCGCAAAGATGCTGACTGGCTCTGAAGGATCGTGCGAAACCGAAGCTGCTCGCTGACACTGCAGATCTATGGCCGCGCCGGTTGGCTGTCCGCTTCATGGGCGGTTGCGAACTCATTGGTCATTGCGTTCGATACGGAGATGACGACGCAACTCCAAGCGGAGGTGCATCATGTTGCTCAAGAAATGTTTGTTGGCATTGGCAATAGGTGGCGTCCTGTCGGCCTCGACCGTCCTGGTGCCCGACTACATCGGTAGTTTCTCCAGCGTGTATGCCAAAGACGGTGGCAGCGGCGGCGGTGGTGGTCACGGCGGCAGCGGCGGTGGCGGCGGTCACGGTGGTGGCAGCGGTGGTTCTGGAGGCGGCGGTGGTCACGGTGGTGGCAGCGGCTCTGGAGGCGGTGGCGGTCACGGTGGTGGCAGCGGTGGCTCTGGAGGCGGTGGCGGTCACGGTGGTGGCAGCGGTGGCGGAGGCAGTGGTCACGGCGGTGACGGCGGTGGCGGTCATGGCGGTCATGGTGGCCCGGGGGCCGGCGATGGTGACCATGGTGGCATGGCCGGCAGAGGCCCAGGCGATGCGCACGACAACGACAACGACAACGACAACGATGCGGCAGATGCCGCCCGGGACGCAGCGCGAGACGATGCTGATGCAGCCAGAGACGCTGCAAGGGCTGAAGCAGATGCCGCCCGGGATGCGGCAAAAGCTACTGCAGATGCCGCCAGAGACGCTGCCAGAGCCGAGGCGGATGCAGCCCGTGACGCCGCAAAAGCTGCTGGCGTAGCCGGCGCAGATGAAGCCAGAGACGCTGCCAGGGCCGCGGCAGATGCTGCCCGCGACGCAGCCAGAGACGAAGCTGATGCCGCCAGAGATGCTGCCAGGGCTACGGCAGATGCCGCCAGGGACGAAGCCAAAGTCGCTGCCAATGCAGCCAGAGACGCTGCAAGGGCGGATGTGGACGACGCGCCAGATGCTCCAGACGCGCCAGATGCACCGGATGTCGACGCAGCTGAGGTACGGAACTAGTCACTTTGAGTGACGTATCGACCGCTGGTCAGTGTTTGGGCCAGTCGGAAAAAACCATCGATGGCGGTTTACCTCGAAATCGGTAGAACGGCCTTCGCGGGCTTGCCGCTCCCACAGGACTACCACCAGTTTCAATACCTGTGGGAGCGGGCAAGACCGCGAATGGGCCAACACCGGTTTCACCAGAGGAGTGGCCCCCATGCCCAGCAAACCCCACGACCAGTTCAGCATGCAGAACCCGCTGACCCAGTACCCGCACCCTCCGTTCCCGGCCCAAGGCCAGCCAGCACCAGGGCTGGACGCCAACATGCAGCCCGAACCAGACCACGGCGAAACCACCTACAAGGGCTTTGGCCGCCTGGCGGGGCGCAAGGCGCTGATCACCGGCGCAGACTCGGGCATCGGCCGGGCAGTGGCCATTGCCTTCGCCCGCGAGGGTGCCGACATTGCCCTCAATTACCTGCCCATCGAACAACCCGATGCCCGCGAAGTCATCAAGCTGATCGAAGCCGAAGGCCGCAAGGTGGTGGCCCTTGCCGGTGACCTGAAGGACGAGCAGTTTTGCAAGGAACTGGTCGACCAGGCCCACGAGCAGCTCGGCGGCCTGGACATCCTGGTCAACGTCGCCGGCAAGCAGGAGGCGCGCAAGGACATCAGCCAGGTCAGCCACGAGCAGTTCGACCACACCCTGAAAACCAACGTCTACGCGCTGTTCTGGCTGTGCCAGGCGGCCGTTCCGCTGATGCCGGCGGGGGCGACCATCATCAACACCGCCTCGATCCAGTCCTACCAGCCTTCGGCCACCTTGCTCGACTATGCCACCACCAAGGCCGCGATCGTTGCCTTCACCAAGGCCTTGGCCAAGCAGGTGATCGAGCGCGGTATCCGGGTCAACGCCGTTGCCCCTGGCCCCATCTGGACCGTGCTGCAGCCCAGCGGCGGCCAGCCACCGGAGAAAATCCCCGACTTCGGCGCGCATACACCGATGAAGCGACCGGGGCAGCCCGCCGAATGTGCGCCGGTGTATGTGTTGCTGGCCAGCCAGGAGTCCAGCTACATCACCGGCGAGGTGTTCGGCGTGACCGGCGGCAACCCGCTGCCGTAGGGCGGGGCGGCTAAACCTTCGCCGCCCGTTGCAGTCGATTCAGGTATTGGCAGGCAACCTGGGAGCACCTCCATGGCTAGGGCAATCTGGAAAGGCGCCATCAGTTTTGGCCTCGTGCACATCCCCGTGGCCCTCAACACCGCGGTGCGCACCGAGCGGGTCGATTTCGACTGGCTCGACAAGCGCAGCATGGAACCGGTCGGCTACAAGCGGGTGAACAAGGTTACCGGCAAGGAAATCGACAAGGACAACATCGTCAAGGGCGTCGAGTTCGAAAAGGGCCGCTACGTGGTGATCAGCGAGGAGGAAATCCGCAAGGCCCGGCCCGAGGCGACCCAGACGATCGATATCTTTTCCTTCGTGGAGGCTGGCGAGATCCCGCTGCAGCACTTCGACACGCCGTACTACCTTACCCCCGACCGCCGTGGCGGCAAGGTGTACGCCTTGCTGCGCGAAACCCTGGCAAAAACCGGCAAGGTGGCGCTGGCCACGGTGGTGCTGCACACCCGCCAGCACCTGGCGCTGTTGCGGCCGCTGGATGATGCGCTGGTGATGATCACTCTGCGCTGGCCCGAAGAAGTGCGCGGGCTGGAAACGCTGGAACTGGACAGCAGCGTCACCGAGGCCAAGGTGGACAAGCGCGAACTGGACATGGCCAAGCGGTTGGTGGAAGACATGAGCGGGCCCTGGAAGCCCGCGGATTACCACGATGCCTTCCGCCAGACCATCATGGACCTGGTGGAAGAGAAGGCCAGCAAGGGCAAGATCGAGACTGTGGAGAAGGGCGAGGCGACGGAAGCGGGGAAAAGCGCCGACATCCTCGACCTCACCGAACTGCTCAAGCGCAGCCTCGGTGGCAAGAAGCCGGCGAAGAAGACACGCAAGGCGTCGTGAAAGGAATCGTCACCGCAAGCCAGCTCGCATGGAACTGTACATAACGCGGGCCCCTGTGGGAGCGGCTTTAGCCGCGAACACCGGCGCAGCCGGTGCCATGCACCGCGTTGAATTCTTCGCGGCTAAAGCCGCTCCCACAGGGGGCGCGCAAACTTTTAGAATTTGAGCAAGACAGTTGCCACAGGGTACGCGCCGCTTGCGAACCAGCATCAAACCTGCGTCTGCAACCCCGCCAGATAATCGCCAAACCCTTCGCGCGCGCGGCTGTCGCGCCGGCTGCTGGTGGCCACGCTGTGCCTGGCGGTCCATACGATCTGCGCCCCACTGGCCTGCAGGTCGTTGACCAGTTGCACATCCTCATGTGCCGCCAGGGGCTGGAAGCCGCCCACTCGATCATAGGCGTCGGCACACACACCCAGATTGGCCCCATGCACATGCCGATGCCCCTCACGTGCCTGGTAACGGCTGTGGTACAGCTTGCGCAAGGCCGCTGTCTGCCAGGGTTGCCAGTACTCGACGTGCACCGTTCCGCACACCACCTCGGCCCCGCAGGCCAGTTGCGACAGCAGCCAGTGCGCTGGCACCCGGCTGTCGGCATCGGTGCAGGCCAGCCACTGCGCGCCGCGCTCGACCATGTATGCCGCGCCCACCCGGCGGGCCATACCGACGTTGCCGGCATCCACCGTCAGCACCTGTACACCGAAACGCCTTGCCACGGCGGCGCTGCCATCGCTGCAGCGGTCCAGCACCACCAGCACCTCCACCTGGTGCCCCGCCTGCTGCGCCTGCAGGGCGGCAGCCAGTACTGCCCGCAGGCAGCGCCCAAGGCGCCGGGCCTCGTTGTGGGCCGGGATCACCACGGCAATCATGGGCAGGTCTCGTCGAGGTCGACCACGCTGGGCTGAGAGGCCCAGTACTCCAGCACGAAGTCCGCCTCGTCATGCTGGAACTGCAGATACAGCGGAAGGTGCCGGGCCAGCATGCGGTGCACTTCACGCCCGTCCTGCGGGCAACCGGCGATGGGATGCTTCCAGTGGCAGGCCAGCAGCCCACCGTCGTAGGTCAGGCTGGCCACCGACTGTTCGATCACCTGCAACCAGTCGGTCGGGTCGAGGTAGTAACCCACCTCGCTCAGCACGATCAGGTCGAAATGCCCATGCGGCCAGTCCGAGGGCAGCCGCGCCAGTTCCACCGAGACATTGCTCAGTCCAGCCAAGCGTTCACCGGCCAGCGCTACCGCAGTAGGGTCCAGGTCCTGGCACAACAGGTTGGCACAACGCTCGGCCAGCAAGGCGCTCAGCTCGCCATTGGCGCAAGCCGGCTCGAACACGCGCTGGTAGCACTGGCGCGGCAGGCTGGCCATGACCAGCTCGCGCTTGCGCTTTTCGTACCAGCGGGTGCGAAAGGCCCAAGGGTCTTCACTGGTGGCGTACAGGTCGGCGAAATACTGTGGGTCGAGGCTCATGACAACTCCATTTACAGGAACACCAGTTCGAAAGGTTGCAGCAGACAATCCAGCAAGTTCGGCGGCAGTACGGGCGGGCGCTGGCCATCCGGCTCCAGCTGGCTGACATGGGCGGCCAGGGCCTTGCGCTTGCGGGCCAGGCTGGCCTCGTCCAGCTGGATGCGGTGGGCCCGCGGCCAAGGCAGGCGCGGGTCATCCGGTTGCGCCCAGTGCCACGCCCACACGGGTACCTCCAGGCATTGCACCTTGCGCACCCGGGCCGCCTGCGCCGCAGCCCGGCCCACTGCCTCGTGGTCACAGTGGCCATCGCCGCTCCAGGTGGTCATCAGCAGGTCGTCAGGCCTGAGCAACTGGCTCAGGTGGTTGAGCAGAAACGCCTCGTCACGTGGCAACGCGCCGTCCTTGAGGTGGAGCCGCCGCCAGTCCAGGCGGCCGAGGTCGAGGTCAAGCAGTTGCAGCGCATGGCGGCTCTCCAGCGGCCTTTGCCGGCGCAGGCGGTGTTCACTCCAGTGGATAGAGCCGGGGTGGCTGGCTTCACCATCGGTGGCGGAGATCAGCACCAGGTCGTCTTCCCGGCCATGAAAGCCCGCCAGCAGCCCGCCGGCCATGAGAATTTCATCATCGGGGTGCGGAGCCAGCAGTACCAGGCGGCGGCCTGGCGGGCACAGCTGCTGCGGGGTGATCCAGGTGGCCCTGGCCAGGTGCGCGGCCTGCTGCCAGGCCGCCCACGGCGTACCGCTGTTCGCCTGGATCAGGTTCTGACTCATAGCTGCCAGACTCCCGCCGGCCGTTGCGCCAACTGCTCGCCGAGCGCCGCCAGGTCGCGCTCGGCATGGCTCTGGCGCAGGAACACCGGCAAGTCGGCGCTCAGCCGGGCAAAGTGGTTGTCGCGACAGAAAGGCGTGGCGCCCAGCGCCCGGCCAACGTGGTGGATCACTTGCTCCACGGCCTGTTCCACCTGGGCGCGGGTGCGGCGTACTTCGAAGCTGGCGTCCGCGCCTGGCTGGCGGTCGATCCACGCCGCGCATTCGCGCAGTGCCGCCCTGGCGCCGTACAGGGCGGCGTCGACCGCGCCCAGGTGAGCATCGGCATGTGGGTCGGGGCGGGGGTTGTGGCAGTGTTCGCGCAGGTAGTCTGCCAGGGCTTCGGCGGCGCCGTACCAGCAGGCCGCAATGCCAGCGCCGCCATGCCAGAACCCGGGGCGTGACAGGTATTGCCCGGGGCGGCCGATGGCGATGCCAGGGGTATGGTTGAATTCGACTTCGACACTGGCGGTGGTGGCCATGCCGATGGCCTGCCAGCGGTCTATGGCAAGGCCCTGGCTGGGGTGGGACAGTTCGATGGCCACCAGCTGGGGCTGGTCGTGCTGGTCCCAGGCCGTGACCAGGGCCCGGTCGATCTGCAGTGCGCCTGAACACCAGGCCTTGCGACCCTCCAGGCGGACCTGGTCGCCATCACGGGCGACGATGCAGGCGCGGGCACCCGGCGGTTCGGCGGCCCACACGCCCCATATGCCCTCGGCAGCGTGGTGCGCCGCAGCGCATTCGGCAAGGATCGCCAACGCGTCGGTGTGGCCCTCGTACAGCTTGGCCAAGGCCAGGTCACAGCCCGCCACCCGGGCCAGGGTTTGCCAGCGCCGTAGCGTATTGCCCTGGCCGGGCAGGGGCAGCAGGTCGAGGTGGTCGGCTTGCAGTGCCTGGATCAGCTGCGGCAACTGGGTATCCAGGTTGAGCGGTTGCTGCCGCTCGCTGAAGGCTCGCAGCAGGCGATCGAGGTTGGTAAGGTCAAAATCCTGGACGATGCTCATGGGCTCGGCTCCTTGGTGAGGCACTGCGGGCGTAGCGCTGCAGGCAAGGCGTCATCAGGCAAGCCCCAGCTGCTTGCGCATGCCCACGGTGATCGATTGCCTTGTCTTGCCATACTCCGCCCAGGGGTCGTCCACCTCGCCCAGGCGTTCAAGCACGTTGCCGATGTTCCACTGGTTGGCGCCCTTGAGTTGCGGCAGTTCCTCGCGCCAGATCGGCACGGATACCGGCAGGCCTTCGCGGGCGCGCAGGGTATAGGCGCAGGCGGTGGTCGCGCCCTTGCCGTTGCGCAGGTAGTCGATGAAGATGCGCCCGATGCGATTCTTGGGCCCGGATACGGCACTGAGCCTGTCGGGGAACAGCCTGGCCAGGTAATCGACGATGCCGTGGCTGAACGCCTTGACTTCATCCCAGCTGGCCCGCCGGGTCAGGGGCACGACCAGGTGCATGCCTTTGCCGCCACTGGTCTTTAGAAACACCTTCAAGCCCAGTTCATCCAGCAGCGTCAGGGCCAGTTGGGTCGCTTCGAGCATGGCCTTCCACGGCAGCGCCGGGTCCGGGTCGAGGTCGAGGACGAAGCGGTCGGGCTTGTCGAAGTCCTTGTCGGTGGCGTTCCAGGTGTGCAGCTCGAGCATGTTCATCTGCACGGCACCCAGCAAGGTGTCGGCGCGGTTGACGACCATTGCCGCCTGGCCGGCCTCGGCCTTGTCGTAGCTGAGCACGTTGGGCAGATGCAGTTGGCCGGCGTTCTTCTGGAAGAACAGCTCCCCGGCCAGGCCATCCGGCGCGCGCACCAGCGCCACCGGGCGGTGCTCGAGCTGGGGCAGTATCCATTGGCTGACAGCGGCGTAGTACTCGGCGACCTCACGCTTGGTAACGCCGCTGGTGGCGTCGACCACCCGCTCGGGGTGGGTCAGGCGCAGCTCGCCCAAGGTCTCGGGGGCGTTGGCCTGCTTGCGCTTGGGCAGGGTCTTGGCGGGCATGCTGCGCTCCAGGTCGATGGCGGTAGCCGGTTTGTCATCACGCAGGCCGTGAAACACCGAGTGGCGCACGATGCCGTCACGGGTCATCTGGGCGTAGGCGACTTCGGCCAGCAGTTGCGGTTTCAACCAGTGCACGCCCCGGGCTTCGGCCCCGGTGGGCGGGTTGGGCAGGGCCGGCCTGGCGATTTCCAACGGTTTCAGCCGGGCATGGATGCTGGCCAGCGTGGTTGCACTGAAGCCGGTGCCGACCTTGCCGGCATAGCGCAACTCGCCGCTGTCGTTGTCGTGCAAGGCCAGCAGCAGGGCGCCGAAACCGCTGCGGCTGCCTTTGGGGTCGGTGTAGCCGACGATCACGAACTCCTGGCGCTGCTTGCACTTGAGCTTGATCCAGTCGGGGCTGCGGCGGCCGCTGTAGGGGCTGTCGACGCGCTTGCCGATCAGGCCTTCGAGTTGCAGCCGGCAGGCGCTGTCGAGCAGGGATTCGACGGGCTGGTCAAAGTCGGAGGAGTACTTGAGTACGTCCGATTCGTTGTGTTCCAGCAACTGCTGCAAGGTGTTGCGCCGGTCCTGCAGCGGTAACTGACGCAGGTCCTGGCCGCCCAGGAAGGGCAGGTCGAACAGGTAATAGGTGATGTGCTCGTCATGCTCGGTGTCGAAAGCGTTCTGCAGCGCCTGGAAGTCCGCCGCGCCGTCTTCGCCGGCCACCACCACCTCGCCATCGAACCAGGCCGAATCGAGGCCCAGCGCACGCAAGGCGGCAACCTGCCTGGGCATCTTGCCGCTCCAGTCATGGCCATTGCGGGTGAACAGGCGCACGTCATCACCGTCGATGCGGGCAAGGATGCGGTAACCGTCGAACTTGACCTCGTAGCGCCAGTCGCCACTGGGCGGGGAGTCGACCAAGGTCGCCAGTTGTGGCTGCAGCTGTGCCGGCAACGGCACCTTCCGGCCTTTGCTGGCGGTTTTGCGACGTGGCGCGGCGGCCTTTTTTGCTGGCGGCTTGCGCGGCACCAGCGTGCGGTCGCTGAGCACGCTGTCGGGCTGGGCGTCGACGATGCTGTAGTCGGCTTCGCTGCGCGCCTGGCTGTCGTGCGACTTGACCAGCATCCACTGCTCCTTCTTGCCGGCCAGATGGGTGCGGAACAGGTTCCATACACCGCTGAGCTTTTCGCCTTGCAGGCGAAAACGCAGTTTGCCCTTGGCATAGGCCTCATGCGCATCGCCTTCGGGCTCCCAGATGCCCCGGTCCCAGACGATCACGTCGCCCGCGCCGTAATGGCCTTCGGGGATATGGCCTTCGAAGTCGGCGTAGTCCAGCGGGTGGTCCTCCACGTGCACGGCCAGGCGGCGCACCTTGGGGTCCAGCGACGGCCCTTTGGGGATGGCCCAGCTTTTCAGCGTGCCATCGAGCTCCAGGCGGAAGTCGTAGTGCAGGTGGCTGGCATCGTGCTTCTGGATGCAGAACTGCAGCGCGTGGGCCCGCTTGCCACGGCTGCGCTTGCCGCTGGGCTCGGGCGTGGCATTGAAGTCGCGCTTGCGCGCATATTCCTGCAGGGGCTTGGCCATGGCGGGCTCCGGGCGGTTCGCAGTCTCTAATCTCGGAGGCAGCGGCCCGGGCGGTAGTTCAAAAAAACTCTGAATCTTCCAGCAGCAGCTGCAGTCGACCGAATGAAGCCACCTGACGGAGAACGCACATGGCCCGAGCAGATGAACCGAAGCCGTATACCCCCACTGAAATCGACGACACCGAAGACCGCATGGGCAGCGTGCATGAACTGGACTTCGACGAGCGCCTGGATGAACGCGAGGGGCGTGTGGGTGACGAGCGACCGGCCGCGGACGTGGCCCGCGAGTTCCCACCGCGGCGCGTGGCCGAAAGCGGCATGACCGGCGGCGAGGCGTTGAGCGACAGCCTGCACGAGGACAACGTCACTTACGACGACCTGAGCCCGGACACCTTGCTGGATGAAACCGGTGCCCGCGACCCGCATGAACCGGGCGGCAGCGGCGGCCCTGCAGACAAGACCCTGAGGCGGGTAGAGGCCAACGAGATTGGCGGCGGCATAGGCCTGGACGAAGCCGAACTGGCCCGCTCCGCGCCGCTGGATGGAGAGCCCTGGGCCGATGATGTGATCGATGACGAGGAGAGCAAGCCATGAACGAGGTACGTTGTGCCTGTGCGCATTGTTCCTGCACCGTGGATGCCAATGCCTTGCAGCTCGAAGGCAAGGTATATTGCTGCGAGGCCTGTGCCAGCGGGCATCGCAATGGTGAGCCGTGCCGGATGCCTGATTGCCACTGTGGCGAAAAGACCGGGGAAAGCGCGGTGGACAATGCGCTGGACGAGACCTTCCCGGCGAGTGACCCGATTTCGCCCTGAAGCCTGAAGGGCCTCGCGGCCAGGACATCATTATTTGATGCAACTGCCGTGGATGCCTGTTCTGGCCCTATCGCCGGCAAGCCAGCTCCCACACCGACCGCATTGACTTCAAGGGCTGTGCTGTCGCACAGATAACTGAATTCGAAAGCGATCCTCGTACTCTGTGGGAGCGGCTTTAGCCGCGAAGAATCCAACGCGGTGCATGGCACCGGCTGCGCCGGTGTTCGCGGCTAAAGCCGCTCCCACAGGGTCCCTGCTAATTCAATGAGTTATATGCAGTTCTATGAGAGCTGGCTTGCCGGCGATAGGGCCAGAGCAGGCAATACAGTTGGCTCAGTGAGTCTGCCAGATGCCGTTGCTACGCTCGCAATCGGTGCGGGCCTGGCCCAGGCTGGGGGTGTCGTAGTAGTAGGTGATCACCCGCGCATCCTTGGGCAACGCCGGCTTGTCACCGCCAGCTGCCTTGGGGTTGGCCAATGCCTCTTGGGTCAACGGCGCGATGCAACTGCCAACGCTGCCATCCGCACAACGCGCGACCTTGTGCTTTTCGCTGTTGAGCATGTCCTTGCTCTCGTTGCTGCATGACCAGTTGATCGCTTCGGCGGGCAGGTTGCTGTAGCTGTAGCAGCTGTGCCGCTCCACCGGCGTTACCGCCTCGCTGGAGGTACGGGTGAGCACGTTGCAAGCTTCGGCCAGGGCCTGGCCGCTGACCAGGCTCGCCACCATCAGTATCAATATCGGCTTCAAGACAGCGCCACGCATTTGCCACCTCCCGGGCCAGTGGCCCTCGATAGGTCTAGGCAGGCTTGTCGCGCCGGCGCATGGCCTTGGCGCGTTTCTCCAGGATCAGGTAGGTCAGCACCGCCAGCAACAGCGGCATCAGGTAGTACAGCGTGCGGTAACCCAGCAGGGCCGCCACCAGTGTGCCTTGGGCAAGCTGCCCATGCAGCAGGGCCAGGAACACCGTTTCCAGCACACCCAGCCCGGCCGGGATATGCGCGACCACACCAGCCACGCAACTGATCAGCAGGATGCCAAGTATCGACGGGTAGAAGGCTTCGCCAGGCAGCAACCAGAAGATCAGCAGTGCCATCAGCGCCCAGTTGCTGGCACCCAGTACCACCTGGCACAGCGCCAGGCGCAGCGACGGCAGCGTTACCTCATGGTCACGCCAGCGCCAGGTGCGCTTTTTGGCGAAACCACAGGCCAGCAGGTAGCCTGCGGCAATCGCCAGCAATACCAGGCCGATCAGTTGCAGGCCGCTGGCGCCGACCGCCCAGTTGGCGGGCAGCTCGACCAGGCGCAAGGCGAACACTGTGCCAGCCAGCAGCATGTAGCCCATCCAGTTGGTCAGCAGGCCCAGGGTGAGGATGCGCGTGATGGTCGCCGTGTCCAGGCCCAGGCGGCTGTAGAGCCGGTAGCGCAAGGCAACGCCACCCACCCAAGTGGTGAAATTGAGGTTGAAGGCATAGCACACGAAGGCAACCGGCAACACCTGGCGGGCCGGCAGGTGGTGGCCGGTGTAGGCCCGGGCCAGCAGGTCGTAGCTGGCGAACGTCAGGTAGCTGCACCCGGCCAGCACCAGGCCGATGGCCAGGGTGCCAGGCTTGTAGGCCAGCAACGATTGGCGCACTTCGTTCCAGTCCAGGTTGCGCGCCAGCAGGTACAACAGCGCAGGGATCAGGATCAGGAATGCCAGGGTGAACAGCCGCTTGCCCCAGATTTGCCAGTGTTTTCGCGCCATCAGGTCTTGCCCTCGTGATAGTCAACCTGTGCCTCGGCCTCCGGCTGCACCGAGCGCAGGTGCTGACGGTGCGCCGGGAACCAACCGGCAATCCGCGGGAAATGGCGGATCACGTGGAAACACACGAAAATCAGCGGTGCCCGCCACCAGTAGCCGCGAACCATGCGTTCCAGGGTGACCGGCTTGCATTGTTCGCGGGCCAGCGCCTGCAGGTGCTGGTTGAGCTGCTGGTTGAAGGCGCGGTCACGGATGAACAGGTTGGCTTCAAGGTTGAACGACAGGCTGAGCGGGTCCAGGTTGCTGGAGCCGACCGTGGCCCACTCATCATCCACCAGCGCCACCTTGCCGTGCAACGGCCGTTGGCAATACTCGTGAATGGCCACACCGTCGCGCAGCAGGTAGTTGTACAGCAGTCGCGACAGCGCCCGTACCCAGCGCATGTCTGGCTGGCCCTGCAGGATCAGCCGGACCTCCACGCCGCGCCGGGACGCATTGCGCAATTCACGCATCAGCCGGTAGCCCGGGAAGAAATACGCATTGGCCACCACGATGCGCCGCCGGGCACTGCGAAACGCCTGCAGGTAGTGGGCTTCGATATCGGTGCTGCGCACCTTGTTGTCGCGCTCGACCAGCACGGCGGTGCAGGTACCGGCAGGCTCGGTCAATGGCCTTACCGCGCTGGGCGGCTGCAGCACCGGTGACATCAGGCGCTTGCTGGAGGCATGAACCTGTGCCACCACCGGGCCGACGACCTCCACGGCATAGTCCTGCTTGGCCATGGGACCAAAGTCGCCCAAATGGTCGGCGCTGTAGTTGATGCCGCCAATGAAGGCCCGCTCGCCATCGACCACCACGATCTTGCGGTGCAGGCGCCGGAACAGGTTGGTGCGCATGCCCACCAGCCGCGGCTGCGGGTCGAAGGCGTGGAAACTGACTCCGGCATCGGTCATGGCCGCAATGAAGGAGTCGGGCAGGTCGGCCGTGCCATAGCCATCCACGGCCACTTCGACACGCACGCCGCGGCGAGCGGCATCGATCAGCACCTGCTGCAATTGCTGGCCAACCTTGTCATCGAAGATGATGAAGGTCTCCAGCAGGATTTCCTCCCGTGCCTGGCTCATGGCCTCGAACACGCGGGGGTAGTATTGCTCGCCATTGATCAGCAACTGCACGCTGTTGCCGTCTACCCAGGGTCGGTTCACAGTTTGATCTCCGAAGCCAGAGGGGCGTGGTCGGAAAGGTGCGACCACGGGTACTTGGACAGCACCTGGGCCGTGCCGGGCATGGCGTTGCGCAGGTAGATGCGGTCCAGGCGCAACAGCGGCAGGCGCGCCGGGAAACTGCGTGCCGGGGTGCCGAAATGCTCGCCGAACGCTTCCACCAGGTGTTCGCACAGCACCGCGTCGGCCTTCAGCCGCCAATCGTTGAAATCGCCGGCAACGATCACCGGGGCCTTGGGCGGCAGGCTGCCTAGCAGGTCCAGCAGCAGCTTCACCTGGCGTTGCCGGTGGGCCTCGCGCAAGCCCAGGTGCACGCACACCGCATGCACCTGGTCATGGCCAGGCACTTCCAGCTGGCAATGCAACAGGCCGCGCTGCTCGTTGCCCTGCACCGAGACATCCAGGTTGTCGAAGCGGCTGATGGGGAATTTCGACAGCAGCGCGTTGCCGTGGTCGCCATGGGGGTATACGGCATTGCGGCCGTAGGCGAACTGCGGCCACATGCTGTCGGCCAGGAACTCGTACTGTGGCGTATCCGGCCAGGCCGGGTGGCGCAGGGCATGCTGCTGGTGGCTGCCGTGCACTTCCTGCAGGAACACCAGGTCGGCGCCGGTGGCGCGCACGGCTTCGCGCAACTCGGGCAGGATGAAGCGCCGGTTGAAGAAGGTGAAGCCCTTGTGCACGTTCAACGTCAGTACATTCAGCTGACGCACGGCAGTGATCTTGTCGATGATGCAGTGCGGGGCAGGCAGGGTCCTGTTCACAGGGTCACCTCCGGCACCACGCCAGGCTCGGTCATCAGCTCATGGTCCAACGACAGCTTCTGCAACAGGCGGCGGGCGTCATAAGGCGCATGGACTTTCTGGTCGTTGTCGAAATAGCAGTAGACGTCACGGGCGGCGCGCCGCGGTGGCGGCCCTGGCACCACCAGCTGGGCATCGTCGGCCTGGCGGCCCTGGCTCCAGTGCTGGATGCGCTGCTTCCAGCGCCGCAGCGCCTGGGCGGTATAGCCACTGCTGTACAGCTCGACATCGCCATGCAGGCGCATGTACACGAAGTCAGCGGTAAGGTCCTCGACATAGGGCCATTTACCGGCACTGTCGGCCACTACCAGCGCTACCCGGTGCTTGCGCAGCAGCTTGATGAAGGCTTCGCACAAAAAGCTTTCGTTGCGGATTTCCACCGCGTGACGCAGCCGTGCGTTGCCCTTGATATCGGTGCTGCCGTTGTCCTTCAGGCGTTGCGCACACCCCTGCGCGCATTCACGGGCATCCTTGCGGCTGTGCGGCAGCAGTTCGAGAAAGCGGGCGAAGCGGGCCTCGTCGAACTTCATGTTCGGCGGAAACTGCCACAGGAACGGGCCCAGCTTCTTGCCGAGCAGCAGCGGCCCGGAGGCGAAGAAATTGGCCACGGCCTCTTCGATATCCTTCAGCCGCCGTACATGGGTGATGTAGCGCGGGGCTTTTACCGCGAACACGAACCCAGGCGGCGTTTCGTCATGCCAGCCCTGGTAGCGTTCGGGTGTTTGCAGGCTGTAGAACGAGCCGTTGATTTCAATGCTGTTGACCGCTCGCGAAGCGAACGCCAGTTCGTCGTCCTGGGGTAGGCCCTTCGGGTAGAAATCCTTGCGCCACGGGCCGTAGCGCCAACCGGAGATGCCGATGCGGATATCGCTCACGCTGCCTTCCTCATTGCCGGGTCCTTGTTCGGTCACTCTGAAAGTGCGACCGATCAACAACGGCCAGGGTTCAGCACGGTTGACCAACGGAAAAGGCTGATGCTGCGTGGAACTTTGCGGCCCGCGGCGTTTCCACCGCATACCTGCTACGAGGAAGGGCGCCAGGATGAAATTCGACCGTTTCGCCCAATGGCTGGCCAATTGGGCCGGCCGCCCGCTGACCTTCGGCATCGCCTGCCTGCTGATCCTGATCTGGGCAGTGACCGGGCCGCTGTTCGGCTTCAACGACACCTGGCAACTGGTGATCAACACTTCGACCACCATCATCACCTTCCTCATGGTGTTCCTGATCCAGAACACCCAGAACCGCGACAACGACGAACTGCACATCAAGATCGATGAGCTGTTGCGCACCACCCAACAGGCGCACAAGGCGCTGCTGGACCTGGAAGACATGGACCCGGCCGAGCTGCATGCCCTGCGCAAGCAGTACCGGCAGATGGCCGGGCAGGGTGACGATGCGCAGAAACCCAAGGAATGACCTGCCAACCCTGGAGGCAAGCATGGCCAGACATATCGTCCACTTCACCGGGCCTATCAATTCATCCACCTGCGGCAACCTGATCAACACCTGTTCGCGGGCGTTGCAGCAGGGGGCCGAAGTCCTGCAACTGAACATCGCCACCATGGGCGGCGAGTGCAGCTACGGGTTTACCTTGTACAACTTCCTGCGGGCGTTACCGGTCGAGGTGCATACCCACAACCTCGGCACGGTGGAATCCATGGGCAACATCCTGTTCCTGGCCGGGGATCGGCGCACTGCATGCAGTTACAGCAAGTTCCTGTTTCATCCGTTCCACTGGACCTTGCATGGCTCGGTCGACCACTCCCGCATGGCCGAGTATGCGATGAGCCTGGACTATGACCTGCGGCTGTATGCACAGATCGTCGCCGAGCGGACCGAAGGCGCGGACGAGGTGCTGGATGTGCCGCGGTATCTGATGGCCTACCCGCGGATACTCGGGCCACGGGAGGCATTGGCGAACGGGATGATCCATGCCATTGACGAGATGCCGATCGAGGTGGAGGCGTGTCAGTGGAGCGTGCATGCCTAGCGGATTCCTGTGCCGGCCTCTTCGCGGGTGAACCCGCTCCCACAGGTTCGGTGGAATGCCTGTGGGAGCGGGTTCACCCGCGAAAGGGCCGGCACAGGTGAAGAAGGTCTACCTCACTGACGCTGCCGTAGCCCGGTCACAGGCCAGCAACGAGCGGATCAGCAGCTTGATCTCGTCCTTGAGCATGGGCACCTGGTCCGGGTGAGCGAACCGGCAATCGACAATTTCATGCTGCGCCTTGGGATGCGGGGCGTCGGCGAACTCCGCCTCGAACACATAATGCATGCGCTCTGCCGCTTCATGACGCATCAACAGGGTCAGCGACTCTGCCTGCAACCCGGTTTCCTCAAGCAATTCACGCTCCGCTGCCTGTACCGGCGTCTCGCCGGGCTCTATCTTGCCGCCGGGCAGGGTCCAGGCGGCGTTGGGCTTTCTCACCCACAACCATTTATGGGTTTGTTTGCCATGCCGGCAGATGATGGTGGCGCGATGCTTGACTGGCTTCATTCAGGCTCCTGGGCGAATCCCTAATTCCATGTAGATTCGGCCCCCGGCAGCAATGAACGTTGCGTTTAAAGCGACCAACGGTCAGTAAGGCACCGAGCCGCTCAGCGCCTCGATGGCCTCCACCAGCTCGTCATAGCCCACCGGCTTGCTCAGATGCCGGTCGAAGCCCGACTGGCGCGACTTGTACTGGTCGGCACTGGCGCCATAACCGGTCAAGGCGATGGCCGGGGTATGGCGCAGGTGCACGTAGCCACGCAGGGCCTTGATCAACGCATGGCCGTCCATGATCGGCATGCCGATATCGGACAGGATGATGTCGTATTCCTCACCCGCAGCGGCGTCCAGGGCCTCACGTGGCTTGCTGAAGGCATTGACAGTGGCGCTCTCCATTTCCAGCAGCTCCTGCATCACCGCCAGCACCTCTACGGAGTCATCCACCAGCAACACGCGAATTCCGTTCAGGCGGCCCTCGCTCGGCGGCTCCGAGCCCTGCGTACGCTGCTGGGGCTGCGTTTCGCAAAGGGGCAGGGTGACCGTGAAGGTGCAGCCCAGGCCAAGCCCCGCTGATGTGGCGAGGACGGTACCGCCATGCGCCTCGACCAGTTGCCGTACCAGCGACAGGCCGATGCCCAGGCCTTCGCGGCTGTGGCTGGCATGTTGCGGCGCAGCCTGGCTGAACAGGTCGAAGATATGCTCGAGGCTGTCGTGGCTCAGGCCCACGCCATGGTCGATTACCTGCAGGCGGGCATGGTCCTCGTCGTGGCTCAGCACCAGGCGTATGTCATTGCCCGCCGGGCTGAACTTCAGCGCGTTGTTGAGCAGGTTCCAGATGATCTGCTCCAGGCGGGTAACGTCACCCTCGATCATCACCGGCAGGTTGTCGGCGGGCAGCTCCAGGCGAACTGTGCAGGGATGTTGCTCGCTGACTACCACGCCATGGATGCCCTGCAGGACGGCAAGCAGGTCCACAGGCTCGGTCTTGAGTTTGAGCTTGCCGGTGCGAATGCGCGCCACATCCAGCAGGTCGTCGATGATCCGCGCCTGGCTGGTTACCGCATCGCAGATGGTACCGACGGCCTTGCTCGCTGCACTGATGTTCCGCAGCGACGGCAGGCGGCGCAGGATTTCGGCATTGAGCTGGATCAGGTTGAGCGGGTGCTTGAGTTCATGAGACATGACGGCGAAGAATTCGTCCTTCATGTGGCTGGTGCTCTGCGTCTCGGCCAGCTGCTTGCTCAGGCGCTCTTCGCCCAGGCGCACGCGCTCCTCGGCGGCATGGCTGCTGCTGATGTCGATGAAGGTCAGCACCGTGCCGTCGATTTTCTGCTCGCTGGAGCGGTAGGGCAGCAGGCGCGCCAGGTACCAGTGATCGCCCTGGCCGCCGATTTCACGCTCTATGATGGCCTCGCCCTGGGCCACGGCGCGGGCATCGTCGGCCAGCGCCGGGTAATCCAGGCGGTGGGTGATGTCGAGCAGGGAGCGGCCGGTATCGACCGGCAGCATATTGAACAGGTCGGTGGCGCGCGGGGTGAACCAGCGGATATGCAGGTTGCGGTCGACGAACACCGTGGCGATCTCGGTACAGGCGATCAGGTTGCTGAGGTAGTCGTTGACCTTGTCGGTTTCCTCGACCTTGTTCTTCAGCTCGTAGTTGACCGTGAGCAGTTCCTCGTTGATCGACTGCAGCTCTTCCTTGCTGGTTTCCAGTTCTTCGCTGGCCGAACGCAACTCCTCGTTGATGGCCTGCATCTCTTCGTTGGAGGCCGTCAGCTCCTCGCTGGAGACCTCTGACTGCTCGATGGTTTCCTGCAGTTGCAGGCGAGTGCGCTGCAGTTCGCGTTCGAGGTTGTGCAGCACCATGCTGTCGGTCTGGCGGATGACGCCGGGTAACGGCAGGGACGGGTCGGGCGCGCGTTCCTCGAATACCACCAGCAGGCAATCGCTGGCGCTGAGGTCGTCCTTGTACGGCTGCACGGTGATCTCCACCTGCAGTTTGCCCATGGTTTCCGCCAGGTCGACAGGGCGCGAGGTCACCGCCTCGGTCCCCTGACGCGCCTGGAACAAGGTGCTGCGCAGGGCCAGGCGCAGGGGCGGCAGTACCAGGTTGAGCAGGCTGCGGCTCGGTTCGCCACCGCCCACTTGCAGAAAACGCCCCACGCCTTCGCTCATGTGCAGGATATTGCCGTCGATATCGACGATCAGGCTGGGCGGCATGCGGCGCGCCAGGGCGCGGTAGTGCAGGTCGGCGAAGGATGGCTTGCGCCCCGGCTTGGCCTTGGCCAGCGCGCCCTGGGGCAGGCTGGCGGCCGAAGTGCCGGGCAGCTGACGGCCGGAACGGCGGCCGGTATTGCTGGCATCGAGTGCGCGGAAAATGCGGTTGCGCTTGTCCACCGGGGCGAACAGTTCACTGGCCATGTCGGCCGACTCGGACGACCCGAGGAACAGGTAGCCACCCGGGCGCAGGGCGAAGTGGAACATCTGCAGGATGTCACGCTGCACCTCACGGTCCAGGTAGATCAGCAGGTTGCGGCAGACAATCAGGTCGATCTGCGAGAACGGTGGGTCCGACAGCAGGTTATGCCGGGCGAACAGCACCTTCTCGCGCACCTCTTTGCGCACCCGGTAATGCTGGTCTTCCTTGAGGAAGAACTGGCGCAGCCGGCTGGGCGGCACGTCGGTAACGATCGCTTCAGGGTAGGAGCCACTGCGGGCGATGCCGATGGCGCGTTCGTCCAGGTCGGTGGCGAACACCTGTACCTTGTGCGAGCGCTGCTCCAGTGCCAGCTGCTCGCAAACCAGCATGGCCAGACTGTACGCCTCTTCGCCGGTGGAGCAGCCGGCCGACCACACGCGTATCTCGTCCGCGCCCTCGGCCGGGTCGCGTTCGCAGGTCAGCTGCGGCAGCACATGGCGCTCCAGGGCTTCGAAGGCTTCGCGGTCGCGGAAGAAATTGGTCACGCCAATCAGCATGTCGGCCAGCAACGCCCGGGATTCCGCGGGGTGCTGTTCCAGGTAATGCAGGTAGGCCGCCAGGTCTGCCTGGCCGGTCACATGCAGGCGGCGCTCGATGCGCCGCAGCACCGTGGCGCGCTTGTAGTGCTGGAAGTCGTGGCCGGTATTGCTGCGCAATTGCAGCAGGATCTCTTCGAGCATCGGCTCGCTGGCCTGGGCATCGCCGGCACGGGTGCCCAAGGCCGGTGGCAGGGTGTCGTCCTCGATTTCCGGGAGCCGGACCTGGCGGGCATTGCGCCACAGTTCCAGCAGCTTCTGCGGCATTTCTGCCGCCGGCAGCACCAGGTCGACCATGCCGGTCTCGATGGCGGCGCGGGGCATGCTGTCGTACTGGGCGTCGTCCGGGTTTTGCGCCAAGGTCACGCCGCCTTGCTCCTTGATCCGCGAAAGGCCCACGGCGCCGTCGGCACCGGTACCGGACAACACCACGCAGAAGGCGTGGTCCTTGTGCACGTCAGCCAGGTCACGGAAGAACAGGTCGATGGCCACGTGGTCGCCACGGCGCCGATTGGCCGGGGTCACGCGCAGGTAGCCATCGTTGGTGGACAGGCGATTGGCCGGTGAAATCACGTAGATGTGGTTGCGCTCGATGGGCACCGGCTCGGTCACCTGGCGCACCGGCATTTGCGTGGTCTCCTGGATGATGCGGTCGGCGACGCTCTGGTGGTCGGGGGACAGGTGCAGGACCACGACGAAGGCCATGCCGCAGTCGCTGGGCATTTGCCGGAACAGCGTACAGATCGCTTCCAGGCCGCCTGCCGATGCACCGATGCCCACCACCGGGAAATCCAGGTGGCTGGGGCTGAGCGCCGGGTTCTGGGGCGAGGCAGGTTGCTTGGGGGACGACTTCATGGACGGAGCCTTGTGCAGACCGGAACGTTCCGCCCGTAGCAGCATCATCGGGCGTGTGTGTGGCGGGATTATAGGCCGTCGCCATGTTGTTGAGACCTCCGCAGGCACAGGAAAGTGCGACCCGCCTGCTTCCGCCACGCAAACCTTTTGCCGACGCATGTTTGGTGCCACTGGTCAGTTGCCGGCAAAACCATTGAGCAGACTGTGTGATCGGCGGCTCGGAACCAAGGCATGGCAAACATCCATGCGACCCATCCATCGCAAGGAGAAACCACATGGCGCAGGATCAAGAGCGAACCAGCCAGCGCGGCGGCACCAAGGAAACCAACCCTGGCAATTTCGCCAATGACCGGGAACGGGCCTCCCGCGCGGGGCACAAAGGCGGGCAGGCTTCTGGCGGCAACTTCGCCAACGACCGCCAACGGGCATCGGAGGCCGGTCGCAAGGGCGGCCAGAACAGCCACGGCGGGGGCCGCCAGCAGTAAGTTGAAGGGTTGCTGGACACCCGGTATCCGCAGGTACCGGGTGCCGGCCAGGTACTGCGTAACGAGGCTGCAATAGCCTCTGGTACCTGATGTTCGACAATTTTTTGAATCTTCTGGCCGTACCCCGATCAATCAGGGTGTCATCCATGGAGAAGAGGAGGCCCCTGCGATGCCAAGCCCACAGCTGTACATCATCGATTACCAACTGCATGGCCAGCCGCGCAGTTTCATCATCCGTCTGGAGACGCTGGACAATGCCGAGGCCTGGCATTGGGCAAGTTGCGATGCGGGCATCGGCATCATCCCCAAGTTCGGCCGAGAGAAGATCAGGAAAGTCAGCAGGCCGATGGCCGAGCGCTACGGGATTACCGCGGTGAGCTGGCGGGTATCCGGCGGCAAGCCGAACCAGTCAGCGGCGACAATGTGATTCCCCGACTGCACAATCCGTGCGGGAACATATGTCCTGCTCAAATTCTAAAAGTTGGCACGATCCTCTGTGGGAGCGGCTTTAGCCGCGAACACCGGCGCAGCCGGTGCCATGCACCGCGTTGGATTCTTCGCGGCTAAAGCCGCTCCCACAGGGTACGAGGATCGCTTGCGAATTCCGTTATCTGTGCGACAGCGCGGCCCAAAGGGCTGGGCAATCTCCCACAGGGGATCGTGCAGACCGTCTGCATGACGGTCATGCACCGGACTCGGGGTCGCTGGCCGGCACGCCGGGGCGGTTTTCTTCGTCATCTGTCACATTGGGGTCGGCATCCGGGTCATCTGCCCGGTCATTGCGCCGGTCCGGCTCGAGCTCTGGCCAGTCATCCTGTGCGCTACCGCCACCCATCGCAGTAAAATCTTTCATCTCGCAACCCTCGCTCTCGATGAAAAAAAGGCCCGCGATCAGGCGGGCCCAATACAGGAGTGAGAGGCGAAGCCATTGACCACCCCTCATTGAATGAGAGCGGTAACAGCCAGGGGAGGTCGATTGGATATCCACCGCCCCTGACCAACGGCACTGTCAGGGCTGTTTCAGCACCAGGGTGAGAATGTCGTAGCTGGCGACCAGCTCGCCCAGCTGGTTGGTCACCTCCACATCCCACGCCACAACGCCCTGGGGCTGGCCCAGCGGGCTGGTCTTGCCCTGGTCGATCTTGCGCTTGCAGGTCAGGCGCGCCTGGATGGTGTCGCCGATGCCCACCGGGTTGATGAAGCGCAGGGTATCCAGGCCGTAGTTGGCCAGTACCGGGCCTGCACCCGGGGAGACGAACAGCCCGGCTGCTGCCGACAACACGAAATAGCCGTGGGCGATGCGCTTGCCGAACTGCGATTGCTTGGCGGCGATCTCGTCGAAGTGCATGTAGAAATGGTCACCCGACAGGCAGCCGAAGTTGACCAGGTCGGCTTCGGTCACGGTGCGCCGGTGGGTGAGCAGCGACTCGCCGATGCGCAACTGCTCGAAATAGCGGCGGAACGGGTGCACTTCGGTTTCGATCACTTCGCCACCGCGCACGTATTCGCCGGTTACCGCCGTGAGCATGCTCGGCGAACCCTGTACAGCGGCACGTTGCAGGTAGTGCTTGACGGCACGCAGGCCACCCAGCTCTTCACCACCACCAGCGCGGCCCGGGCCGCCGTGCTTGAGCTGCGGCAATGGCGAGCCATGCCCCGTGGATTCCTTGGCTGCCTCGCTGTCGAGTACCAGCAGGCGGCCATGCCAGGCGGCAGCCACCGGGATGGCCTTGGCTGCCACGTTGCGGTCGGCGGTGACCAGGGTCGCCACCAGGCTGCCTTTGCCCCGCGCGGCCAGCGCCAGGGCTTCATCGAGGTCGTCATAGGCCATCAGCGTGCTGACCGGGCCGAACGCTTCGATATCGTGGGCACCGCCTTCGGCATGCGGGTCACGGGCCTGAAGCAAGGTCGGGGCAAAGAACGCGCCCTCGGCCACGCCCTCGCCACGCGGCGCAAAGCCATCGCTAGCGCCGAACAGCTGGTCGCAGCTCTGCAGCAGGCTGCGCACCCGCTCGGCCACATCGTGCTGCTGATCGTGAGAGGCCAGGGCGCCCATGCGCACACCTTCCTGCGACGGGTCACCGACCACCACCTTGGCCAGCCGCTCGCGCAGGCGCGTGGCAACGGCGTCGATGTGCCTGGCCGGTACGATGGCGCGGCGGATGGCGGTGCATTTCTGGCCGGCCTTGGTGGTCATTTCGCGGACCACCTCCTTGATGTACAGATCGAACTCTTCGCTATCCGGGGTCACGTCCGGGCCGAGGATGGCGCAGTTCAGCGAATCGGCTTCGGCGGTGAACGGCACCGAGTTGCGTACCAGGTTCGGTGTGACGCGCAACTTGGCGGCGGTGTCGGCGGAACCGGTGAAGGTCACCACGTCCTGGCCTTGCAGGCGGTCGAGCAGGTCGCCGGTGCTGCCGATCACCAGTTGCAGGCTGCCTTCGGGCAACAAGCCGGATGCATTCATCAGCCGCACCACGGCCTCGGTCAGGTAGCTGGTCGAGGTCGCCGGCTTGACGATGCATGGCATGCCGGCTAGGAAGGTCGGGGCGAACTTCTC
Organism: Pseudomonas sp. LSJ-87; assembly: GCF_032971465.1. Classification (NCBI taxonomy): domain Bacteria; kingdom Pseudomonadati; phylum Pseudomonadota; class Gammaproteobacteria; order Pseudomonadales; family Pseudomonadaceae; genus Pseudomonas; species Pseudomonas sp. LSJ-87. The sequence continues at coordinate 55,331 of NZ_JAWJYQ010000023.1, read as the reverse complement.
CAGCATGCCCCAGATGGGGAAGTTGAAGGCGTTGATGTGCACTGCCACGCCGGCGCGCGGCACAAGGATGTGGCTGCCGGCGAAATGGCCTTGCTTGCCCAGCGGGATGGCCGGGCCTTCGTGCACCAGGTTGCCTGACGGCAGTTCACGGCTGCCGATGCCCGCATAGGAGAACAGCGTGGCGTTGCCGCCTTCGATGTCGATCCAGCTGTCGGCACGGGTGGCGCCGCTGTGGTGGGACAGGGCGTAGAGCTGCTCCTTGCGCTCGGCCAGGTACAGGGCCAGCGCCTTCAGGCGGGCAGCGCGTTGCTGGAAGTCCATCGCCATCAGCGCGGCCAGGCCACGGGCGCGGGCAAAGTCCACGGCTTCGGCGAAATCCGGTCGCTCTTCGTGGCTGTAGGCCAAGACGTGGCCGTCCAGGGCGCTACGCAGGGCCTGGGCGCCGTGCTGGCCAAGCCAGCGGCCGGCGATGAAGCTTTGCAAGGTAGGGGCGGCAGACATACTGTTCTCCAATGTAGAGGGGGGGCGCTGTTACCACAGCGCCACGGTGTAGCCGATGATCAGGCGGTTTTCGTCCACGGCGTTGGTCAGGCCATTGCCGGACCGGAAGGTGACGTTGCGCCAGCGCAGGCTGACGTCCTTGAACGGGCCGCTCTGGATGACATAGGTGATGTCGGTGTCGCGCTCACGCTCACGGCCATTGCTGACGGTGGCGGTTTCGGCGTGGCGGCCATCGGTGTAGCGGGTCATGAAGCTCAGGCCGGGAATACCCATGGCGACGAAGTCGTAGTCGTAGCGCACCTGCCACGAGTCCAGCCCGGCGCGGGTGAAGGTGTTGTAGGTGACCAGGTTGACGGTGAACGGGTCGCCGCCGTTCACGAACGGGAAGGCACTGTCGCCGGACATCTGCTGCCAGGCGGCGGTGAACTTGTGGGCCCGTACGCCGAGGGTGAACATGGCGTTGAAGTTGCGGTTGTCGATGTTGCCGGCACGTTCGGCGCCGTCGTTGCGGCTGTCGAAGTAGCGCAGGTCGGTGCGCAGGCTCAGGCCTTCGCCCAGCGGGCGGGTATCGATCAGGCCGACGAACTGCTGGCGGTAGATGTCTTCGAGCTTGGCGTAGTAGTAGCTGACGCTGGTTTGCGGGGTGATGACGTAGCTGCCGCCGCCGAAGTCCAGGTGGTCGCTGCTGGCGGCGCCGTAGCCGATGTCGTCGCGGCCCGAGGAATCACGCAGGTTGGCCTTGGTCAGGCGGCCGGCGTTGAAGGTCAGGCCGGCCAGGTCCTGGCTGGTGAGCAGGCCACCCTGGAAGGTGGAGGCCAGCAGGCGGGTGTCGTTGTACACCACTACCGGCAGGATCGGTTGCAAGGTCCCCAGGCGCAGTGTGCTCTTGGCCACCCGCACCTTGCCGGTGAGGCCCAGTTCGCTGTAGTCATCGACCGGTTCATGGCTGTTCGGGCCGAAAGGCAGCAGGCCGGTATTGCGGCGGTCGCGGCTGGAGTCGAGCTTGATGCCCAGTTGGCCCATGGCGTCGACACCAAAGCCGACCGGGCCTTCGGTGAAGCCCGACTCCAGCTTGGCGGTAAAGCCCTGGCCCCATTCCTCGGCCTTGGCCTGTGGTGCGTTGCTCTGGCGGAAGTCGCGGTTCAGGTAGTGGTTGCGCAGCTCCAGCCGGGCGTGGCTGTCGCCGATGAAGTCTGCCATCGCCGGCATCGGCAGGGCGAGGGTCGCCAGCCAGGCGGCCGAAATGTAGTGCGTGCGGTTCATTGTTGTTGTTTTACCCGACATGGTTGTTCTTTCCTGAGAGTCAGTGCTTGCTGGCGCCGGCAGCGCCGATTCCGGTCATGGAACGGATGAACTGGGCCAGGTAGCGGCCACGTTCCTGGCTGGCGCGTTCGGAACTGTCAGTCACCGAGAACACCCAGGCGCCGAGGAAGGCCAGGCTCATGGAGAACAGCGCCGGGTTGCTGTAGGGGAACAGCGCCTTTTCGTGATGCAGCACGTTGACCCATACCGCCGGGCCCAGCACCACCAGCAGCACCGCCGAAACCAGGCCGGCCATGCTGCCGCACACCGCGCCGCGGGTGGTCAGGCCTTTCCAGAACATCGAAAGCAGTAGCACTGGGAAGTTGACCGAGGCGGCCACCGCCAGCACCAGGCCGGAGAGGAAGGCGATGTTCTGCGACTCGAACATCAGGCCGAGGATGACCGCCAGCAGGCCGATCAGCAGGGTGGCGATACGCGATACGCGCATTTCCTCCTGCTCGCTGGCCTTGCCCTGGCGCACCACGCAGGCATACAGGTCGTGGGAAACGGCCGATGCACCGGACAGCGCCAGGCCGGCGACCACCGCCAGTATGGTGGCGAAGGCCACGGCGGAGATAAAACCGAGGAACAGATTGCCACCCACGGCCTGGGCCAGGTGCACGGCGACCATGTTGCCGCCGCCGATGATCGCGCCGGTGGCGTCACGGTAGGACGGCTCGGTGCCGACCATGACGATGGCACCAAAGCCGATGACGATCAGCAGCAGGTAGAAGTAGCCGATGAACCCGGTGGCATAGAACACGCTCTTGCGCGCTTCCTTGGCATCGCTGACGGTGAAGAAGCGCATCAGGATATGCGGCAGGCCGGCGGTACCGAACATCATGCCCAGGCCTAGGGAAATGGCGTCCACCGGGTTGGACAGCAGGCCGCCCGGGGCCATGATCGCCTGGCCCTTGGCATGCACGGCCACGGCGCTGGCAAACATCGCCTCGGTGCTGAAGCCGAAATGCTTGAGCACCATGAAGGCCATGAAGCTGGTGCCCGACAGCAGCATCACTGCCTTGATGATCTGCACCCAGGTGGTGGCGAGCATGCCGCCGAAGGTGACGTAGGCGACCATCAGCACGCCGACCAGCATCACCGCGTACAGGTAGCTGATGCCGAACAGCAGTTCGATCAGCTTGCCGGCACCGACCATCTGCGCCACCAGGTACATCAGCGCCACCACCAGGGTGCCGAAGGCCGAGGTCAGGCGCACCGGGGTTTGCGCCAGGCGGTAGCTGACCACGTCGGCAAAGGTGTACTTGCCCAGGTTGCGCAGGCGTTCGGCGATCAGGAACAGGATGATCGGCCAGCCGGCCAGTACGCCCAGGGCATACAGCAGGCCGTCGTAGCCGTTCATGAACATCATTGCCGAAATGCCCAGGAACGACGCGGCGCTGATCATGTCGCCGGCGATCGCCAGGCCGTTCTGCATGCCGGTCAGGCCCCCGCCGGCGGTGTAGAAATCGCTGGCCGAGCGGGTGCGCATGGCAGCCCAGCGGGTGACCAGCAGGGTGAAGCAGACGAACACCATGAACATCGAGATGGCGGTCCAGTTCATTGTGCGCACTCCTGCTTGACCTTGTCGTTGAGCGGGTCGAGCACGTTGTTGGCGCGGTGCACGTAGATACCGGTCAGGGCGAAGGACAGCAGCACCATCAGCACGCCCACCAGCATGCCGACGGTGGTGACGCCACCACTGAGGGACTGGCCGAGGGTGCTGGGGGAAAACGCCACCAGCAGGACGAAGCCGTAGTAAATCACCAGCATGGCCAGGGTCAGGCTGCCGTTGAGGCGGCGTTTGCGCTGCACCAGGTGCTGGAAGTCGGGGTGGTTGGCGATGCTTTCGATGCGTTCGGGTGTCATGGGTTGCGATCTCTGGGTGTTGTAATTGTTTTGTTGAGGTCACGCGGGTGTTGCGGTGTTGCTGATGGCCTCTTCGCGGGTGAACCCGCTCCCACAGGTAGGGCGCTGCTCTCAAGACTTGTGCAGTCCCTGTGGGAGCGGGTTCACCCGCGAAGCAGGCAACGCGGTTTCAGAGCTGGTCGAAATCGAGCACCACCTTGTCGCTCACCGGGTAGGTCTGGCACGACAGCACATACCCGGCCGCCACTTCGTAGTCCTCCAGGGCATGGTTGCTGTCCATCTCCACTTCGCCCTCGATTACCCGGCACTTGCAGGTCGAGCACACGCCGGCCTTGCACGAGTACGGCAGTTCGGCGCCGATTGCATTGCCGGCGTCCAGCACGTTCTGGGTGTTGCGTGGCAGGTCGAAGGTGAGGGCGCGGCCGTCGCTGATCACGGTGATGTGGCTGAGCGCCGAGTCCACCTGGCGCGCCGCCTCGCGGGCTTCACGACGGGCTTCGCTGCCGGCTGCGGCGAACAGCTCGAAATGGATGCGTTCCTTGGCCAGGCCATTGGCCCGCAGGCTGTCGCGCACCGTCTCGGTCATCGCCTGCGGGCCGCAGATGAACGCAGCATCCAGGTTGGCAACGTCCATCCAGCGCGAGAACAGCTGGCCGCACTTGTCGGCATCGATGCGGCCGTTGTACAGGTCGACATCCTGCTGCTCGCGGCTGAACACGAAAATCAGGTTCAGGCGGTCGAGGTAACGGTTCTTCAGGTCTTCCAGCTTGTCGCGGAACAGAGCGCCAGAGCTGGAGCGGTTGCCGTACAGCAGGGTGAAGCGGCTGTGTGGCTCGCTGGCCAGGGTAGTGGCGATGATCGACAGGATCGGTGTGATGCCGCTGCCGGCAGCCACGCCCAGGTAGTTGCCCTGGCGGGCCGGTTCCAGTGGCACGAAGAAGCTGCCCGACGGCGGCATCACTTCCAGTTGCTGGCCGGCCTTGAGCACGTCATTGGCAAATGCCGAGAAGCGCCCGCCAGGCACGCGCTTTACCGCCACACGCAGTTCGCCGTCTTGCACGGCACTGCAGATGGAGTAGGAACGGCGGACTTCTTCGTTGTCCAGCTGGGTACGCATGACCAAGTACTGGCCCTGGGTGAAACGGAACTGCGCCTGCAGGTGCTCGGGCACGTCGAAGGCAATCGACACCGCGTCGCGGGTCTCGTTGCGCACTTGCTTGATGGTCAGGCTGTGAAACTGGCTCATGGCGTTCTCCACGGCTCAAATGCATTTGAAATAGTCGAACGGCTCCAGGCACTCGCGGCAGCGGTAAAGCGCCTTGCAAGCCGTGGAACCGAACTGGCTGAGCAATTCGGTATGGGCGCTGCCGCACTGCGGGCAGCACACCTGCGGCGCCTCGCCGAGCAGGCTGCGTTTGCTGGCGCTGCCCTGTGGCGGGGCGATGCCGTAGGCGCGCAGGCGCTCGCGGCCCAGTTCGCTGATCCAGTCGGTGCTCCAGGCCGGGGTCAGCCGGCGCTCCAGAGCCGGGGCGGGGAAACCGGCCTGTTCCAGCGCCTGGCGGATGTCCCCTTCGATCACCTCGGTGGCCGGGCAGCCGGAGTAGGTCGGCGTGACGACCAGGTGCAGGTGCCCGGCGTGCCAGCCGAGGTCGCGCACGATCCCCAGGTCGACCACGCTGACCACGGGCACTTCCGGGTCCATGACCTGGGCCAGTACCGCCCAGGCCCGGGCCAGGTCGTCGCCGCGTGGCGCGCGGGCGCCACGGTCGCCGGCAATCAGCTCACCAGGTTGCATCGGGGTACGCCCTTGGCAGGAACTGCATCTCGGCCAGCAGCAGGCCCAGGTGCTCGGTGTGCAGGCCTTTGCGACCGTCCAGGTAGAAGTGGCTGGCGGCCTTGGGCAGCGGCAGCTCGACCGAAGCGAAGGTCGAGCCAACCTGCTTGAGCCAGGCCGCGCCGACGGCAGCGGGGTCGGCGGCGATACCCACCTGTGCCAGGTGCACTTCATTGTCGCTACCGGCAGCCAGCTCGACGGTGAAGCGCCACAGTGCCGGGATGGCCGCGAGCATGCGTTGGCGGCTTTCTTCGGTGCCACCGCCCAGGCGTTGCACCCACTCGCTGGAGCGGCGCAGGTGGTAGGTGACTTCCTTCAGGGCCTTGGCGGCGATACCGGCGATACGCTCGTCGTTCGAGCCGACCAGGCCCTGAAGCACGGCGAAATGCCAGGCGTCATAGAAGAACTGTTTGGTCATGGTCACGGCGAAATCGCCGTTGGGCTGCTCGACCAGCAACAGGTTGCGATAGGCGCGCTCGTCACGGCGGAAGGCCAGGGCGTCGGCGTCACGGCCATCATCGAGCAGCTCGGCGGCATACTCCAGCCAGTTGCGCGCCTGGCCTACCAGGTCGAGGCCGACGTTCATCAGGGCCAGTTCTTCTTCGATGGCCGGGGCGCGGCCACACCATTCGCAGAGGCGCTGGCCCTGCACCAGGGCACTGTCGCCGAGCAGCAGCAGGTAGGGGACAAGGGTTTCGTTGTGCATGGCCAACCTCACATGTGTCCGACTTCGTCGGGCAGTTCGTAGAAGCTGGCATGGCGGTAGACCTTGTCGTCCGCCGGGGCGAACAGCGGGTCTTTCTCGTCCGGGGAAGAGGCGGTGATCAGTGCCGAGGGCACCACCCACAGGCTCACGCCTTCGCTGCGGCGGGTGTACAGCTCGCGGGCGTTTTCGATGGCCATGGCAGCATCGGCGGCGTGCACGCTGCCGACATGCTTGTGGTTAAGGCCGTGCTTGCTGCGCACGAACACTTCGTAGAGGGTCCAGACAGACATTTTCGATCTCCGCATCAATCGCCACTCAGGCGGCGTTCTTGTTCTGTTGCTTGCGCGCGTAGGCCACGGCGGCCTCGCGTACCCAGGCACCGTCCTCGATGGCCTTGCGCCGGGTGGCGACGCGTTCCTGGTTGCATGGGCCATTGCCCTTGATCACTTCGTAGAACTCGTCCCACTGGATTTCGCCGAAGTCGTAGTGACCGCGCTCGGCATTCCACTTCAGTTCGGGGTCGGGGGCGGTGCAGCCGAGCAATTCGAGCTGCGGCACGGTCTGGTCGATGAAGCGCTGGCGCAGCTCATCGTTGGTCTGGCGCTTGATCTTCCAGGCCATGGACTGGGCGCTGTTGGGGGAGTGCTCGTCGCTGGGGCCGAACATCATCAGTGCCGGCCACCACAGGCGGTCGATCGCGTCCTGGACCATGTCGCGCTGGGCCTGGGTGCCGTGGCGCATCATGGTCAGGAGGATTTCGTAGCCCTGGCGCTGGTGGAAGCTCTCTTCCTTGCAGATGCGGATCATCGCGCGCGAATACGGGCCATAGGAGGTGCGCTGCAGCACCACCTGGTTGACGATGGCGGCGCCATCCACCAGCCAGCCCACTGCGCCCATGTCGGCCCAGCTGAGGGTGGGGTAGTTGAAGATGCTCGAGTACTTGGCCTTGCCACTGTGCAGCTTGGCGATTTCTTCGTCACGGTCGGCGCCCAGGGTTTCCATGGCGCTGTACAGGTACAGGCCGTGGCCGGCTTCGTCCTGGATCTTGGCCATCAGCTGCAGCTTGCGCTTGAGGCTGGGGGCACGGGTGACCCAGTTGCCTTCGGGCAGCATGCCGACGATTTCCGAGTGGGCGTGCTGGGAGATCTGCCGGATCAGGGTCTGGCGATAGGCCTCGGGCATCCAGTTCTTGGCTTCGATCTTGATTTCGGCGTCGATCTTTTCCTGGAAGTTGCGCTCCTCGGGCGACATCTCTTCCAGCGACTTGACGCGCTTGACTCCGGTTTCCACTAGCTGTGCGTACATGTGTTCCGACTCCTGCTAAGGCATGAGTCATTTGTAAGCGATACAAAACATAACGTCAAACAGTTTTATGTGTATCGAATAAGATTTATGTATCACATTCCGGCCTCTTCGCGGGCTCGCCCGCTCCCACAGGGACCGCGCAGGCTTGGGCTTCACTTCATTTCCTGTGGGAGCGGGCGAGCCCGCGAAGAGGCCAGCCGAAAAAACGCAAAAAAAAGCCCCGGACGATGCCGGGGCCGAAAAGGCAGCCGAATGAATCAGCTGGCCAACCGTTTGTCGAACACGTGGCAGGCCTTGCCCTCGGAACGCTTGAGCGTGCCGCAGGGCTGCAGGCGCACCTGGGTGCTGATGCCGATGTAGGTCTTGATCTGCTTGGTCAGCTCCCCGGTCAACAGCTTGCGCTGGCCTTCATCGAGGTGCTGGCACTCCGCACGCAGTTCCACATGCACCTCGACGCTGTCCAGGTTGCCATTGCGATACAGATGAATCTCATAAAGCTCTGAAAGCTGTTTTATTTTTAGCACCTGCTCCTCGATCTGGGTCGGGAACACGTTGACCCCGCGAATGATCAGCATGTCATCGCTGCGGCCGGTGATCTTGCCGATCCGCCGCATCGGCCTGGCGGTACCGGGCAGCAGGCGAGTGAGGTCGCGGGTGCGGTAGCGCACCATGGGCAACGCTTCCTTGCTCAGCGAGGTGAACACCAGTTCGCCCAGTTGGCCGTCCGGTAGCACCGCACCGGTGACCGGGTCGATGATCTCGGGGTAGAAATGGTCCTCCCAGATGGTCGGGCCATCCTTGGTTTCGATGCACTCCATCGCCACCCCAGGCCCCATGATTTCTGACAGGCCATAAATGTCGAGGGCATCGATGCCCAGCCGTTGCTCGATAGAGCGGCGCAGCTCGTCGGTCCACGGTTCGGCGCCGAATATGCCCAGGCGCAGCTTGAGGTCTTGCGGGTCGATGCCCTGGCGCTCGATCTCGTCGGCCAGGTTGAGCATGTAGGAGGGGGTGACCATGATGATGTCGGGCTGGAAGTCGCGAATCAGCTGCACCTGCTTCTCGGTCTGGCCACCGGACATGGGGATCACCGTGCAGCCCAGGCGCTCGGCACCGTAATGCGCGCCGAGCCCGCCGGTGAACAGGCCGTAGCCGTAGGAGACATGCACCTTGTCCCCCTTGCGCCCACCCGCGGCACGGATCGAGCGGGCGACCACGTTGGCCCAGGTGTCGATGTCGTTCTGGGTGTAGCCCACCACCGTCGGCTTGCCGGTGGTGCCACTGGAGGCGTGCAGGCGCACTACCTCTTGCTGGGGCACGGCGAACATGCCGTAGGGGTAGTTGTCGCGCAGGTCGTTCTTGCCGGTGAAGGGGAACTTCGCCAGGTCTTCCAGGCACTTGAGGTCGTCGGGGTGGGCGCCGCACTCGGCAAAGCGCTGGCGGTACAGCGGCACGTTGTCGTAGGCGTGCTTCAGGCTCCAGCGCAGGCGCTCCAGCTGGTGCTGGCGCAGGGCGTCGACACTGGCGGTTTCCATCGGGTCCAACAGGGCACGATCGGCATCATGGTACATGTTCATGGCTTCACTCGAATTGTTCTTGTACGCCGCGCGGTACCGGTTGCAGGCCGCGTGGTGAGTGTCATGGAAGCAGCATATACGGCTGCGTTCGGTTCGGTAACAAGCCGATGGTCTGAGCCGCTCAGAGGCGTTCGATGACCATCGCGATGCCTTGGCCAACGCCGATGCACATGGTGCACAGGGCGTAGCGTCCGGCGGTTTCTTCCAGCTCGTGCAACGCGGTGGTGACCAGGCGTGCACCACTCATGCCCAACGGGTGGCCGAGGGCGATGGCACCGCCGTTGCGGTTGACCCGCTCGTCGTCGTCAGCCAGGCCGAGCTCGCGCAGTACCGCAAGGCCCTGGGCGGCAAAGGCCTCGTTGAGCTCGATGACGTCCATGTCGGCCAACGACAACCCGGTAAGCTCCAGCACCTTGCGGGTAGCCGGCACGGGGCCGATGCCCATCAGCCGTGGTTCGACCCCGGCCACCGCCATGCCGACGATTCGGCCGCGAGCCTTCAGGCCATGACGGCGGGCGGCGGTGCTGCTGGCGAGCAGCAGGGCGCAGGCACCATCGTTGACCCCGGAAGCATTGCCAGCGGTGACGCTACCGCCCTCACGGAACGGGGTAGCCAGCCTGGCCAGTTGCTCCAGGGTGGTGTCGCCGCGGGGATGTTCGTCGTGCTCGACCACTTTGGCCGGGCCTTTGCGCTGCGGGATCTCGACCGGCACGATTTCCCGTGCCAGGCGCCCGCGTGCCTGGGCGGCGGCGGCCTTGTGCTGGCTGCGCAGGGCAAAGGCGTCCTGGTCGGCGCGGGAAATACCAAACTGCTGCGCAACGTTCTCGGCCGTTTCCGGCATCGAGTCGGTGCCGAAGGCCGCCTTCATCAGCGGGTTGACGAAACGCCAGCCGATGGTGGTGTCGAACAGTTCGGCCGCGCGGCCGAACGCCTGCTCCGCCTTGCCCATGACGAACGGCGCGCGTGACATCGACTCCACGCCGCCGGCGAGCATCAGCCCGGCTTCGCCGCAGCGCAGGGCGCGGGCCGCATTGCCGATGGCGTCCAGGCCGGAGCCACACAGGCGGTTGATGGTGGTGCCCGGCACTTCGATCGGCAGCCCGGCCAGCAAGCTGGCCATATGCGCGACGTTGCGGTTGTCCTCGCCAGCCTGGTTGGCACAGCCGAGGATGACGTCGTCGATGGCTTTCCAGTCCAGTTCGGGGTGGCGCTGGATCAGGGCCTTGAGCGGGATGGCGGCCAGGTCATCGGCGCGCACGCCGCTCAAGGCGCCGGCATAACGGCCGATGGGGGTGCGCACGGCGTCGATGATCAAGGCATCGGCCAGGGTGTGTTCAGTCATCTTGCGTCTCCTGCGCCAGCACGGTGCCGCGCACTTTGTAGGATTTGCCATGGAACATCGCCACCAGCTCACCGCGCTGGTTCTCGATGCGGACGTGGTACAGCCCGGTGCGGCCCTTGCGGCTGACCTCGCTGGCGCAGGCGGTAAGCACGTCATCGCGCAGCGCCGGGGCCAGGTAGTCGATGCTGCAGCCCAGGGCGACGGTGGCCTGGTCGTGACTGTTGCAGGCGAAAGCAAACGCCGAGTCGGCCAGGGCGAACAGGAAGCCGCCATGGCAGGTGCCATGCCCCTGGATCATGTCGGCGCGTACCGGCATGCGCAGGCATGCCTGGCCCGGGCCGGCTTCCAGCAGGCGGATGCCCAGGCCCTGGGTGGCCTGGTCGCGGGCGTACATGGCCTCGGCACAGGCTTGTGCCAGTTCGACTTCAGTCATTCAGGGTGCCTCCTTTGGCTTCGCAGCGGCGTAACAGCAGGGAAGGGCGGTAGCGGCTCTCGCCGTAGCTGCGCTGCAGGTTGTCGAGCACGCGCAGGGTGTGGGCGATGCCGATGTTCGCGGCCCAGGCCAGCGGGCCGCAGGGGTAGTTGACGCCGGCACGCATGGCCAGGTCGATGTCGGCGGCGCTGCCGACACCTTGCAACACGGCATCGGCGGCCTCGTTGGCGAGCATCGCCACGGTGCGCAGCACCACCAGGCCGGGCAGGTCGGCGACCGCCGTTACCTTCAGGCCGGCACGCCGCAGCAAGGCCACCGCCTGGTCACGAGCGTTGTCGCTGGTGTCGGCCGACCAGCTGATGGCGAGGCGGGTGGCGGTGGTGTAGTCCAGGGCCAGGTCGAGCAGCACCAGATTGCGCAGGCCGTCTTCCCGGGCGCGCTGGCTGGCCAGGCGGCCATCGGACAGCGCCAGGGTGGCATCGCCCACCTGGATCAGGCCGCTGCCGGCGCGCTGGGTCACGGCGACGCCGCTCTGGCGCAGGCGTTCGATCAGCGGCTGCATCACCCCCAGGTCGCCTTCGACGACGCAGGCATCGACGCTGGCGGGGCTGTGCAGTTCGGCTGGCTGCGGGCGTTCGGCGCCTTCGGCATAGCTATAGAAGCCTTGGCCGGTCTTGCGCCCGAGGCGGCCTGCGTCCACCAGTTCTTTTTGCACCAGCGAAGGCTGGAAGCGGAAGTCGCCATAGAACGCATCGAAAACCGAACAGGTGACGGCGTAATTGACGTCGTGGCCGATCAGGTCGGTGAGTTCGAACGCGCCCATGCGGAAACCGCCGGCATCACGCAGCAGCGCATCGAGGCTGGCGCAATCGGCTGCGCCTTCCTGCAGCAGGCGCAGGCTTTCGGCGTAGAACGGCCGCGCCACACGGTTGACGATGAAGCCCGGCGTGGAGCGCGTGTGCACCGGCTGCTTGCCCCAGGCCTGGGCGGTGGCATGAATGCACGCGGCAACGGCCGGGGCGGTGGCCAGGCCCGACACCACTTCCACCAGGGCCATCAGCGGCGCCGGGTTGAAGAAGTGCATGCCAACCACCTGGTGCGGGCGTTGCAGCCCGGCAGCGAGGCTGGTGATGGACAGCGACGAGGTGTTGCTGGCGAGGATGCAGTCGAAGGCGCACAAGGCTTCCAGCTGGCTGAACAGCGCCTGCTTGACCTGCAGGTTCTCGACGATGGCCTCGATCACCAGTCGGGCATCGGCCAGGGCTTCGAGGTCGTCTACCGGGCACAGCCGGGCGCTGATGGCTTCCCGCTCGACAGCCTGCAACTTGCCTTTTTCCACCAGGCGGGCAAGTTGCCGGTCTATGCCGGCCACCGCCTGGGCTGCAGCGCCCGGGCGGTTGTCGTAGAGCTTTACCGGGTGGCCGGCCTGGGCCGCAACCTGGGCGATGCCTGCGCCCATGGCGCCCGCACCGATCACCGCCACCTGGGCATTGCTTGCGAGTGCGCTCATGATCAACGCCCCTTGAATGCCGGCGTGCGCTTGTTCATGAAGGCGCTCACGCCTTCGCGATAGTCCTCGCTGCGCCCGGCCAGGCGCTGCAGGTCGCGCTCCAGCTCCAGCTGTTCATCGAAACCGTTGTCGAAACTGGCGTTCAGGCTGCGCTTGATCAGGGCCAGGCCGTAAGTGGGCTGGGTGGCGAGCTGGCGGGCGAGGGTGAGGGCTTCGTCGCGCAGCGCGGCATCGTCCACCACGCGGTGGATCAGCCCCCATTGCTGGGCCTGTTCGGCGCCCAGGCGCTCGCCCAGCATGGCCAGGGCCTTGGCCCGCGCCATGCCGACCAGGCGCGGCAGCAGCCAGGTGCCGCCGGAATCGGGTACCAGGCCGATCTTGCAGAAGGCCTGGATGAAGCTGGCCGAGCGGGCGGCCAGCACCAGGTCGCAGGCCAGCGGGATGTTGGCACCGGCGCCGGCAGCCACGCCGTTCACCGCGCAGACCACCGGCAGCGGCAGGTCGCGCAGGGTGCGCACCAGCGGGTTGTAGAACTTGTCGATCGATTCGCCCAGGTCCGGCATCTCGGCGCCCGGGGCGACGTTGCGGTCGGACAGGTCCTGGCCGGCGCAGAATCCACGGCCTTCGGCAGTCAGCAACAACACCCGTGCTTCGCTGCTCTGGCGTACTTGCTTGAGCGCCTCGCGCACTTCCAGGTGCATGGCGGTATTGAAGCTGTTCAGCTGCTCGGGGCGATTCAACGAGAGGAGGGCGACGCCGTCCTCGATGGAAAACAGGATGTGCTGGAAAGTCATGACAGACTCGCTCCGTCAGTCGAGGGAAAGATGATCAGCGGCCCTGGAAGCGGGCCTGGCGTTTTTCCTGGAAGGCACGGATGCCTTCGTCGCGGTCGGCGGTGCCGGCCAGCAAGGTGAAGGCATGGCGTTCGAAGCGCAGGCCGCTGGCCAGGTCGGTATCGCCGGCCTTGAGCAGCGCTTCCTTGGCCAGGCGCACCGCCAGTGGGGCCTTGGCGGCGATGCTGCGGGCAATGTGCAGGGCGCGTTCTACGGTGAGTTCCGGCTGGGTGATTTCGCTGACCAGCCCGGCCTGCAAGGCATGACGGGCGGTGATGGCTTCGCCGGTCAGCACCATTTGCATGGCCAGCGGCTTGCCTACTGCCCGCAGCAGGCGCTGGGTACCACCGGCGCCGGGGATGATGCCGAGGTTGATTTCCGGCTGGCCGAAACGGGCGTCGCTGCCGGCGATGACGATGTCGGCACACATCACCAGTTCGCAGCCGCCACCCAGGGCGTAGCCGTTGACGGCGGCGATCAGTGGCTTGGCGAAGGCGGCGATGCTTTGCCAGTGGGCCACCCGCGGGTCGTTGAGGATGCCGACCAGGTCGCGCTCGGCCATCTCGCGGATATCGGCGCCTGCGGCGAATGCCATGCGGCTGCCGGTGAGCACCACCGCGCGGATCTGTTCGTCGTGCCCGGCCGCTTCCAGCGCAGCGGCCAGCTCTGCCAGTAGCTCGGTGCACAGGGCGTTGAGCGCCTCGGGCCGTTGCAGGGTAATGAGCTGGACGCCGTGTTCGGGCGCCTGCACATCGAGATATCGCGGCATGTCGGGTTCCTCTGGCTGCACGCACGGCACATCGTGGGGCCGGCATTTCTTGGAATTGTTTGCAGGGGCGTGATCCGGGGATCACGTCCAGGTGGAACCAGTATATGCATTACGCGATACAATTATGCAACATTCAAAATTGTTTCATGTATCTCTTTGTGCGTGAATGACAACTGCCTCAGCAAAGGGTTTCATGATGTTGAATCGCTTCATCACCTCGCATTCAATGAATAATGCTGAATTTACGCGAGCGCGATGACCCCAGCAAAAGCGATACACGGCCATGCTGATTGACGCACCACAAGATTGTGATACAAGATCAAGGCGCATTTGAAATCATTTCAGGAGCTTTGCCATGCCTTGCTATCGACTGGACGGCCTGACGCCCGTGGTTCATCCGACAGCCTACGTGCACCCCAGCGCCGTGCTGATTGGTGATGTAATCGTCGGCCCTCGTTGCTACGTCGGCCCACTGGCATCACTAAGGGGGGATTTCGGCCGTATCGTGCTGGAGGAGGGTGCCAACCTGCAGGACACCTGCGTGATGCATGGTTTCCCGGGTGGCGATACGGTGGTCGAACGCAACGGGCATGTTGGGCATGGCGCCGTGCTGCACGGCTGTCGCGTTGGCGAAGACGCCTTGATCGGCATGAACGCGGTGGTGATGGATGGTGCCCATGTGGCACCGCGCTGTATCGTCGCGGCCACGGCATTCGTCAAGGCGGGCTTCGAATGTGCGGCACAAAGCCTGGTGATGGGCTCGCCAGCCCAGGTCAAGCGCCCACTGACCGAACAGGAACTGGCCTGGAAGCAACGTGGCACGGCGGAGTACCAGCACTTGGCGCAACGCTGCATGAACAGCATGGTCGAATGCCCGCCACTGACCGAGGTCGAGCCCGAGCGCCCACGCATGGAAGACACCGGCGTCAGGCCCAAAGGCCAGGCATCGGCATGAGCCTGGCAGCGTCACGCAATGGTCAGGCGGCCCGCCGCGCAGGTATAGTCGGTGCTTTAACCGCGCACAGTTCGCCCATGAGCAATCTCGCCCCACTGAACAACCTGATCACCCGCTTCCAGGAACAGACGCCGATCCGCGCCAGTTCCCTGATCATCACTTTGTATGGCGACGCCATCGAGCCCCACGGCGGAACCGTCTGGCTGGGTAGCCTGATCAACCTGCTGGAGCCGATCGGCATCAACGAGCGCCTGATCCGCACATCGATTTTCCGCCTTACCAAGGAAGGCTGGCTCACCGCCGAAAAGGTTGGCCGCCGCAGTTACTACAGCCTGACAGGGACTGGCCGCCGGCGGTTCGAGAAGGCCTTCAAACGGGTCTACAGCCCCAGCCAACCAGCCTGGGACGGTGCCTGGACACTGGTGTTGCTCTCGCAACTGGAGGCCGGCAAGCGCAAGGCTTTGCGTGAAGAGTTGGAGTGGCAGGGCTTCGGGGCCATGGCGCCGAACCTGCTGGGCTGCCCACGGGCAGACCGCGCCGACCTGGCCGCCACCTTGCGTGACCTGGAGGCGAGCGACGACAGCATCGTCTTCGAAACCCACACCCAGGAAGTGCTGGCATCCAAGGCCATGCGCGCCCAGGTGCGGGAAAGCTGGCGTATCGACGAACTGGGGCAGCAATACAGCGAGTTCATCCAGCTGTTCAGGCCGCTATGGCAAGGTTTGAAAGAGCAGCAACAGCTCGATGCGCAGGATTGCTTCCTGGCACGTACGCTGCTGATTCACGAATACCGCCGGCTGCTGCTGCGCGACCCGCAACTGCCGGACGAGCTGCTGCCTGGGGATTGGGAGGGAAGGGCCGCGCGGCAGTTGTGCCGTAACCTCTATCGGCTGGTGTTTGCCAAGGCGGAAGAATGGCTGAATGCAGCGCTGGAGACGGCTGATGGGCCGTTGCCGGATGTGAATGAAGGCTTTTACAGGCGTTTTGGCGGGCTTGTTTGAGGATTGAGTGCAGAGGCGGGTTTTATATAACTACGCTAAATGAGTATTTAGTGTAGTTATACCTTATTTGCATATACAGCATGCCAAATAGGGGGTATGTCTGGCCCTCAGGTATCGCGCGGTCCTCATGTATCTTTTGTCGCTTGTACTGCTCACATCGCTTGCAGGCCAGCACCCACAGGGATGGTTCGTGGCTTGAGGTCTGCGAGAGATGTAAACAACTGTCTTCTCAATCCTGCGGGCCCTTGTAGGAGCGGCCTTGTGTCGCGATGGGCTGCAAGGCAGCCCCAGCAATTCATACGTCTGCTTTGAAACCTTGGGGGCTGCTGCGCAGCCCATCGCGACACAAGGCCGCTCCTACAATTGACCGCGTTAACCGATCGACCGGGAGTTGGGTTGCCGGCGATGGGCAGCGTGGCAACCTCAATGGCGCTGGCTGACAGGCGCTAGTCGTCAGTGTGGCCATGCATGCGCCGGATTTGTCCGGGCAAACAAGGTCGAGGGTGACCGTACCAGGTTTCTTTCAAGCACTCAGGGTACAGGAGCAAATGGCTGGCCTGATGTCCAAGTCGCGGTAGCCAACAGTCCAAAAGGCAAGGCTAACGCATCCGGCACCAGGTCGGCGCTTGTGATGGTAAGCGAGCGATGGATCAGGACAGATTATCTAGACCAGGGAGCTTTCCCTGGTCCCAAAGTGCCTCACTCGTGGTCCGGTGACCAAATATAGACTAGCGCATAATGAGTATTATGTTAAATGACGTATTTGGAAGCGCCCGACCATATTTGTCCAATCCCTCACACCTCCGGTCAAATCCCCACAACCCCCCGTTTCCCAGAAAATCAGGAGCTTGGGTTCCACTCATAACCCTATCTCTGCGCATGGCCCTTCACTAACCTCCGGTTAACCCCACCCGACCCTTAACCCATTCGACCACCACATCCACAGTGTCGTATTCGGGCATTCCAAAAAATTTGCGTACCGGTGTTGTGCTGGCGACTGTATTTACACTAACTGTCGCCCGACAAACACCAACTCAACAGTTGGTTGCGAGCCCAACACAAATGGAGCCATTTTTACGAATTAAGCACCTGATTTTACTGATTTATTCCATTGGCACGGCGTATGCACCACATAGATTTTAGATTGCATGTGAGCACGCCATGAGCCTCGAAACCGTACCAGCCAATTTCCAAATAAACACACCCAAAGCCCACATCATCCTAGACGACTCGGAAGCCATCGCCATTGCTCATGAGATAGCTAACCTTCTACGCCCGGGGGCTGCGGAGCGCGATCGTGAGCGGCTGGTACCTGCCGAAATTGTTGACGCCTACTCAAACAGCGGACTATGGGGCATCACCGTTCCACGGGAATACGGCGGAGCCGAGGTGTCTTTCGCCACGCTGGCAAAAGTCATAGCCACTCTCTCCACTGCGGATCCATCGCTTGGGCAGATTCCTCAGAACCACTACTGCCTGCTCGAAGACATTCGGTTGCAAGGCACCCCGGAACAGAAGCGCTATTTTTTCGACCTGGTTTTGCAAGGACATCGCTTCGCGAATGCTCTATCTGAAACGGGCGGGAAGACCGTTCAGGATATTCGCACTCGAATCATCCCAACGCCTGATGGCTACCAGATTAATGGTCGGAAGGGCTACTGCACTGGTTCCCTGTACGCCCACTGGATCGGTGTTCTGGCACTGGATGAGCAAGACCGTGCGCAACTGGCGTTCGTCCCTCGCCATACACCAGGGCTGGTCATCGTTGATGACTGGAGCAGCATGGGCCAACGCACCACTTCAAGTGGCACGGTACTGCTGGAAGGATTGCGCGTACCTGCATTCAATCTCTTCCCCACGTACCGCTCTTACGAACGCCCTACCCTTGCTGGCCCGTTCGCTCAGCTGACCACCGCAGCCATCGACGCCGGCATTGGCCGAGCAGCCCTAAACGACACCATCACATTTGTCCGTGAGCAGGCCCGACCTTGGATTGATGCCAAAGTTGATAACGCCAGTGAAGACCCGTTGACCATCATTCAGGTGGGCTCAATGGAAATTCGCCAGGAGGCCGCTGAAGCGCTGCTGGAACGTGCTGGATGGGCATTGGACGCAGCCAAACCTTCGCCGGATGAAGACAACGTAGCAACAGCCTCGGTTGCCGTTGCAAAGGCCAAAGTGCTCACAACCGAAGTAGCCATCGAGGCAAGCAACCGGTTGTTCGAACTGGGAGGCACACGCTCGTCACTTACCAAGCACAACTACGATCGCCATTGGCGCAATGCCCGGGTGCACACCCTCCATGATCCCGTGCGCTGGAAATACCACCTGGTCGGTAACTGGGCTCTCAACGGCATTAAACCAGCCCGTCACGACTGGAACTGAGGGCGCGCCATGACCAAGCAGATTCGCCTTAACGCCTTCGCAATGAACACAGTCGGGCACCTTTCGCCCGGCTTGTGGCGCCACCCTCGAGATCAGGCTACGCGCTACACCGACATTCACTATTGGATCGAGCTAGCCAAAACCTTGGAACGCGGGTGCATCGACGGTCTGTTCATCGCGGATGTACTGGGTGTATACGACGTCTACGGTGCCAGCGCGGACGCGGCCTTGAGCAGCGCCGCCCAGGTACCGGTCAATGACCCATTGCAACTGGTACCCGCAATGGCGGCAGCGACGCAACACCTAGGTTTTGGCGTAACGGCCTCTGTGTCGTTCGAGCACCCGTTTCCCTTTGCTCGACGCATGAGTACCCTCGATCACCTTACCCAAGGCCGAGCAGGTTGGAACGTTGTCACCTCATATCTCGCCAGTGGCGCTCGCAACCTCGGCCAGCGCGACCAGCTCACTCATGACCAGCGCTACGCGCTAGCCGAAGAATACCTTCAGGTCTGCTACAAGCTTTGGGAAACCAGTTGGGAAGACAACGCTGTAGTTGCCAATCGCGAGAGTGGCGTTTACGCCGACCCTGCCAAAGTGCATGGCATCGGGCATGAGGGCGCCTATTTCAAAGTCCCTGGTTTTCACCTCAGTGAGCCCTCACCGCAGCGCTCCCCGGTCATTTACCAAGCAGGTGCATCAAGCCGAGGTCGAGCGTTTGCAGCAGCAAATGCAGAGTGCGTTTTTGTAGCCGCACCGAGTAAAGCGGTGTTGAAAAAGCAGGTTACAGAACTGAGAGCGGCTGCGGTAGGTGCCGGGCGAGCTGCCGATGACATTCTGATTTTTGAGCAGTTGACCGTGATTGTCGCGCAGACCGACGAGGCTGCACTCGCTCTGCTTCGGGAGTATCGAGAATATGCGAGCAAAACCGGAGCGTTGACGCTGATGGCCGGTTGGACAGGCATCGATTTCGCACAGTATGACGATGACCAGGTGCTGCGCGAGGTGCCAAGCGAAGCGATTCAATCCGCCGTTGAGGCGTTCACTCGCGCCGATCCTTCACGAACTTGGACTACTGCCGAAATCGCCGACTATTGCTCTATTGGGGGCGATGGCCCGGTGCTGGTCGGCTCCGCAAAATCCGTAGCCGATCAGCTTCAGGCGTGGGTAGAAGAAACCGACGTGGACGGCTTCAATCTCGCGAGCGTGGTTGCCCCGGAGACCTTCGTCGCCGTGGTCGACTTACTCATCCCGGAGCTGCAATCTCGTGGCCTGTTCAAGCGTGAATACACGCCGGGAACATTGCGCAACAAGTTGTTCGCAAGAGGAGATCGATTGCAAGCGCCCCATCCAGCAGCCGCACTCCGCGCTGAGGCACTCCGATGAATGACCTGCTCGCGAATCTAAACTGGCTGGAAATAGCCCAGGCCTGTGTCGAAACCCTCAGCATGCTAGGCGCTGCGTTAGGGTTCACCGTATTGTTCGGCCTTCCTCTGGGGGTGCTGCTGTACCTCACAGGGCAACGCCAACTGCTCGCACACGCCCCCGTTTATCGCAGCCTTTCGCTGGTAGTGAACGTGCTGCGCTCGCTCCCCTTCATCATTCTGCTAATCGTACTGATTCCGCTGACCACTTTAATCACCGGCACCTCTCTAGGCGTGCGGGGCACCATCCCACCCCTGGTGGTGGGTTGCACGCCGTTTTTCGCACGTTTGGTGGAAACCGCTCTGCGAGAAGTCGACCGCGGGCTGGTGGAGGCAAGCCAAGCCATGGGCGGCAGTATCCGCCAAATCATCTGGCACACCCTGTTACCCGAAGCCCGAACCGGACTGATCGCCGCAGTAACCATCACAGCAATCGTCCTGGTCGATTACACCGCCATGGCCGGTGTAATCGGCGGCGGTGGTCTGGGCGATCTGGCGATCCGCTTTGGATATCAACGGTTCCAGACCGACGTGATGGTGGTCACCGTCCTGCTATTGATCTTGCTGGTGCAGGCCCTGCAGATGAGCGGCGACCGCCTCGTAAAGCATTTCACTCGACACTGACTCCAACCCACAGGTACTGACATCATGAGAAAAACCCTGACTGCCCTCGCCGCCTTCTTGGCACTCAACTCGTTGAGTGCCCATGCCGCCGAACATTTGGTTGTCGGCGCCACGCCTGTACCTCATGCAGAGATCCTCGAGTTCATAAAACCAACCCTCGCCAAGGAAGGTGTTGATCTCGACATCAAGGTGTTCAATGACTTCATCCAACCCAACCTGCAACTCGCACAGAAGAATCTGGATGCCAACTACTACCAGTACCGTCCGTTTTTGAACGATTTCAATAAAACCCGCCACACGGATCTGGTACCCGTGGTCGGAGTCCACATCGAACCCTTCGGCGCCTACTCCGGGAAGTACAAAAGCATCGCTGACCTCCCAGACGGCGCCAACGTGGCCATTCCAAACGATCCAGTGAACACCGGTCGTGCTCTGGTGCTCCTGGCAGAAGCTGGGCTCATTAAGCTCAAGGATCCAAGCAATCCGCAGTCGACCCAGCGCGACATTATCGAGAACCCTCGTCATCTGAAGATTCGAGAGCTCGAGGGCGCCATGCTCGCGCGCTCAGTGAAGCAGGTCGACCTGGCGTTCGTGTTCGCCAACTACGCCTTGGAAGCTGGGATTGATACGCACAGCGCCCTGATCACCGAGAAGGGTAAGGATCTCTATGTCGAGTACCTGGTCGCCCGTCCAGACAATCTGGAGGATCCCGGGATTCAAAAACTGGCAAAAGCGCTGAATTCCCCCGAGGTGCGGGAGTTCATTCTGACGCGCTACAAAGGGCAAATTGCGCCGGGGTTTTAACCCTCCCTATCAGTGATAGCAGGCAGTAAAAATCTACGCCAAATAATGAATCCGAGATATTGAAATGAGCCGCTTCGAGCAAGAAATCCATAATCACACCGCCCACCTCCAGCTACGAGGCGTTCACAAGCGCTACGGATCCGTATGTGCGCTGGATGACATTTGCCTTGAGATTCAACGCGGCGAGGTTTTTGGGATTATTGGCCGAAGCGGTGCAGGCAAATCATCACTGCTCCGGTTGCTCAACCGACTCGAAACAACGAGTAACGGCCAAGTCATCGTTGATGGAAGAGACATCGCCATTTTGAATGCTCAGGGTCTGCGCGAATTTCGCAGAAAGGTGGGCATGATTTTTCAGCACTTCAACCTACTTTCCAGCCGGACAGTAGCAGAGAACGTTGAGCTGCCCCTGGTTATGGCGGGGATACCAAAACAAGAGCGAGCGCGTCGGGTAGAGGATCTGCTTAACGTGGTGGGGCTTTCAGAACGTGCAGGCGCCTATCCCGCCCAACTTTCGGGCGGGCAAAAACAGCGAGTTGGAATAGCCAGGGCGCTCGTGCTTCAGCCAGAGATTCTTCTGTGCGATGAAGCCACGTCTGCACTCGACCCAGAAAGCACCAAATCCATTCTCATGCTGCTTCGGGATATCAACCGACGCCTAGGCCTGACCATCATCCTCATCACTCATGAGATGGAGGTCATTCGAGATCTGTGCGATCGGGTTGCTGTACTGGAGCGAGGCCGCGTTGTCGAATCAGGTGAGGTATGGGAGGTTTTCGGAGCACCTAAACATGAGGTGAGCAAAGTGCTTCTCTCGGCTTCGCACCCCGCCAGCGAGTCAAAGAAAGAAACTCGACGATACCTTGACTTACACTACACAGGGGTCAAAGGGTTGCAGCCAAACCTGATGAGCATCTCGAAGGTATTGGGTGGAGATGTATACCTCCACCAGAGCTCCATTGAGCAAATTCAAGGACGCACGCTAGGCTATCTCACCCTGGCAATATCAAGTGATTTACCAACTGAGCACATCAATGCTCTGGCAGCTTCCTTTGCGGATCAAGTCGTTTGGCACGATTCGCCTTAATCAAAAAAACCAAGTGAAAGAAGCATCATATGAATAAGCAACTCGTGGCGCTTGCGACACTTAACGTTACACCGCCATGGTCGCACTGACTTATTCCAGGCAGCGTTCGCGACATCTCTTTTATCCAGAGCCTAGAACGGCACCTTGCCTCGACCCGCCTTGACAGTGCTGCGCCTGGCTTTCCCTTCGAGGCGACGGGTCTTCGAGCCAAGGGTCGGCTTGGTGGGACGGCGTTTCTTCTCGGTCTTGCCGGCATTGATGATCAACTCGGCAAGACGCGCCAGTGCGTCAGCACGGTTCTGCTCTTGTGTGCGGTATTGTTGTGCCTTGATGATCAACACGCCGTCGCCGGTGATGCGACTGTCACGCAGCGCCAACAGCCTCTCCTTGTAAAACTCGGGCAGCGACGAGGCGTGAATGTCGAAGCGCAGGTGCACGGCGCTGGACACCTTGTTGACATTCTGCCCACCTGCGCCTTGCGCGCGGATGTATGTCAGTTCGATATCGGCATCTGGCAGATGCACGTTACTAGAGATGGTCAGCATGGCATGGCCCTTGTGATTCCCCTCCATTATCCAGGGTCGCCAAGCAATCCGGGAAGTCTGTTCGATCCGAGAGACCGAAGCTCAAAGATGGCTATTTGATGGTATTCTGGCCGCTAATACAATCTGGCACCGCTGGTCAGACTCACGTCCGGGTGCCTAGCCGCCTTACCCAATGGATCGAACATGCTTAGAGTGGTTGGTGAAGAGATAGACATCCGTTCCGCGATCAACAGATTCAATTCCTCTTACCATGAAGACTTTTCTCGGGTGAGGAAAATTTCAGCAGCCTACCTGACTGCACTCACAACGCAAAACGCCACAGCGCTGGCCGACGCGCTTCGAAGTGCTTTGATGAACTGGGGCGCAGGCGCGAGAAAGGCTCCGATGCTGCACCTGCCTTCTCAAGCTGCAGCAAGGCTTTGCGACCCGAACCTACACGCCAAGCTTGTCCGTTTTGACAGTCACCAACTGAGTGGATTCGCACTGTCATCCGCAGATAAACGGATCTTCACCACCGAAGGGCTTTATCAGTCAGCGGCTCATTTTGATGCAGATCTGCTCGGGGTCTTGAAGATGCTGGCCGAGGCTCTGTTCGTTAATAACACCAATGTCACTTACCCCATGAAAGCATTACTGCTGATAACGGGATTCATGCCAGCATTGGATAGCCAGGTAAGAAAAGGATTGCAGCACGCGGGTTTTCAAGGATTCAGCAGTTCTCGCTACCTGCTTCCCAGCGACACCCAAAAAGCTGCCGGACAAAAGCTCTGCAGGCTGCCATTCACGCTTGGTCAATGCTGGGAGCAAAACAAGGAGCTATTGACTGAAGCCGTTTTGAAGAGCGATCACCCTGCCCTTCAATTCGAGCCTGGACGGGTCTTCGACATCCTGCTCTTCATGCAGCAAGATCCGAACAGGAAGCTCATCGCCGTTTGAGTGTATGCCCACATCCGTCGCAGACGTAAGACACCCACTGATGTGAAGGCGGCCGCGTTTCGCGGACCGCCAAGGGTGGAGTGAACTCAGCGCACCATACCCAACTCGGCATCGTCCATAAGCGCCTTGGCCAACGCGCTCAGGTAATGCGCAGCCCAGATCATCATCGGCTTTTCATCCATCAACCCGACAATCGTCAGTTCCCGCACGTACCCCATCAATTCCGAAGACTGCTCCCGAGCGCTCTTGCAAGGAATGCCGGCTTCGATGCGAAACAACGGATGGGTCTGGTTTTCACCTTGGTAGAACGTAGTCTTGCCTACGGTGGTTTTCTCGTTCGATTCGTCAGTAGTCAATTGCTTATTACCTTTATGAGTGCGCCACCTGACTGCTGTCAAACAGAAGGGTGGCAGCTGTACGTAGGTTGACAGACCGGCGGAATAAGCAAGTTCCGGCGCACGCAAGCGTGCCCCACGCACAGCCACCATAAAGGGAAAGCCGAATGCTTAAACCGTTACGGCCTGTCAAAGCCGTGTCACTGATGAGCAGCGACAGGCCCAGACTAGAGCCCTGCCAGGGCACCCGCAACGGAAAATAGGCGGCAACAGTATCTTTGGGAAATGCCCTACAAGAAAGCGAAAAAATCTGATTTTTCGAGGCTAGTTGTAATCAATGAACAACGAACGATTCACCATCACATCAGGCAATAGAATTCCGTAACCTCTGCCACAATCTCTCCCTTCGCATCATAAAGCCTCGCCTCTGGCGTCATGGCCATGGAGCGGGCCTCGAGCACGTAGCGCTGTCCAGCCTTGAAATGCTCGTAGTCTATGGTCAGGTAGCATTGCCTTACCGTGGTGCCTCCCATCAGGCTGATGCCACCGCCCCCATTCACTTCGTAGTCGAACCTGACGACCAGTTCATGGCTGCCGGGGCTGACCTCAAAGAAGCGCCCGTCGCGCAGGCGTTGTTTATCCAGGCGTTCGGCCAACAGCACACGGTCATTCGGGAATGGCGTCGAGAGATCGACCCAAGCCATCTGTGGGTTGGCAGTGGGCATCGGCGCCTGGCAACCCGCCAATGCAGCGATCGCGAACAACAGTGTCAACTTGCGCATGAGTAGCTCCCCAAAGGCTCCTGGGCTCACTATTCAGGATAACGCCAACAAGTGTCGATGTGCGCATGAAGGGACGACCGAAGCCCCCTCCTTCGCCTTCATGCTGATACTTGGTTCACGCAGCCCCTTCTCGTATGATCGTCGCAATCTGATCTGGAACGGATTTCGTGAAGTCGTTACCTGGAAATGTCCCAATTACCCCGGTTGCCCCCAAGGACGTGAAATGGAACGTGGGCGAGGCTGCCAACCAGCTCTCCTGGGACGACCTGCGGATCATCAAAACGCTCAGTGAGTGTGGCAATCGCGCTGCCACAGCCAAGAAGCTTGGCATCAACGTGTCCACCGTCTCCCGCAGGGTCTCCCAGGTCGAAAAAACACTTGGCGTAGCCTTGTTCGATCACCGCAAATCAGGCTATCTGCTCACCATCGAGGGCGCGGAATTGCGTGCCCTCGCCGAGCGCGTGGAGCTGGACATCGTCAGCGTGACGCGGCGTGTCTCACGTGCCGGCCAGGGGCCACTCGGAAAGCTTCGTATCACCACCAGCGACTCACTGCTGCTTTACTTCCTTACCCCCATCATCGCGGACTTCAAGGCCCTCAATGAAGGCATCACGATCGAGGTGCTGGTGGGCAACGAATCACTGAGCCTTGCGCGAGACGAATCGGATATTGCGGTTCGGGCGACCAGGAAACCCGCCGAAAGCCTGGTGGGCCGCAAACTGGCCACAATCGCCTGGGCTCCCTACGGCAGCAGCAACCACACATCGCCTGCTCCTCTGTTCACTGAAGGCCAGGCATGGGTTTCCTATTCCGCGGCGCTTCGCGGGCTCAAGGCAACGAGCTATGTCGAAAACAGGGTCGCTGCCGAGTGCATCTCGTACCGCACCGATTCGGTTGCGGCGGCAAGTGCTGCAATCGCGGCGGGCCTGGGTGTGGGGTTTTTGCCCTGCATGCTGGGTGATATCACGCCAGGGCTTGAACGCGTCGGCCCGGTGGTGCCGGAGCTGCAGGATGAGCTGTGGCTGCTGACGCACCAGGACATCCGCAAATCGTGGCGGGTCAAAGCATTCATGACGTTCTGTGCAGCTGCCGTTGCCAACCAGAAGCCGTTGATCGAGGGCCAACTGGTACTCCCGGTCACGTAGAGCGAAACCGGGAGTGCGGGTCACTCAGCGCGTGAGCCAAGTACCGCTTTGCAGGCGATTTCGATCAGCTGTGGGCGCTGGGCAAGCCTCGAGACGCCGATGATGTTGCTGGCGCATTGAGGCCGCTCCGTGCCGTAGGCGGCCTTGCGCACCTTGCCGACCACGGCAAAGGCCGCGTCCATGTCCAGTACGTAGAGCGTCTCTTCCACGACATCTTCAAGCGTCGCGCCATACAGCGCGAGCAGCTTGGCGATATTGTCGTAGGCGGCGCGCATCTGATCCCCCATCGAAGAGAAATCACAGGGCCTGCCGTCACGATCCAGGGGTGCCGGCGCGACCAGGTTGCCTTCTTCGTCATGATTGAACTGGCCCGATACGTAGATCTCGTCCCCTACCCGCCGTGCCTGCGGATACCCGTAAGAATTCTCCCACGGAACGCCCCAATAGGCGGTTTGTTTGTTGAGTGGTTGTGAAGCTGCCATCGCTTTCTCCTGGCGTAAACCGGATCAGGTAGATCCGCGTTTGCGTGCGAATCCTAGCAGCAGGATGAACAAGCGAATGGCGCATTAATGCGCTCCTGAGAGCGCAAAGGTGCGCCACCGCTTCGCTCTGCGATTCGCTATCTTGTGCTCGGACTCAAGCAACGGGCATCACTGAGGACGTCATCCAGTGCCTCAGCACAGTCTGCAGAAGGCAGGCGCCGTGACTTGTGCGATGACCATCATCCAGCTGACAGGGAACAAGAATGAACAATCCAAAAACTGAAGTACTGACCCCATTCAACAGCCAACTGATCTTCATCGATCAGCAGCCACAGATGGCCTTCGGCGTTCAGAGCATCGACCGCCAGACCCTGAAAAACAACACCGTAGGCCTGGCCAAGGCAGCCAGGATCTTCAATGTGCCCACCACCATCACGACGGTCGAGACTGAAAGCTTCTCTGGGCACACCTACCCCGAGCTGCTCGCCGTGTTCCCCGACGCTCCGCTGCTGGAGCGAACCTCCATGAACTCCTGGGATGACCAGAAGGTGCGTGACGCGCTCAAGAAAAACGGGCGCAACAAGATCATCGTTTCCGGCCTGTGGACGGAGGTGTGCAACACCACCTTCGCGCTGTCGGCGATGAACGATGCCGGCTATGAAATCTACATGGTTGCCGACGCCTCCGGTGGCACCACCAAGGAAGCCCACGACTACGCCATGCAGCGCATGATTCAGGCAGGCGTGATTCCGGTGACCTGGCAACAAGTGCTGCTGGAGTGGCAGCGCGACTGGAAAAACCGCGACACCTACGATGCCGTCATGGAACTGGTGAAAGAACACTCAGGCGCCTACGGCATGGGTGTCGACTACGCCTACACCATGGTGCACAAAGCACCAGAGCGCGTTCAGCACGGCCCAACCCTGGCCCCGGTTGCTGCCGCTGTCTGACCATTGCCAGCCCCTGCATCCAGGGGCTGTTCATTGACCCGCTGATGGGTACGCCGGCTGGCTGAGCCAGGCCATCGAATCGAGCGTTATCGTCTGTAGCCCGCCCGAGGCTGCAGTGGCCTGCTCTGCTCACTCGAAACGTGCGTGCCCACTTCATTGATTAATGGATTTGTATGAACAGCGATCACTGCACTGTGCTGGCGACTGTCGCACTGAAAACGACCGGGCTGCTCAAGCCCTGGCAAGTCACGACTGCCAAGAGGTTGATGCTGGAGAACCTGGACACCGGCATAACTGTTACGGAACTCGCCCAAGCCTGCTCGCTGTCGCGTAGCCATTTCACACGAATGTTCAGGGATACCCTGCATGTGCCCCCGCAGCAGTGGATGCGTGAACAACGGTTGCGCAAAAGCAAGGAACTACTGGGGGGCTCGGGAATGATGCTCGCTGAGATCGCACTGGAGTGCGGTTTCTGCGATCAGTCCCACTTCTGTCGCACATTCGTCAAGGCCGAGGGGATGTCGCCGCAGGCTTGGCAGCGACAGGCGTCCATGCTGGCTGAGCCTTTGCTCAATTAGGGAGCACATTTGTACTCCTTCGATGCCGCCCTACCCTCATGGTCAAGGCAGTCGCTACCAAGAGCATCATCCCACTGGCGATGAAGGTCGCCTGGTACCCAACGCCGTCATAAAGCACCCCACCTAAGGTCGCACCTACAGTAATCGCCAGTTGTATCACCGCGACCATCAGGCCTCCCCCGGCCTCGGCGTCCTCGGGCAGCATCCTGGCCAGCCAGGTGAACCAGCCCACGGGCGCACAAATGGCAATCAAGCCCCAGCCACCAAGCAGCACCGCCGTCGGGACGACCCAGGAACCTGTCGAAATCACAGCGAATGCGATGACGGCCATGAGCAGTGGAATACCGGGCAGCACTCTGAACAGATGGCGGCCTACGAGCGAACCTACCATCATCGTTCCCACCAGCCCCGCAACGCCGATGATCAGCAGAAGCAGCGACAACGTGGGCACGTCCACCTGTGTCACGGTTTCCAGGAATGGGCGAAGGTAGGTGAACAGCGTGAACTGCCCCATGAAGAGGAATGCAACTGCAGCCATGCCAAGCGCAACCTTGCTGTCCAGCAGCAAACGCAGGGATGCGGTCGCCGAAGCCGTACCACGCTCGCCAGGCATCGCCGGCAGCGTGAAGGCCTGCCAGATCAACGCAATTGCGGCCAAAGGTACGACGCAGAAGAAGGCCCCTCTCCAGCCGATCAGGCCGCCCAGGTAACTGCCGACCGGGGCCGCGATCGCCGTGGCCAGCGCAGTACCGCCCTGCATCACGGCAATGGCCTTGGGAACGAGGGCTTCAGGTGCGATACGCATCATCACTGCGGTGGACATCGACCAATATCCACCAATGGCGATCCCAAGCACGGCCCGCCCCAACATCAAGGTCGGGTAGTTCGGGGCAAACGCCACCATTGCACCGGAAACCAGCATTAGCGCCGTGGTGGCCAGCAGGACAGGTTTTCGATCAATACCCTGCGTCAGGGTGGACAGCAACAAACTGGTGACTACGGCGAAGAAACCCGAGATCGAAATGGCTTGACCGGCCTGGCCTTCGGTAAGCGACAAATCAGTGGCAAGTGGTGTAAGCAGGCTCACCGGCAGAAATTCGGACGCTACCAGGGCAAAGGCGCAGAGTGACATTGCCAGCACGGCGCCCCAGACCTGCCTGCTGGAATGTTGAAGGGGGATCGCTGAGCTGGTCATGGTGGTTCTCGTGCAGCAGGTTATGAAAAGCGGGTGCCCTCGCGTTACTCGAGCACTTTGGCAACATTGCCTGCCGCCCATCTTCCTCGCGAAAAACGGCGTATCAGTAGATCAAACGAACAGTTTTCTTGCCTGATTCTCCAGACCCTGTCGACGGGGCATGGACAGCGGAAGTGACGCGCGAGTAGTGTCTTTCCAAGAGATGACCTGAGGCTTCCTATGTCCGCCACCACACAACCGACCTCACACGCGCACCCGATGGCCACGCTGTGCAAGGTCATCGGCGCCCACGCGCCAACGGCTGGCGATTTCGCGACACGCATCGCGGACCTCAGCGTCTATCGACGCAACGCACCGGCCCCACCGGTCACCTGTATCGTCGAGCCAAGCATCGTGTTGGTCGTGCAGGGCGCCAAGGAAATGGTCATCGGCGGCGACGTGTTCCCTTATGACTCGACCCGGTTCCTGGTCACCTCGCTGAACATCCCTGCCCATTCGGCGGTGACGATGGCCAGCGAAGGCGCACCTTGCTTGGGCCTGGTGTTCAAGCTCGACCTGCGCACACTGGCAGAGTTGATCGCGCAAGACGGCCGCCTGCCGGCGGGCAGCCAGTCTGTTCACACAAGCGCCGGCGTGGGTTTGCTAAGCCCGAAGCTGCTGGAGAGCTTCAGCCGACTGATCGGGCTTTTGGAAGAGCCTGATGCGATACCCGTGCTCTGGCCGCTGATTCAGCGAGAAATCCACTATCGGTTGCTACAGAGCGACCAGGCCCCCCTGCTCCGCTACATCGCCTCGGTCGGCAGCAAGGGGCATCGAATCGCCAAGGCCATCGACTGGCTGAAACTGAACTACGCCGCGCCGTTGCGGGTAGATGAGTTGGCCTCTCGGGTGCAGATGGGGCTGTCAACCTTCCATCAGCACTTCCGCCAGCTCACCGCGATGAGCCCGCTGCAGTATCAGAAATGGTTGAGGTTGAACGAGGCGAAACGGCTGATGCTCAATGAACACCTGGATGCTGCCACGGCAGCCTTCAAGGTCGGCTATGAAAGCCCTTCGCAGTTCAGTCGCGAATATGGGCGGCAATTCGGTACGCCGCCGAAACGCGATATTTCGGAGTTACGTCAAACAGCGCCAGCTCAAAGGGCAGGGTAATCTCCCAAAGAGATCGCACATGCCTTGCATCGAGCTTCTGGCCTGTAGAGGATCCTGTGGGAGCGGCCTTGTGTCGCGATTGGGCTGCGAAGCAGCCCCGCCATTTGTGCACTTGTGCTGAAACCTTGGGGCCGCTTCGCAGCCCAATCGCGACACAAGGCCGCTCCCACAAGAGCCCGCGCAAAGCCACGAGGTTGGAGACACGATCAGGCATCGACAGCCTGCTGCAGCCCTCCTCCCAGCGGCAATTCATACGATTTCTTCACCGTGCGCACCACCAACGTCGAGGAATAAGTGCGAATCGGAATATCCCGGTAAGTGTCGAGAAACCGGTAGATATAGTCAGTGTACTCGGTGGCATCGCGAAACTTGGCAACCATCACGAAGTCGAACTCGCCCGTCATCAGGTAGCAGTCCTGAATCTCCGGGTGGCTGGCCAGGATGTGCTGCATCTTGCGGTCAATGTCGTTGCTGTCGCGGTCCAGCTTCACCAGAAAGAAGGCCGTCACCTGAATGCCAAGCTTGCGCTCGTCCAGTATCGCGACCTTGGCCTTGATGATGCCTGCGCTTTCCAGGCGCCTGATACGCCGGTAGCAACTGGTGGAAGACAGCCCGACGCTGTCACTCAGCAACTCCAGATTCTGGCTGCAATCCTTTTGCAGCTTTCCCAGAATCTTCAGATCCATGGCGTCTGTCATTTTTCACGTGTCTTCCTTGAAAAACTGCAATGAATCCGCCGCAAGGACGCGCCAATTTGCACGATTCCCTGCGTGCCAG
The DNA here is from genome assembly GCF_032971465.1 of Pseudomonas sp. LSJ-87. Classification (NCBI taxonomy): domain Bacteria; kingdom Pseudomonadati; phylum Pseudomonadota; class Gammaproteobacteria; order Pseudomonadales; family Pseudomonadaceae; genus Pseudomonas; species Pseudomonas sp. LSJ-87. The sequence continues at coordinate 24,196 of NZ_JAWJYQ010000023.1, read as the reverse complement.
CTCTTTACCATCAACTGAGCTTAGCAGCCCGCCTGCGGGGCGCATGAGAGGGACCTTATGATCATCGCGAAACCGACATGGACCGCGGACATCCACGGCCTTTTTACCGCTCCCTACTGGATCCCCGCTGCGCAGCGCGCGGCCGTGGCAGCCTCCTGGACCGGGTGCATGAACGCCTATTTCGTCTACCTGGACGACCCGGAGTCGGTCAAAACCTGGTCAGAAACCATCTACCAGCACCTGGCCTCGCGCAACATGCCGCTGACCCTCGACCAGCAACAGTTCTGGCCGATCGATGCCCTGGAAACCTTCAGGTTGTGGGTCAACCAGGGCTGGCGCCTGGACGCCGATTCTCCCTTCGATCTGGCCGAACGCATCCCGCCACCAGACCTGCCCCAATCGGTCAGGCGGGTGAGAAAGGACATCCGCGCCCTGAGCCTTGAGGAACTGAACCTGTACCGCGCCCGCCTGGACGACGTGATGCAGGTGGGCGACCCCGACAGTGGCTCGCCCTGGCAACGTTACGCCTACATCCACACCAACTGGTGCCTGCATTACCAGGAGGCGTTTGCCCTCTGGCACCGGGCCTACCTGTTGTACCTGGAACAACTGATCGACTGCGCCATTCCTTACTGGGACTGGATGGCCGAAGATGCCAGCGTCGACGGCAGCCCACAGGCCGGCCTGCCCCAGGCGTTTCTCGATGAAACCTATGTGCACCCGCACACCGGCGAAACCCGGCCCAATCCCCTGCGCTACGCGGCCGCCAAGGACGGTTGTTCCAAGGTGTGCGCCAGCGGCGCGGCCAAGGGGGTGGACTGCCGCTATGTGCAACGCGACCGGTTGTTCTACACCCACGGTGACGACTCGCGCTCGGATCGCGCCCGTTTGTACGGCATGAGCCGGATTTTCCAGCAACAGGTGGTGGATGCCCTGAAGTTCACCACCTTCAGCCAACCACAGGGTGTGCCCGGTTATCCGTGGGCCAATATCCCGGTGTTCGACCCGCCCCAGAAGGACAGCCTGTACCCCAATCGTGCCCTCAACTTCGACGGCCTGTACGAGCAACCCCACGACAACTATCACGGCTGGATCGGCGGCGACATGGCCGACAACGCCTACACCGCCTTCGACCCGGTGTTCTGCTCCTACCACGCCAACATCGACCGCATGCTCGAGGTCTGGATCAGGGCCAACCCCGGGGCGCAATACACCACGCAGTGCCTGCTCCAGCCGTTCTCCGGCCACGACGCCACGCAGCTCACCTTCACCAGCGCCGACGCCTGGCGCTACACCACCATCGGCGACATGGCCCAGGACAGCCGGCACATCGGCTACGACTATGGCGTGCCGGTAGCCCCACAGTTCGGCGTGCCCAAGGCGGCCACCGGCGCCTGCTGCAAGCACAGTGCAAAAGCCGGGCCTGCCGCGGGCAACGCCGCAGGGCCCGGGCCGTGGGTGGTGTTCGATCATGTGCGCTGCACCCATGACACCTATCTGATCGATGTCTTTCTCGACCAGCCCGACGCTGCCACGCAGCACGTCAGCGCCGACAACCCCCATTACGTGGGGCGCTTCAGCCGTATCGGCATGGGGCTGGTGGACGACAAGGGCCGATGCATCACCCACGGCGTGTCCCGCGCACTGAATGCGGCCCGCAACGCCACTGCGCTGGGCCTTGGCCGCGGCGATGCGGTGCAGTTGTCGCTGGTGGTGACTCACCTCGACAGCGGCCGCGTGCTGACGCCTGACGAATACATGACCTTGCCCGGTTTCATCGCCCAACTGGTGTGGGACGACCCGCGCCAGACCCTCGCCGGCCCGCCCCCGGTCGCCGGCTGCTGCTCTGCTTCCACCTCACGCACATCAGGAGAACCGACATGAGCACGCCCTTCACGCAGTTCACCTCTCCCGCCGGCCAAGCCCCCAAGGACTACAACAAGCTGGGCCTGGAAGACCAGTTGCCGCAGTTTGAAACCGACTGGAACAACAACCTCACCGGCTGGACCGAATCGTCCATCATCGGCAACCCTTGGTCGGGCCTGAACGACGCCCCCCGCTCGGGTTACTACAACCCGCTGGTGGAAGGTTTCGGCGACGTGACCGCCCCGGCGATCACCTGGGCGCCCTTCCCCAACCGGCTCTGGACCTTCTTCTACAACAACGGTGCGGCGGTCATTCCCCAGTTGGGTGGCAAGGCCATGACCCTGGACCAGGTGATGGAGTTGACCGACCACGGCCAGATCACCCTCGACAACACCCTCTACATGCTCTACGACCCCAACAAACAAGGTACCGTGCTGCAACTGCCGGCCAAGCGCTGCCCGAGCATCGACTGGAACGGCAAGTACACGGCGTTCTCGCCTTCCGGCCCACGGGGCTGGCTCGACGAGTACTGCGAGTGGTCGATCGTGCGCGATGCCAACGGCAACATGCGCAAGATCACCTTCACCTGCGAAAACCCCGCGTACTTCCTGACCATGTGGCGTATCGACCCGAACGCAGTACTGGGCCTGTACCGCGACTACATCGACCCGAACGTGCAACTCGAAGACCTGTACCTTCGCTACACCGCCGACGGCCCGACCGGCAAGGCCGGTGACCCGGTCATCGACCCCACCACCGGCAAGCCGGCCTATGACACCGTCAACAAATGGAACGCCGGAACGGCCTGTGTGCCCGGCCAGTTCGGCGGTGCGATGCACCTGACCTCCGGCCCCAATACCCTCAGCGCCGAGGTGTACCTGGCCGCCGCCGCCACCATCCTGCGCCCGGTGAGCAGCAGCCAGAACGCCCAGTCGTTGATCTGCTGCGCGCAGTACGGGCAGAACTATCGCAACTCTGATCCGCACATCGGTTTCATGGCCAATACCACGGCGGTGAACAACCGACTGTCGCTGACCAACCCCATTGGCCTGTACTTGCAACAGCCCACCGACTTCAGCGCCTGGAAGGGCCCGCAAGGCCAGGACGTGAGCCAGTACTGGCGCATCACGCGTGGTACGGCCAAGTCGGCTGCCAACGGTTCCGACCAGATCCTGCAGGCGGTGTTCGAGGTGCCGGAAAGCGCCGGCTTCTCGATCAATGACATCACCATCAACAACCAGAAGGTCAACTATGTGTGGGTCATCGCCCAACAACTGCTGGTCGGCCTGAGCGTCACCGTCAAGCCGCTCAGCACCACGCCTCAAGCGTTCCCATGCGTGCAGGACCGGGTGGCCGGCCTGCAACCCTGGCCAGTGCAGCTGCTGCCGCTGGACCTGTTCTACGGGCAATCCCCAACCGACCTGCCCGCCTGGCTTGCACCGGGCAGCAGCAACCAGTTCGTGCTGGTGGTGCAAGGCGCCGACCCGACTACCACGGCGCAGAATGCCAGGGTGCAATTCTCCAACCCTGGGGTGACGGCGCAGGTCACCCAGTACCTGCCCGACGCGTCGGCCATTCCCGGCCAGACCAACTCGGGCGGCACCCAGGCCTACATTCTGACCATCACGGTCAGCCCCTCCGCAGCACCCGGCCTGGTGACAGTGCGTGCCCTCAACCCGGGTGAAGATGTGAACGTGAGCGCGACAGACCACCCTTGGGAGTCCGGCCTGGCGCTGGTGCCTGGCGCCTGAGCCACGCCAGTCACACCCCTTACACCCCTCTACCGCCGCACCTTCGGGTGCGGCTTCACAGCTTGCAAGGAGCGCAATGATGTCCAGGTCACGCTTGAGTCTTCTGTCGCTGCTGTGCGGCATTCTGCTGTGCCTGTCGACCCTGCAACCCGCCACGGCGGCCACGCTGTCGGACGCCGATACCTGTGTGCAGCAGCAATTGGTGTTCAACCCGGCCAGCGGGGGATTCCTGCCGGTCAACAACTTCAATGCCACCAGCCAGGCGTTCATGAACTGCTTTGGCTGGCAGCTGTTCATTGCCTTGAACTGGCCGGTGAACCCCGGTTGGCCGGCCACCGCCAGCCTGGCGGGCGAACCCGACATGCAAAGCACGCTGGCGCAGTTCGGGGTCCCCTCCGCACCGGGTCAACCCATGAGCGTGGCCCCGGTATGGGCCAGCTACAAGGACGCCAACGACATCTTCCTGCCCGGCGCACCCACGCCCACCGGCTGGGGCGTGCAAACCCTGGTGCCATCCGGCTGCAGCACCCAGGGTAGCCTCAAGGCACTCAAGGTCGGCGCACGCAAGTTCATGAACGCCACCTCCGAAGGCGCGATCAATGCCTTGCACGGTTTCCACCTGTCGACCGGGACACTTGCGTCCATTCCCGACCCGGTCATGGAGGCGTCCGGCGGCTGGCTGACGGACCAGGCGGGCAAACTGGTGTTTTTCGAACGCAAGGTGGGCAAGGCCGAGTTCGACTACATCGTCGACAAGGGGCTCTACGACGCCGCCAACCAGTTGAAGGTCGCGCAAAACCTCGACGGCCAGACACCGGAGGGCCTGTCGCTGCCCATCGGCGAACCGATGCGCTCACTGCCGACCTCCCCAGTGCCACAGGAGCAACTGGGCGCGATCGAGCTCAAGGCTGCCTGGCGGGTACTGACCGGCAAACCCGAGCTGTTCGGGCGCTACCTGACTACCGTCGCCTGGCTCAAACGCCCCGACACGCTGGAGTGTACCCAGGAGGTGGTGGGGCTGGTGGGCCTGCATATCATCAACAAGACCCAGGCTTCGCCCAACTTCATCTGGACCACCTTCGAGCAGGTGGACAACGTGCCCGAACCGGCCCAGGTCCCGCCGCAACAAACCCCGCCGAACGGGTTTGCCTTCAACAACCCTGACTGTGGCAACGGCCCCGAGTGCACACCAAACCAAGCCCGTATCCAGTGCAAGCAAACGCATCCCGACAAGGACTGCACCGATCTCTTCCCACGCGACCAGCCGGTACAGACCACCCGCGAACACCCCGTGCCCGGCGACCTGCAAGCCCTCAACAGCGCGGTACAAGCCAACTTCGCGCAGCACAGCCAAGGCAAGTCGGTGTTCCAGTACTACAAGCTGATCAACGTACTCTGGACCCTCGCCCCCAATCCGCCCAGCCCGGAACCGGGCGCCAACGCGCAAGTGCCGTTGTCGTACGGGCCGTTCATCAGCCAGGGCAATGTGCCGGTGGCCAACACCACCATGGAGACCTACGTGCAGGGTGACGACTGCAACCAGTGCCATCAGTACGCGACGATTGCCGGCAGCCCTTCGTTGGCCTCGGACTTCTCCTTCCTGTTCAACAGTGCAGGTTCCGCCAGCAACAAAAGCCTGATCCAAAGCGTCAAAGCCTTCGAAACCCTCAAGGACCGCCCCTGAACCGCAAAAGGGGCGATCACCGATCGCCCCGAACAGGGGTTCGCCTATCGCGCTTTGCCCTTCAGATAGGTTCGTGGCCACACACCAAAATTTCGCACCCTTGAAATTAATGCGTTTAGTCAGCTTGCCAAATATTTCTTGCACACCGCAGGAACGGGCTTCGGTCATAACAGTACACACAGACCTTCCTGTGTCTGACCTGAGGTAAGCAATCATGGCAAACAATCAAGACAAGGGTGGCAACCAAGGTAATGCTGACACCGGCATGGGTAACAACACTGCCGGCACCGGCCAGCAAGGCGGCCAGGGTTCGGGCGGCCGGATGCCCGGCCAACAGCAGCAAGGTGGCAGCCAGTCCGGCCAGAAACCTGAGGACAAGATGAACAAGGACTGGGAACGTTCCCGTGACACGGGGAGTCAAGGCGGCCAACGTACGACCGACAAGCAGAACCAGAACCTGACAGACAAGGACCGCATGGGCGGCCAGCAAAACCAGGCAGATGATCAACAGTGGGATAAAGATCGCTGATCATCCGCAGCCGGCATCAGGGTGAGTTTTGCCCTGATGCCACCTCCAACGTACGGGAGGCTCCTGATGAACAACTCCAGAGAACGGCATTCGACGGTCATTTGCCTGCAAGCAGGACGCATCCTTTTCGTGCGCAAGCAAAGCGCTGAATGGTCGTTGCCAGGCGGAAAAATAGATCCAGGCGAGCATCATCTGGACGCTGCGCAGCGCGAGCTGATGGAGGAGACTTGCCTACCCTTCAATGGTGCTCGATTCCTCAACCACTACGTGCTCGCAGGCGAGGAACACTATCTCTATCAACTGCCTGTCGAAACTGGCGCAAAGCCTACCGCAAATCACGAGATCGTGGAGTGCCGCTGGTTTACAGCGCCTGAACTTCACGAAGTGCAGGTCAAGCCGTCCAACATCCAGCTGCTTGAACGAGAGCACCTGCTCCCTGTGTAGAGGTACCCGATTATCAGCGAAACGCGGAAAGTGTTCCGGCACCAACCTGGTTTTTCAGGGGGGCGACGCGATTAACCTGTCACCACTGCTCACCTGAAAGGTCACATCCCAATGAAAGCAATCGTCTACGACACCCCCGGCCTCCCGATCCAGGATTCCCGATCGTTGTACGAGCACGAACTGCCCAAGCCCACACCCGGTGCCAGGGACCTGTTGGTGGAAATCAAAGCCATCGCGGTAAACCCTGTCGACACCAAGGTCAGAGCCAGCCGCAGCGGTGACCACCCTCAAGTGTTGGGATGGGATGCCGTGGGGATCGTTCGCGAAGTCGGCGCCGAGGTGTCGTTGTTCCAGCCTGGCGACGAAGTGTTCTACGCCGGTGCAATCGACCGCCCGGGCAGTTACAGCGAATATCACCTGGTCGACGAGCGAATCGTCGGGCACAAGCCTCGTAGTCTGGACAATGCCAGCGCCGCAGCCTTGCCGCTCACATCCATCACCGCCTGGGAATTGCTGTTCGACCGCCTGGGTGTGGAGGAAAATGGCGGCGCTGGCAAGAGCCTGCTGATCATCGGTGCCGGCGGCGGTGTTGGTTCGATCCTGGTACAGCTTGCACGCAAGCTTACCCAGCTCAAGGTTATCGGTACCGCGTCACGCCCTGAAACCCAGGCCTGGGTCAGCGAACTCGGGGCACATCATGTCATCGACCATTCGGCATCCTTTGCCCTGCAACTGGAACAACTTCAGTTCAACTCGGTGGATTACGTCATCAGCCTGACCCACACCGATGCGTACCTCGCGCAGATCGTCGAAGTGCTGCGCCCACAGGGCAAGCTCGCGCTGATCGATGACCCTCAGCATCTCGATATCGTGCCGTTCAAGCGCAAATCGCTGTCGGTGCACTGGGAGCTCATGTTCACACGCTCGCTGTACCAGACCGAGGACATGATCAAGCAGCACAACCTGCTGGAAAAGGTATCGGCGCTGGTCGACGAGGGGGTCATCAAGACCACCGTTGGCGAGCACTTCGGCAGCATCAGTGCCAGCAACCTCAAACGCGCCCATGCCCTGATCGAAAGCGGCAAGGCAAAAGGCAAGATCGTTCTGGAAGGCTTCTGATCACTCGCCCGGTCAACGCAACGAAGGCGGGGCCATGAGCCCCGTCACCTTATCCATCAGCAGCGATGAGCTGCTCGAAACGCTCCGCCAGAAACGCTCTGAGCACCTGCACAGCAGGTGTGAGCGATGTTCGATGAGCGCACACCAGCTGCAACGGCGCAGGTTGACCGTAATCCCCGGGAAACAACTCGATCAGCCGCCCGGCACGTATGTCCGCCAGCACGTCCAGCCTGGATTTGTAAACGACCCCCAATCCGTCCACACCCCAACGCCGAACGATATCGGCGTCATCGCTCACGCGGTCGCCTGTGACTTGCACGGTCTTGACGCCATCGGGCAAATGGAAGCTCCATCGCTCGTAGGTTTGCTCGCCCATCACATAACGCAGGCAATTATGCCTGCCCAGATCTTCCAAGGCCCCTGGTGCCCCATGTCGTGCCAGGTAATGTGGCGAGGCGCAGACCGTTCTGCGATTTCCAGGGGCAAGCATCAGTGAAACAAGGCTGGAATCTGCCAGCTGCCCATATCGGATACTCGCATCCAGTTGCTGGCCGACAAGGTCGGCCACCTGATCGCTGATCCGCAGTTGCAGCATCACCTTGGGGTGCAATCGCTGGAAATCGTCCAACCAGGGCAGCAGCAGATTCCTGCCAATATCCGAGGGCATGGACAGGCGAAGTGTACCCGCGATCTCATCTCGCCCCTCGGTCAGCGCCACCTCACCGTTGTCCAGTGCCTCCAAGGCCTGACGGGCATGAGGCAGGTATCGCTCGCCATCATCCGAAAGCCGCAAACGCCTCGTGGAACGCACGAACAACCTGGCACCCAGGCAGCTTTCCAGGCGCTGGACTGCGCCGCTGGCCAAGGCCGGTGAAATATCCAACAACCTGGCCGCAGCCGAAAAGCTGCCGGCCGAGGCTGTTGTGACGAAGACCTGAAGATCATCAACCCGAACTGTTTTCTTCACTGTGGAAAATTCTTGACCTGGCGCGAGGATCAAAGCGTAGCGGCAATGCTTATACCTGCCCAGCGTTGGCTTGCAGGAATTGCAGCGCGCCAGGTGTATCCCGTCATCCAGGCGAAAAAGCAAAAAAGATTTCAGCGCACCGCTGCGGTCAGAATCGTAGATAGCAGTGGAGATAACACCATGAAATTCGCGCTGTTCTGCCAATGGCTCGCCAAGCACGCTGGTAAACCCAGTACCTTCCTCATCGCCGTGGTGCTCATCACCCTGTGGGCTGCGTCCGGGCCCTGGTTCCACTACAACGACACCTGGCAACTGATCGTCAACACATCGACGACCATCATCACTTTCCTGATGGTCTTTCTGATTCAGAACACCCAGAACCGTGACAACGACATCATCCACGTGAAGCTCGACGAACTGATCCGCGCTACAAAGTCCGCAGAGCAATCGGTACTAGGTCTCGAATCTCTCGACAACCGAGAGATCCATCAACTTCGCAAGGAGTATCAGGCGATGGGCCGAAACTGCGAAACGGCCCCACAGTCGCCTCGCGAACAGCAGGCAGACGATGCCGCTCGGGACAACCTGCAGCGCTAGAGGTCCACGGGCATTGAGGAGTTCGGTCAACAACGCGTCGATCTTCAAAGCAGAGCCTCCCTGATTCAAGCTGCAAGCGATTGTCCTGCACACAGATAGCCGCCGGCCCTCTGCCGGGGCAGTTGGGCCGACGACGAAGATGCCCAGGATCAGGAATTGAAGCCCAACCCCGAGGAAAGGTCGGAGTCTCCAGGCCTGCGCTCTGCCTGTGTCGACGCTTTACCACCCGCCTGATCGAGCGACTCTTCGACCGACGCCTTCACCTCGCGACCCTTGGCCTTGAGTGTGTCGGTCAAGCGATCGCTGCTGGCGCCCATCAGCTGGTCTTCCTTGCGGGTACTGGGTAGCGCCGCCCCCAATGCCGCACCCAGTGCTATCCCCAAAGCGGCCAATACCAGCGGTTGCTCCTGAAGCAGATGATCGAACTGGCCTTTCAGAGCCGTGGCCTGGTCTGCGGCCTTGTGTGCCGAATGGCGCAGGGTATCCGCAGAAGCCCCCATGGAGTCGCGGGCGCCGCTGCCGAGTTCGCTGGCCCGATCGCGCATGTCATGGGCTTTCATGCGCACCTTCTGGCTGGCGTCGTGCACTGCCTCCCCCGCCTGCGCGAAAGCGCCCTTCACCGTGTCCACCGCGTCGCCGACCTTTTCGCCCAACCCAGGCCCATGGTGCGCAGGCCCGGGGTTGAAGGGGCGGTTCTGGTTCAGGCCCAGCCAGGCCAGGCCCAGTACCGTCAGGGTAGCGGGTACGGGGTTGTTCTTGAGGGTGGTGCCCAGGTTCTGGAAGAACTCGCCGCCATTGCCTTTGGCATAGGCCAGGACTCGGTCGACCATCTGGCCCGGGCTCAGGCGCTGTTCGAGGGCGTCCACCAGATCGCTGATATGCTCGCGCTTGGCGTTGATTTCCTGCTCGAGCAAGTCAGGGTCCTTGTGCGCTTCATGTTCGAAGGAAGTGGTCATGGCAGTTTCCTCTTCAGCGTGTCCTTGTCCTGCTGCATGGCATGCAAGGTGCGGTCAGGGGCCAGGTGCGTGGGTTCGAACCGTTTCTTGCCCGACTGCAACATGATGAACCCGATCACCAAGGTGACCGCGCCCACGATCAAGGCTGCCAGCCAAGGCTCGACTACCATCGCCAGGGCGTAGACTGCCGCCAGCAACAGGATGACGAAGCCCGCCAGCATCACGATCGCGCCCGCTGCCACCGCAGCCGTGCCGGCCTTGAGGGTGGCGAGGTTCTGCTGCAGCTCTGCCTTGGCCAGCGCCAGCTCTTTGGTGAACAGGGCCGGTACTTCCCGCATCAGCTGGCGCAACAAACCGCCAACACCGACGGCGTCGTCTTCCACCGTGTGCAGGCCTGGGGTGGTATGCAAGGGGTCTTTGTTCATCATTCACCTCCTTTGAGTGGATCGCGCTCGAACGGGCTGCCACTGACCGGCGTGCCTGCACCAGGGCCGACTGGGTCGACGGGGGTGAAAGGTTCACGGGTGGATATGTCGCTACCACGATCAGGCACTGGCTGCGCGGGGCGGGACTGCGGCCAATCAGCGGACGACGCAGGGGTGGTGGACTCATGGCTGGTGCTGGCTCGCATGAAACGCGACACGGCAAACCCGATGGCGACGCTACCGGCCAAAAAGAGCGCCGGGTTGCTCCTGGCCAACTGAGCACCACGCTGCAGCAGGCTTTCGGCACTTTCATGGCGTACCTGCTCGGCAAACTCACCCACGCACTCTGCTGCCTGGTTCAGGTACTGCGACAGCCCGAGGCTGTCGTTGCCTTGCAGCGCAGCAGCAGCCGAGCGCGCCCCCTCCTCAAGCGAATCAAGCTGATCGGCTGCGTTATCGCGGTAGTGTTCGAACTGCTCGCTGCCTTTGTGCCTGGCCTCGCCAAGCAGCGCACCGGCGTCATCGATCAAGGCATGTTCCTGGGTGCTGCCGGGTGGAGAGGTCGAGCTTTGATTGGTCTTGTCCATCGTTTCGCCCTCGAAGCGGATAGTTGGGTGGATGCCGTCTTTAATGGGGCATTCATTCGAGGGACGCAGGTGAGGCGGCAGGAGTTCAGCGTTTGTGATCTATGACATTTGCTTGGAGGCCCAGAGAAAATGGCGCAATCAAACCTGGTTATTGGTACCGGAGCAAAGGCTTTGAAGGTGGCGGTAATCAGAGTCGACAACGATTGGAGCACCGCGTTGTCTCGGGGGCAGCCGCGCCGCTCAGGCCAGCTGGATGAATACCGCGTAAATACCGAGAATCATCCAGAAGACCAGGAATATCCAAGGTGTACGCAGCGAAAACAACAACGACTTGCGGTGCCCGGCCAGGGAGGTTTCCGCCTCGCTGAACAGTGGCGATTCGTCATATGCCAGCCCCATCAGTGGCTCGCTGCGCAGAAGGTGGCTCTGTTTCAGTTGCCAGTGCTCGATGATCTTGTAGGCCGCGCGAATGCCCGGCCACGCATTGAGTGAACTCAACACGCCCAGCAATGCGAGAAACGGCGGAACCACCAGCGTGAACATCTCGCCCCAGCTCTGATTGAGGTTACCCATCGACGATACGAAGGCGATCACCAGAAACGACTGCGCGGCGAGATAGGCGTCTGTGCGGTTGGCGAGGATGCTGGTCTCGTACTGGATTTCACGGCGGTAGAAATCAAGGCGCTCTTTTGGCGAACCGAACATGCGGGCGTTCCGCTCGCTGATCTCGTGTTCAGGGGTGCCTGGAGTGATGATTTGCGGCACGTACTGGCTCCTGAAAGTGAGAATGATGGTGCCTCGAAACTTGAGAAGCGAACCCATGAGTGAAGGCCTGCCTGAAGATTTCAGGCAGGTCCTGGTCACAACAAGCTTCAGGTACCGCCGGTACCGCTATTGGAGAATTTCTTTACATCAATGGTCGGTGCGACGAACTCCGGCCCGTCGCCCGATACCCGCCAGCGCACATTGTTGATGCCGTAGCGCTCAGCCATCGGCCGGCTGACCTTCTTGATCTTGTGCTGGCCGAACCGCGGGATGATACCCACGCCGGCATCGCAACTTGCCCAGTGCCAGGCTTCGGCGTTGTCCATACGCTCGAGCCGGATGATGAAGGTGCGAAATTCCCCATGAAGCTCGTACTCGATCACATACAACTGCTGTCCAGCCATTGCACTCTCCTTCACCAATTCAGACTAATGGAGCGAGCAACGTGTAAAAAGATTCATTAATTTTGACTGGTTGGTCATCGCTCTTTTCCACGGCGGTGCCTCAAGCGTTCAGCCAGACGCTGCAGCGCTTCCAGCCGGTTCGCTACGCAACGCCTCGCCCTCACCCGCGACGCGCCGGGCATACCCCACACCCCACAGCAGCGCCCGCCTCATGGTTTCCCCCGCGCGCTGGTCGTAGATCCGTTCGCACAGCACGGAACCGTCGGTGCGATAGACACCGATGAACAACTGCGTGGCGCCTGTGCGTGACAAGCGCGTCTGCACTTCCAGGCAGGTGCCGGTGCCGAGCGTTTCCTCATGGGTCTGATGGTGCAGGATCGGGTCGCACCACCGTCTGTAGGTTTCACCTCTTCGTTTCATCTGCCAGCCCTCACCTTTTCATGGCTGCTGATAATGCCCCGGCGATGTGCCTGGCTCATGGTCGTGCTCCAGACGCTGCACCTGCACGTCAGTGAAAGATGACGCTTCGTTGCGGTGCATGCCTTGCAGGTAATCGCGCGCCGCTTCGCGGCTCAGGTCCTCCTGGTCGCTGCGCAACTCGCAGGTGCCGGGTTGGTTGTCGAGGATGTAGCTGATCAGGTACAGGTACTTGGCCATCGCTGTAACTCCTGCTGGCTGAGTGAAATCGGGCGACTCAGCTCGATTGATCCTGGCTTGAGTGCAGCCGTTCAGCAGGGGCGACGACCGGCTCAGAAACTCAGCGCCAGGCCGTCATCAGGGCGCCACGCGTGCCGTTGACCGGGTCTTGTGCGGGGTCGGGCACGGAAGCGATTCGCGCCAGCGCCTGCTGGTGCCCTGCGCTTTCTGGGCGCTGGATATCGAAGTTTTCCTGCCCCTTGGGATAGGCGCCGACCACCAGAAAATCATCGCTGCTCTCGACGCAGCGATGGCCAGTTCCTGCCGGCAGTACCAGTACGTCGCCGCACTTCACGCTTATTGTCTGCCCCGCTTCGCCGCCCAGCGTCACCCGCGCCCGGCCGCATGCGACGCCCAGAACCTCATGAGCATTGGGGTGGAAGTGATGGTAATCGAAGATCCCGCCGCGCCACAGCGGCACCCACTGGTGTGCGGTGAACAGCGCCTCGAAGGCACTGGCGCAGTCTTGCGACGGGTTGACTTGCAAGCGGTACAGCAATACCGGGAAACGGCTGTTCGGCGTTGCACCGTCGTCCTTGAAATACAAGGTCTGCACGGTGGCACCCGCAGTGTCTGTCGCATTCATGTCGAGCATCCTGATCCTGTTGTCCGTTCACTTGCGAACCCGATGGCTCATGCAAGGTTCCAGTCGGTAGACCAGTGCGCACACGCTTGAAACTTTCCCGATCCGCGCCAAGTCCAGACCCTATCGGTCACAGGACGGGAGAAGGCAATGACCAGCACGGTAGGCGACTTTCTGGTGGAGCGCTTGTATCAATGGGGGGTGCGGCGCATCTTCGGTTACCCCGGCGACGGCATCAACGGGGTATTCGGGGCGTTGAGCCGGGCCGAGGGCAAGATCCAGTTCATCCAGGCACGCCACGAGGAAATGGCGGCCTTCATGGCCAGCGCCCATGCCAAGTTCACCGGCGAATTGGGCGTGTGCATTGCCACCTCCGGCCCCGGCGCTTCACATCTGCTTACCGGCCTGTATGACGCGCGCATGGATCACCAGCCGGTGCTGGCCATCGTCGGCCAGCAGGCGCGAGCAGCGCTTGGCGGGCATTACCAGCAGGAGCTGGACCTGCTGTCGATGTTCAAGGACGTCGCAGGTGCCTTCGTCCAGCAGGCTTCGACCCCGGAACAGGTGCGCCACTTGCTCGATCGCGCCGTACGTACCGCCGTCGGCGAACGCCGGGTCACCGCCATCATCCTGCCCAACGACCTGCAGGACCTGCCCTACCACGAACCACCGAAAGCCCATGGCACGGTGCATTCCGGCATCGGCTACAGCAGGCCCAGGGTGGTGCCTTTCGAGCAGGACCTGCAACGTGCCGCCGAGGTACTCAACGCTGGGCGAAAAGTGGCGATCCTGGTCGGAGCCGGTGCACTGCAAGCCACCGAACAGGTGATCGCGGTAGCTGAAACGCTTGGTGCAGGCGCGGCCAAGGCGCTGCTGGGCAAGGCCGTAGTGCCAGACGACCTGCCCTGGGTCACCGGCGCCATCGGGCTGCTAGGTACCGAACCGAGTTATCGGTTGATGAGCGAATGCGACACCTTGCTGATGATCGGTTCCGGCTTCCCCTACGCCGAGTTCCTGCCTGAGGAAGGCCAGGCCCGTGGCGTGCAGATCGATTTGCAGCCAGACATGCTCAGCCTGCGCTACCCCATGGAGGTCAACCTGGTCGGTGACGCCAGCGAAACGCTGCGGGCACTGCTGCCATTGCTCGAACACAAGACCGAGCGCCGTTGGCGCGACAAGGTCGAAGGCTGGCGCGCAGACTGGGACAAGACCCTGCAGAAACGCGCCTTGGTCAAGGCCGACCCGATCAACCCCCAGCGCGTGGTGCACGAACTCTCCCCTCGCCTGCCCGACCACGCCATCGTCACCAGCGACTCCGGGTCCTGCGCCAACTGGTTTGCCCGCGACCTGCAGATACGCCAGGGCATGCAGTGTTCGTTGTCCGGTGGCCTGGCCAGCATGGGTGCGGCGGTACCCTATGCCATCGCCGCCAAGTTCGCCCATCCGCGGCGCAGCGTGGTGGCATTGGTGGGTGACGGGGCGATGCAGATGAACAACCTGGCCGAGCTGATCACCGTCGCCAAGTACTGGCGCCTGTGGGAAAACCCACAGTGGATCTGCGCGGTGTTCAACAACGAAGACCTCAACCAGGTGACCTGGGAGCAACGGGTAATGGAGGGCGACCCCAAGTTCGAGGCCTCACAGACGATTCCTGATGTGCCCTACCATCTGTTCGCCATCTCCATCGGCTTGCAAGGCATCTATGTGGAACGCGAAGAAGACATTGCCGACGCCTGGGAGCGAGCCCTGGCGGCTGACCGGCCGGTGTTGATCGAGTTCAAGACCGATCCGGACGTACCTCCCTTGCCGCCGCACATCAAGCTTGAACAGGCGAAGAAGTTCGCCAGCAGCCTGCTCAAGGGCGACCCGGACCAGGCTGGGGTCATCGTGCAGACGGCCAGGCAAGTTCTCGGCTCGGTATTGCCGGGCAAGAGATGAGATGTGCGCGGCTGCGGGGCCTTACACATCTGCCCGGCGAAACACCAATACCTTTGAAACAGTGGTTTGGCATATGGCATCGCAGGCAGCGACGGCAAAGCGAAACGCGCTGGAACTGGCGCCAGTTTAGCCCTTCCCTACCTGCCTCCAGAAGCCATGCTCACGCTAGCGCTGCTCCCGTACGAACTCGATGAAGGCCCGCAGCGCCGCAGGCACCTGGCGGCGGCTCGGGTAGTACAGATACAGCCCCGGGTAGTAGTGACACCAGTCCCCCAGCACCTGCTGCAGATGGCCACGCTCCAGGTGCTCCTTGGCCATGTCTTCGAACACATAGGCCAGGCCGAGCCCTTGCAAGGCAGGCGCCAGCATCAGGCTGACGTCACCCAATACCAAGGGCCCCTGTACATCGACCTCCAGTTGCACGCCCCCGCGCTCGAATTCCCATCGATAAAGTGCGCCACCAGGGAAGCGGTGCCCGATGCAAGGTAGCTGCTTCAAGTCTTGCGGGTGCTGTGGAACAGGATATCGATCGAAGAACGCGGGCGCCGCTACCACCACCGAACGAAGGTAAGGGCCGATGGGCAGCGAAACCATGTCCGCCTGGAGTCGCTCCCCCAGGCGCACGCCGGCGTCAAAGCCGGTGCCCACCATGTCCACCAGCGCATCGTCACTGACGATTTCCAGGCGTACATCCGGATACGCCAGCAGAAAGCGATTGGCCAGTGGCAGTAGCGCGAGCTCTACTGCGGCACGCCCGGCGGTGATGCGCAGGTTGCCTGACGGTTTGTCGCGGAAGTTGTTGAGGTCCTCCAGCGCGTCGGCGATGTCCCGAAAGGCCGGTTGCAGCCTCTGGTAAAGACGCTCCCCTGCCTCGGTAAGCGCCACACTGCGCGTGGTGCGGTTGAACAGGCGAACATCAAGACGGGTTTCCAGGGCCCGCAGCGCATGGCTGAGGGCCGAGGGCGTAAGGCCCAGCTCGACCGCCGCGCGGCTGAAGTTCAGGTGGCGGGCAATGCACAGGAACACGGACAGGTCGGCGGTGCTGGTTGGCTTCATTGCTGAAAGCTACTCAAAGGCCTATGTAATATTCATGGGATTATCACATCAATCCGCAGATTTTAAAGTTCGCTCAACTCATCGAGAAGGCCCGCATGGTGCAGGGTCGGATACAGGAGGAGTTGACATGCGTACCTGGCTCATTACTGGCGCTTCCCGCGGTTTCGGCACCCTGATCGCCCAACAGGCCCTGGCAGCGGGTGACGCCGTCATCGCAACGGCGCGTAACCCGGAAGACATCGAGGCTCGCCTTGGCCGGCACCCGAACCTGTTGGCCGTGCGCCTGGATGTGACCCGCGAAGAGGACGCCCATGCGGCGGTCGCTGCTGGCATCAAGCATTTCGGGCAAATCGACGTGCTGGTCAACAACGCCGGTTTTGGCGTGCTCGGCGCGGTAGAAGAAACCAGCGCCAGCGAAACCGAACGGCTGTTCGCCACCAACGTTTTCGGGCTGCTCAACGTAACCCGCGCCGTACTGCCCCACATGCGTCGCCAACGCAGTGGCCACGTGATCAACATCTCGTCGCTCGGCGGCTACCAGGCCTACATGGGCTGGGGGGTGTACGGTTCGACCAAGTTCGCGGTCGAAGGCATCAGCGAAGCGATGCATCAGGAGCTGGCCCCCTTGGGAATCAAGGTGACCGTGGTCGAGCCGGGCTTCTTCCGTACCGACTTCCTGGATGACCAATCGCTGGTGAAGACGGCCCTGGAGCTGCCTGACTACGCAGCCACCGTCGGTGTCATGCGCCACTACGCCGAGGCGGCCAACCATGCCCAGCCCGGCAACCCTGCGAAGCTGGCCGAAGCCCTGCTGGCCCTGGCCAATGCGGCGAACCCGCCACTGCGCCTGGCGCTGGGCAGCGACGCCGTCGCGCGCATCGAGGCCAAGAACAGCGCGGTCGAGCAAGAACTGGCCCAGTGGCGGGACCTGTCGCTCTCTACCGACTTTGCCGCGTAGCCGTTACACCGCATGCGCTCCCATAGAACTGCACATAACTCATTGAATTAGCAGGGACCCTGTGGGAGCGGCTTTAGCCGCGAACACCGGCGCAGCCGGTGCCATGCACCGCGTTGGATTTTTCGCGGCTAAAGCCGCTCCCACAGGGTAAGAGGATCGCTTGCGAATTCCGTTATCTGTGCGACAGCGCGACCCAAAGGGCTGGGCAATCTCCCACAGGACCTGTGTATGCCTTCAGGGCTTACAAACAGCCAACATGCTCGCGGCGTCGCTGCACTCGAACTTGCCGGGTGCTTCGACCGCGATGTGCCTGACCACCAGGTTGTCGACCAACATGGCAAAGCGTTGCGAACGCCGGCCAAAGCGTTACGTCGGGCAGTGTATCGCCGGTCTTGATCATCGCTGTCTCCCTGGGGCGGTAAATGGCCAGGCATGATGCAGCATCCACCGGGGTACGTCAGCTACCACCGCGAACAGGCCAGCCCCCAGCCCGATCAACACACTGAAGCACGCCATCGATCTCGGCCACTACCTGCCGCGTTGCATCCTCGATGGCCCCTTCATTACGGCACAGTACCCAGCCGTGTTCCGCTACCGCACGTTCGAACGCCTCGGTACAGGCAACCTGCTCGTCCAGGCTATGGATCACCGTACTACCCAACCCGCGCGTTCGTGCCGCGGCCCTTGCCCATGAAGTATCAGGGGCCGTGACAACGCCGACATGCAAATCGGGCACTTGCACATTTCGCTCGAGGTTCAGGCGCAGGATCTCGTCGAACGCCACGCTGCGGCGAAATGCGGCATCGGACGGGTACCAGCGATCGATCAGGATGATGCTGTCTACTGGCTGCCTCGGCAGCACATGCCGGGAAATCCAGGCACGGCTTTCGGCGAAGCGCTCGCATACCCTCAATTCCAGGTCCCGGGAGGGGTTTCTGACCAGTTGGTTGACGAGGGCCATGGTTTCTCCCCGGTAGGGGTCGCTTTTTTTCTCGCAAAGCCGGATCACTTTCTTGTTGTCAGCCCTCAGGGCCTTGGTAACCGCCTCCAGAAGCGTGGTCTTGCCGGTGCCCTTGGGCCCATCGATGGAAACAAACAGCGGGCGGGTCATTTTTAATTACCAGTCGAATCTGAAGATGCAGCGCAGGCCTGGGTGCCCGCGCGGTCTTTGTGGGAGCGGGCATGCCCGCGAAGCAAGCGACGCGGTGGATGGCACCGGCTAAGCCGGTGTTCGCGGGTAAACCCGCTCCCACAGGTTCCCTGCTAAAGCAACAAGTCATGTGCAGCCCCATGAGGGGGGCATCTAGTTGGCCGGAATCAACCCAGCTGGGCCTGAAGAAACAGCGAAAAAAGCTCCGATTGCGATTTGATACCCAGCTTGCTGTACATATGCTTGCGGTGCACTTTCACTGTCTCCACGGAGATTTCAAGCTTGCGCGCGATCTCTTTGCTGGAACACCCGCTGAGCATCAGCCGGCCCACCTCCAGCTCACGCCCGGTCAGCGGCGACTCCATCTGCTCGACCCTGTCCTCCATGCGGCTTTGCCAGTGCGGCGCGGGCTTGGTGGCCTCTTCCAGCAACTCCCGCTCGAACGTCATCCGCTGGCGCATCAGCGCAGTGACCCAAGGCCGCAACAGTTCCAGCAGGGTGACCTGCTCGATGCTGAACCGGCGCTTGCTACCCAACGACAGGCACAACGTGCGCTGCGCATCCAGCTGCACGTTGAACTGAATTTCATCGGCAACCACGTTAAGCCGGAAATAGCGCTGGTAGTAGTCCGTCTGCTCGAAACACTCAGGGGCCACGTCCGCCAGGCGCACCAGGCCGGACACCACAGCCTCTCGGCTGGCCACGTAGAACGGGTCCAGCAGGTACAGGCCGTTCAGATAGTCCTGGAACAACGGGTCAGGGTTGCCGTCTGCACTGGGGCATTCGGCGAACACCTGCGGGCGCCCTGCGGAAAACAGCAGCGCAACCCAGCTGTCGCAGGCAACGTACTCGTTCAGCAACCGCACCAGGGCTGTCCAGAAGTGGTCCTTGTCGAGGGTGTCGATCAATTGGCCTACCGATCGGTGCCAGGCGATGTCGTGCAGCGTAAAATTCATCCTCTACCCCTGTTGGGTTACCACGTGGGCGTAATACCCCCCGCCATGATGACCACCCCATAATCCGGGCTAGCTTACGCTGAGCGAACCTGTACCGGGATCGTTTTTTACACCCCATGCCGCCAGGGCATGGCGGTCGAAGCCGTTAGTCGAGGATTGGAAATGAAGGTAGAGCTTGTCCAACTGGCCGGTCGCGATGGCGATACCGCGTACAACCTGCAGCGCACCATCGAGGCGATCGGCAACTGCGGCGCCGATACCGATCTGCTGGTCTTCCCGGAAACCCAGTTGATGGGCTTCCCAACCGAAGAAAACATCGGACGCATCGCCGAACCACTGGATGGCCCGAGCATCACGGCAGTCCAACAGGCCGCACAAGCGCAAAACGTTGCCGTGGTCGTCGGGCTGGCCGAAGCCGCAGACGACGGTCGTTTCTACAACACCACCGTGCTGGTCACGCCTGATGGCGTAGCGCTCACCTACCGCAAGACCCACCTTTGGGCATCGGACTGCGGGGTTTTCACCCCAGGCGACCGTTTTGCGACAGCCCTGTTCAAAGGCATCCGTGTCGGCCTGCTGATCTGCTTTGACATCGAATTCCCTGAAACCGCCCGCGCCCTGGGGCAGCTGGGCGCAGAACTGATCATTGTCACCAACGGCAACATGGACCCGTACGGGCCCACCCACAGAACCGCCATCACCGCACGCGCCATGGAAAACCAGGCCTTCGCGGTCATGGTCAACCGCGTGGGCGACGGTGATGGCGGCCTGGTTTTCGCTGGCGGCAGTGCCGTCGTCGACCCGTACGGCCAGTTGCTGTGCGAAGCCGGCCGTAGCGAGTGCCGCATGACCGTCGAGCTGACCATGGAGCAACTGCAGCAGTCACGGCGCGACTACACCTACATCGCCCAGCGCCGCATCCAGCTGCCGGGTGAACAGGTCGAGCACGCCAACGGCCTTCGCGAACTGATCATCCCCTCCTGAATATTCCACCCTTCCAGGCTCTCTTACTGGAATGCAAGGCCGCCAGGGACGGCAGCGTGTTCGACTCTGAATAACAATCACAAGCTGGAGCAAGCAGTAATGGCCACACTCAAGCGAACGCTTTCGCTGGGCTCGGTGGTGCTTTTCGGCATCGCCTACATGACCCCCATCATCGTCCTGGGCACATTCGGTATCCTGGCCGAGACCACGGGAGGGAGGGTACCCGCAGCCTACCTCGCTGCCGCCATCGCCATGCTCTTTACCGCCTTGAGCTACGGCCACATGGCGCGCGCCTTTCCAGTCGCCGGGTCCGCCTATACCTACGTGCGCAAATCGATCAGCCCGCAGCTGGGCTTCATCACCGGGTGGGCGGTGTTGCTCGACTACCTGTTCCTGCCCATGGCGATCTGGCTCATTGGCGCGGCCTATCTGCACTCGGCGTTCCCGGGCGTGCCGCAAGCCATTTGGGTGCTGGCATTCATCGGCATCACCACGACGATCAATGTGATCGGCCTGCGGCTGGCCAAGACCGTCAATGGCCTGTTGATGTTCATTCAGTTGCTGGTGCTGGCGGCGTTCGTTGCGCTCGCGGTGCACTATGTCTGGGGCGACCCCACGGTGCCGCTGTGGACACTCGAGCCGTTCTACAAGGAAGGCACCCAGTTGCCGCTGATCATGAGCGGTGCGGCGATTGCCTGCTATTCATTCCTGGGCTTCGACGCGGTCAGCACCCTGACCGAAGAAACCAGGGAACCACGCAAAAACATCCCGAAAGCCATCCTGCTGATCACCCTGATCGGCGGCGGGCTGTTCATCGCCTGCAGTTACTTCGTTCAGCTCGCTCACCCATCCACCGACTTTGCCAACGCCGACGCTGCGGCTTATGAAATTGCCCAGAACATCGGTGGCGACATCTTCGTCAGCATCTTCCTGCTGGGGCTGATCGTCGGCCAGTTCACTTCGGGCCTGTCGGCGCAAGCCAGCGCCTCCCGCCTGCTGTATGCGATGGGGCGTGACGGTGTGCTGCCCAGATCATTCTTCGGCAAGCTGAGCGAGCGCTTCAGTACGCCGGTGCCCAGCATCATCCTGTGCGGGGTGGTCGCCCTGCTCGCCTTGCGCATGGACGTGACGACCTCTACCTCGTTCATCAACTTCGGTGCCTTTCTCGCCTTCAGCCTGGTCAACCTCGCGGTGATCTTCCACTACTGGGTTGCCATGCAGCAGCGTGGTGCCAACGCGCTGCTGATGTACCTCGCATTCCCCCTGGTGGGCTTTGCCTCCACCTTGTGGCTGATGGCGAGTCTCGATCACCTGGCGATCTACCTGGGGGCAGGCTGGCTCTGCCTCGGGGTGCTCTACCTGACCGTGATTACCCGTGGTTTCAAGCGCAAGCCACCGGAGATGCATTTCGAGGAAGCCTGAACGACCCTCTAGACCACTCGCCTGGCATCCCTGCGCACCGCCTGCGGCGGCACCCCAAACCCGCGGATGAACACCTCGCGCAGGTGCCGACGGTCTCTGAAGCCGGTCTCCCTGGCCACCACATCCAGGCTGTGCCGGCTTTGCTCGATCATCAGGCGGGCAGCCTCCAGGCGCAGGTTCTCCACGGCCTTGGCCGGGGACTGCCCGGTTTCGGCAGTGAACACCCGGGTGAACTGCCTGGGGCTCAGGTGCACCACACCGGCCAGCTCTTCGACACTGAGCGGGCGGCTCAGGTGCTGGCGGGCGTATTCCAGGGCGCTCTGGATGCGGTCCGACTTCGGCGCCAGGGCGAGCAGTTCGGAATGTTGCGACTGCCCGCCTGAGCGCCGCTGATGCATCACCAGCTTGTGCGCCACCGACCTGGCCAGCTCTGCCCCCAGGTCTTTCTCCACCATGGCCAGCGCCATGTCGAGGGCCGCGGTCATTCCCGCCGATGTCCAGACCGGCCCATCGATGATGAAGATCCGGTCATCGTCGACCTCGACCTTGGGGTGCAGGGTGCGCAGTGCCTTGGCATAGGCCCAGTGGGTGGTGGCCCGGCGATTGTCCAGCACACCGGCCTGCGCCAGCACGAAGGAGCCGGTACACAGCCCGGCGGTCCTGCGCGCACTGGCAACAAAGCCTTGCACACACGCCAGCACCTCATCGGCGGGGGGCGTCTCGGGGGTCAGGGTACCGCTGACCATCCAGGTGTCAGCCAGGCCTGGTGCAGCCAACGGCAGGGTTTCGATGGGCATGCCCAGCGATGAGCGGACCATGCCGCCACCTACCGAGAAGTTCTGCACCCGGTAAAACGCCTCCCCGGCGACGAGGTTGGCGACCTCGAACACCGTCTGCGTGGCCAGGCCCATGATTTGAAAACCTTCGGTGATCAGATAGCCGATGCGATGCATGACCGGGCTCCGTCTGGTAGTGTCCTGAAACACTACCATATACGTCATTTGAGCCAGTGGGAATCTACCGCATCATGGCCCCAGTCCCCAACCACTGGAGCTTGAATCATGACTCACTCGCACAAAGGCACCGCCCTCATTACCGGCGCTTCCTCGGGTATCGGCGCGGTATACGCCGAGCGCCTGGCCCGCCTCGGCTATGACCTCGTGCTGGTCGCACGCAACCGCGACCGCCTCAATGCACTGGCCAGCCGCATCAGCCAGGAAACCCGGCAAAGTGTCGAAGTCTTCCCGGCAGACCTGGCAAGCCCCGATGAACTCGCCCGGGTCGAGCGCAAGTTGCGTGAAGACGCGAGCATCACCCTGCTGGTGAACAATGCCGGTATCGGCACCCATACCCCCCTGCTGGAAAGCGATGTCGAACGCATGGCCGAGATGATCAGCCTCAACGTCACCGCCCTCACCCGCCTTACCTATGCCGTGACGCCAGGCTTCGTTGCCCGCCAGCAAGGTGCAGTGATCAATATCTCGTCGGTCGTCAGCCTGGTCCCGGAGCTGCTAAATGGCGTTTATGGCGCCAGCAAGGCGTACGTCACCGCCTTCACCCAGTCGCTGTACAAGGAACTTTCGCCACACGGCATCCAGGTCCAGGCCGTGCTGCCTGGCGCCACGGCCACCGACTTCTGGGCGATTGGCGGCTTGCCGGTGGAGAACCTCGACCCAGGTATCGTGATGTCGGTTGACGACCTGGTCGAAGGCGCCCTGCAGGACTTCGAAAACAAGGTACTGATCTCCATCCCTGCCTTGCATGACCTGCAGCGCTACGAAACCTACGAGAGTAACCGTCAAGCCCTGTTCGGTGAGCTTTCCAGCAACCGGCTGGCACCTCGCTACAGTGCCAGCTGAAACTGATTGCCTGGTCGAAGGCCCGCGCGGGGGTTACCGAGCACGGCGCCCCAGTCGCTGTCCCTGTAGGAGCGGCCTTGTGTCGCGATGGGCTGCATGGCAGCCCCGGCGATTGTTGCGTTGACGCTGAAATCTGGAGGGCCGCTTTGCGGCCCGTCGCGACACAAGGCCGCTCCTACACAGGTTCGGCGCCAGCTTTGAGGTGGTGCCGATCCTGTCAGGCCTTACACCGACAAGGACACCGAACTTGCCCTTTGAGCGATGCTGTGGGTGGCACCGGCTCAAGGATTCTGAGGCAGGTCGCTATCCCTGTAGGAGCGGCCTTGTGTCGCGATGGGCTGCATGGCAGCCCCGGCGATTGTTGCGTTGACGCTGAAATCCGGGGGGCCGCTTTGCGGCCCATCGCGACACAAGGCCGCTCCCACAAAGGATCGGCGCCAGCCTTGAGGTGGCGCCGATCCTGTCAGGCCTTACACCGCCAGCGCGCGCTCACGCAGCTC